>CAYMWA010000197.1:0-1070 GCA_964393795.1 uncultured Roseivirgaceae bacterium
CCGTCTACACGGCTGTTGAACAGCGCTTTGATATCGGTTTTTTCGCGTTCGAGGCTTTCGTTCGATTGCGTGATGATCACATTGTAGCCGGCGCTGTAGGCAACGTCCTCAATACCGGCGATGACGGTCGAAAAGAAAAAGTGTACGAGTTCCGGGATGATGACACCGATGGTGTTCGTCTTGCTTTGCCGCAGGCTGAGTGCGACGATGTTAGGCGTATAGTTGAGCTTTTCGGCCAGTTCGTTTACTGCCTTCTTGGTTTCGGGACTAATGTCGGGGTGGTCTTTGAGCGCGCGCGATACGGTCGACGGCGAGATGCCAAGTTCGCGGGCGATGTCTTTGATGGTAACCTGATTGTACTTCATGACTGCTATTGTGTTTGATGATGGCCGGTAAGAGCGGCCGGGAATTGTCGGTCTGGAGGCCGCAATTTACGTTCTTCGCAACATCTTCGCAACTTGTTGCGCAACAATTATCCACAATCACCGCAAACGATTGAACTTGGCTATTCGTCCCAATTGTCAACTGCCAACTATCAATTGTCAACTTTTTTGCGCATTGGCCATGCGCGAACGGACAAGGGACCGGCTAATCCTCGGTGTACAGTTCCCCGATTGTCAACTGCCCAAATTGTCAACTGCCCAATTGTCAACTGCCAATTTGAGCGTCAGCCTTGCGCGAGGGACAAGCGGACCGGTACTGCCCGGTGTACACTTCCCTATTGCTGATTGCCAATTTTGAATTACTGGACGCATCTTTTGGTGTACACCTCCACCCATTGTCAATTGCCAATTGCCAAATTGCCAATTGAGCGCCGGCACGCGCGGGGACCCATCGGCGTCTACCGGCTGCGTTACCCATTGCGGCAACGGTTGCGGGTACGTGTGCGGACAAATTTTTTCGACTAATGTGCTGGAAGTCAGGGAGCATTTTTCTACCTTTTGGGATGAATTCACGAACTTCAAGATTCTTCCATTAACCTAAACTCAACCCATATGATTAAACTTTACTTTTCTAAAGGCGGGTTTCTAACGGTTATCCTACTGCTCGTGGGCACCTTTGCGTGGTCA
>CAYMWA010000197.1:1080-5967 GCA_964393795.1 uncultured Roseivirgaceae bacterium
TAACCGGAAAAGTAACCTCGGCGGACGACGGCGTCGGTATTCCGGGCGTGAACATCGTGCTGAAAGGAACTAACATGGGAACATCGACAGATGTTGATGGCAATTACTCCATCAACGTGGAAGACGACGCGACGCTGGTATTTTCATTTGTCGGATTTGCCACACAAGAGATTGTCGTCGGAGGTCGATCAACGATTAACGTTACCCTGGAACCGGATGTCACTGCACTTTCGGAAGTGGTGGTTATCGGGTACGGCGAGGTCACCCAGCGAGACGCCACGGGAGCCGTTACATCCGTGCAATCGGAAGACTTTAACAACGGGGTAATATCTTCACCGGAGCAGTTGATCCAGGGAAAGACTGCGGGTGTTCAAATCACCTCAGCTACAGGCAATCCGGGTGCTGGTGTCCAGTTAAGAATTCGCGGGACCACTTCCATACGATCGAACAACAACCCTCTTTTCGTAGTTGACGGGGTCCCACTGAGTGGCGGTACTCAGCCGGCCTCAGCAGACGTCGGATACGGAACGATTGCCGACACGAACCCATTGAACTTTCTGAATCCCTCAGACATTGAGAGCATCAGTATTTTGAAAGATGCCTCTGCGACAGCCATTTATGGATCGCGCGGCGCCAACGGTGTAGTGATTATCACGACAAAGAGTGGAAGGGGGAGCCAAGGCACGTTCGAGTTTGCCTCCAACGTGAGTGTGGCCTCACCGGCAAACAAATACGACCTTCTCGACAGGGAAGCATTTCTTGATGCTGTGGAACAATATGGTGGAGACAGGTCCGCACGGGATGCGGGCGCGGATACGGATTGGCAGGATTTTGTGACAAGAACCTCCGTTTCCCACAAGCAGAATCTCTCTTACTCCAGAGGCTTTCCAACGGCCTCTATACGCGCTTCATTGGGGTATGAAAATCAGCAAGGTATTCTTGAGCATTCCTACATGAAGAGACTGACCGGTCGAATCAATGCGAAGAAGTCGTTTATGGATGACAAGCTTAATATTGATTTGGCGACAACCTACTCGAATCTTAACAGAGAGGACCCTCCGATTAGTGGCAATTCCGGCTTTGAAGGTGACCTGTTGGGTGCTGCCTATTCGGCAAACCCGACATGGCCGACCGATCCCGATTTTAATACCGGTACTTTGCGAAGTCCGGCAAATATGCTTGAGTATTATCAAAGCGAAGGGGCGACAGACAGGCTACTCGCGAATCTTTCAGCAGCCTATAAGCTTAACAGCACCCTAACGGCGAAGGCAACGTACGGCTTGGATTTGTCTGTTGGAGAACGGGTAACGTTGCTCTCGGGAGATGTACTTAACGGCGGCGACCAAGTGCGTGGGTACGGACAAGGGCAATTGAATGAGAACCGCACGACGAGCAATTTGCTCGAGCTGACGTTGAATCATCACAAGACTTCCGGAAACGTTACGATGGACATTGTATTAGGATATTCAGTGCAAAGTTTCCGCGATAAGTATTTCTGGGCGACTGGCAGGGGATTTCCAGACTATTCCAGTTTCGGCGCCATGGAGTCCGATCTCCGAGACTCGTATGAGGCAGCAAACGCCGCTGCAAGTGGCGTATACCCCGATTATAACAACTGGGGTGTGGCAGACAAGGTGATTGTGGATGGTGACCCAACGTCAACCGGATTCGTAAACGGTATCAGCTTTGGCGAAGGAGTGCTTGAACGATCGTTTTTTTCAAGACCTTCCGGAGTTACAACGGAGGCACTGGCGGCCAATTTTTTTGATCACACTGACTATTTGCAGTCCTATTTTGGCCGGGGTAATTTCACATTTAATGAGAAGTTCCTGGTTACCGCAACGTTGCGCGTGGATGGTTCTTCCAAATTCGGAAGTGACAACCGGTATGGCTTTTTCCCTTCAGGCGCCGTTGCCTGGAGAATGGATCAGGAAGATTTCATACCTGACGCCTTCAGCACCTTTAAACTCCGGCTGGGATATGGTGTGGTTGGAAACCAGGACGGCTTGAGCTATGGAGATTATATAAGAAGGGAGAGATTCCAGGACGCAAGTGTGAATTCCAATCGCGAGATTGTCCTGCCAGGTACAGAAGCGCTTGGTGATCCTAATCCCGGATTGAGGTGGGAGTCAACGGCGCAAACCAGTGTCGGTATTGACTTTGGCATATTGGGCGACAGATTCAGCGGTGCGGTGGATTACTATGTTAAAAACACAACCGATCTGCTGTTGCGACGCGACGCTTCGCAACCTGCCTTAAGAGTTCGTATATTTGACAATCTCGATGCCACTGTAGTGAATAAAGGCTGGGAACTGTCCCTTTCTTATGCTGCAGTTCAGACAAGAGATGGTGCGTTCAATATTAGCGGAAACGTTGCCCATAACACGAACGAACTGCAAGACTTCACGGGACTTCTCAATGCGGGCACCATTTACGGACAAGGGCTCACTGGTGCTTATGCACAGCGTTTAGCAGGTGGGCATCCTTTGTTTTCTTACCATTTACGGGAGTTCCAAGGGTTCGACGAAAACGGGCAGCCGATTGGTGATGAACAGGTATTCGTCGGGAAATCGGCGCTCCCTACCTGGAATGGCGGACTTTCATTAGATGCGAGATATAAGGGATTCGATCTTGCGATGTATTTCTCCGGTCAATTCGGACATTACATTTACAACAATACCCGTAACGCCTTCTTTACGGCAGGCTCCATTAACAACGCCCGGAATGTGACAACGGATGTGCCTTCCAGTCCGGAATCCGGCGCGGCCGAAGCATCGGTATCTACCAGATTCCTGGAAAAAGGGGATTACGTCAGGATGCAAACACTAACACTAGGTTATACCGTGCCAATGACCGAAGGGGGGGCATTAAAAAACCTGCGTGTATACTTTAATGCTCAGAACCTCTTTGTCCTGACAGACTACACGGGCCTTGATCCGGAAGTCAGTACAAGCCCTGCCAACAATGGCTTGTTGAATGATTTGCCAACAGCTGGAATTGACTATGGAGCTTATCCGCGACCGCGTACGTTCACACTCGGTTTAAATGTTGCCTTCTAATCGAAAGTTTTATTCTTAATGAAAATAGAAATGATAAACTTTAAAAAAATAAATAGCAGGCTGAGTATTCCAGTTGTTGTCCTTGGGCTCCTTGCGGGTGCCTGCAATTTGGACATTGACGAAACTGACTCATTGATTACCGAGGGGCCATCTTCGGTCTTTAATGGTGTTGAGAACCCGGCCGGATCCATTGATGCACTCTACAACGATATTTCAGGCCAGATTGCCACGCAGGAAAATCAGTATGCCTTGATGGAAGTTACAACGGATGAGCAGGTGGTGCCGACACGCGGTACTGACTGGGGGGATAACGGCGTTTGGCGAACTTTGCATACCCACACATGGGGACCGACACACCAGTTCATCATCAACACCTGGAACGACAAGAACGGTGCTGTGTTAAGAGCGACGCAGGTGATCGATCCGCTGAGTAAGGCAACACCTGAACAGATAGCGCATGCCAAGTTTATACGTGCCTACAACATGTGGCAGGTACTGGATTTCTTTGGTCAGGTGCCCTTCAGAAATGCGACGGATGGGCCTGACGTTATTCCCGAAGTGATGAGCCGTACGGAAGCATATAACATGGTGGTGCAGGATCTAAACGATGCCATAGAAGGGCTGCCCGCCAGCAATCCTATTTCCGACAACAAAACCCGTGCAGTGAGAGCGACCGCAAATTTTTTGCTGGCCCGCGTGAAGCTGAATGCCATCGTGTACAACGGCTCATATGGTCCCAACGATTTGCAGGACGTCATCAATGCGGTTGATGCCATAGAGGCCGATGGCTATGCGTTGGAGCCCGACTACTTCGACATCTTTGTGGGCCCCAAATTTACAAATCGCGATGTCATCTGGAATGTATCAGCTGACGTAGGAACAAAAATGTGGAACTCCCTCCATTACAACCAGGGAGAGTCTGAGAACGAAGGCGGTGGATGGAACGGCTTTACTACATTGGCGGAGTTCTACGACAAATTTGAAGGTCCCGCCGATGATAATTCAATCGGAAGTGGTCAGGAGGAAAGGCGGGGTTACACCCAGACGCTTGCCTCGACCAATGCGGAGAATGAAGGATTCGGCTACGGCTTCCAGTTTGGCCAGATGTACGGATGGCGCGACGGCAAAGCGGTGCCGCTGGAAACCAGAACGGGTGCCCCGTTGATTTTCACTAAAGACCTGCCCGGCCTTATTGGTAACAATGAAGTGACCGGCATCAGATTGTTGAAATATTCTCCGGCAAACGGCTCCTTTACATCGGGAACGGTTCTGTTCCGGTTTGCTGACGCCCACCTCATGCGGGCAGAGGCCATGTTGAGAAGCGGTACCGGTGACGCGTTGGCGGAAGTAAATGAACTCAGGGCAATGAGAGAAAATACACCGCCGCTGACAACTTTGACTGAACAAGACTTGATTGACGAACGGGGCCGGGAGTTGTATCTCGAGTACATCCGCCGAACAGATCTTGTTCGCTTTGGCCAGTTTAAGGACGCGTGGGAATTCAAGCCTGCTGGTGACGGACACACTGATCTTTTTCCGATCCCCGCCAGTGCGATTCTGTCAAACCCGAACCTGGTGCAAAATCCGGGATACTAATTGTGGCAGGTCAAAAAAACAGAGAGGGCGTAATGCCCTCTTTTTTTGTGTCTCTGCGTAACATTCAAATCAAATCCGTTGCGACATTTTGGGCCTGGTACCTTGGAGATGTTTATCTTTGAGATTACCTTTTGAGGGCCATGGCGACAGGCCATTCAACTTGTCAATCTACGAGCAAATGAAGAGGATAGCAGCTGTTCTACTATTGTCATTGTCGGTCCTTTCGTGCAGC
>CAYMWA010000198.1:0-5895 GCA_964393795.1 uncultured Roseivirgaceae bacterium
GACGACATCGAAGCGCTGGGTTTTTTGAAGATCGATGTGCTGGCGCTGGGAATGCTCACGTGCATTCGCAAGGCATTCGATCTGATCAAGAAACATTATGGCCGTGAATGCACGCTGGCGAACATCCCACAAGATGATCCGGTGGTCTATGAGATGACGAGCCACGCTGACACCATCGGTGTCTTCCAAATCGAAAGCCGCGCACAGCAGTCGATGTTGCCGCGGCTGAGGCCTAAATGTTTTTATGACCTGGTGATCCAGGTGGCGATCGTGCGGCCGGGACCGATTCAAGGCGACATGGTACATCCGTATCTGCGCCGCCGGAACGGGGAAGAGCCGGTAGAATATCCCTCGAAGGAGTTGGAAGAGATTCTCGGCCGTACACTGGGGGTTCCGTTGTTTCAGGAACAGGCAATGAAGATCGCGATTGTCGCCGCGGGCTTTACTCCCGCGGAAGCGGATGGCCTGCGCCGGAGCATGGCAACCTTCAAAGCGAAAGGAGTGTTGGCGCATTTTGAAGAGAAGCTGATCAGGGGCATGGTACAAAACGGTTATAGCAAGGAATACGCCGCCCGCGTGTTTAAACAGCTGATGGGCTTCGGCAGCTATGGTTTTCCCGAAAGCCATGCGGTCAGTTTTGCACTGCTGGTCTACGTGTCCGCGTGGATCAAGTGTTATTATCCGGATGTATTTGCGTGTGCACTGCTCAACAGTATGCCTATGGGCTTCTACCAGCCTGCACAGATTGTCATTGATGCACAGAAGCACGGCGTTGAAGTACGGCCAGTCGACGTTAATTGTTCGGAATGGGATAACCAACTGGAAGAACGCGCCTCGTCAACAGGATACTTTCCCGTTCGTTTGGGATTCCGGCAGGTGAAGGGCTTGCGCGAGGAGGATATGAAATTGTTGGTCAAAGGAAGAAAGAACAGGTATCAATCAATCGATGAATTGCGCCGCGCAGGTTTGTCGGATGCGGTATTGGAGAAGCTGGCAGATGCCGATGCGTTCCGATCCGCCGGACACGATCGGCGAAATGCGTTGTGGGAAGTGTCGGCGAAAGACCGGCCGGGCGCGCTTTTTTCCTCCGGACATCTTCATGAAACTGAAAAGATCTCGCTTCCCGAAATGCCGTTGTCAGAACATGTGGTGCACGACTATGCGGCCACGTCTTTGTCGTTGAAGGCGCATCCGGTGAGCTTTGTGCGCGATGAATTGGAACGGCTTCACGTACTGCCGGCGTCTGCGCTGTCACATGCAAAAGATGGTGACATCGTAAAGGTCGCGGGGTTGATCCTTGTAAGACAAAGACCGGGAACGGCCAGTGGTATTTGTTTTATCACCCTGGAAGATGAGACCGGCACCGCGAATCTTGTGGTCTTTCAGAAGTTGTTCGACAAATACCGGAAGGAGATCATACAAGCAAGGTTGTTGATGGTGGAAGGACAGCTTCAAAAAGAAGGAGAAGTGATTCATGTCATTGTACGGCGGTGTTACAACTATTCGAAGTTATTGCATCGGCTCACTGCCGGAAAGGGTGACGAGTTGCCGTTAACCACATCGCGCGCTGATGAAAAGACCGCTCCTGTGCTGACGAGAAAGGAGCAGGAATTTGTGCAGGGAAATATTTTCGGAGAGGGAAGGAATTTTAGGTAGTAAAAAGTTTATTGTTGCCCGGGTTGCAAGGATGCAGAGCACAAACCCTGATAGAGACAGCTATTTCTTCCATGCGGGTCGAGTTGCCGGTCGCCGGATGCAGAGATGCCGGTCCCTGAGCTTGTCGAAGGGCCGGTTCCAGGTTGCAAGATGCAAGGACAGAGGAGAATCAGTTGCCCGATTTTAGCAAGAAGATACGGATGGATGTGTAGCTTTGAGGTGAGGTTGGAAAGGTTGGAGAGGTTGGAAAGGTTTAATGACATTGGGTTTAATGGGTTAAATATAAATGTACATATATGAAAATAGCTGTTACAGGAGCTACGGGACAACTAGGTCGTCTTGTGGTGAATAAGTTGAAGGACAAGGTATCGTCAGGTGATGTTGTAGCGTTAGCGCGGTCGCCTGAGAAAGGTAAGGATCTTGGCGTTGAAGTGCGCGAGGCGGATTACAATAGGCCTGAAACCCTTGACCGGGCGCTGGGGGGAATTGATACGTTGATGTTGATATCGGCGAGTGAAGTGGGAAAGCGCAAAGCGCAGCATGAAAACATTGTAGAAGCGGCAAAGAAGGCCGGTGTGAAGTGGATCGTGTATACCAGTCTGCTTCATGCGGACAAATCTTCGTTGAGTTTGGCGGGTGAACACAGCGCTACTGAAGGGCTGTTGAAGAAGTCGGGTATTCCTTTTACGCTTCTGCGGAATGGATGGTATACTGAGAATTATACGGCGTCCATTCCCGGAGCGCTGGCTGCCGGTGCTTTTGTAGGCAGTGCAGGAGACGGCAAGATTTCTTCCGCGGCACGTGCTGATTATGCGGCAGCTGCCGTAGCGGTATTGACGCAAAAAGGGCAGGAGGGAAAGGTTTATGAACTTGCGGGGGATAATGCCTATACGCTGAGTGATCTTGCAGCTGAAATTTCGAAGCAAACGGGAAAGAATATTCCATACAAAAATTTGCCGGAGGCGGAATATGCGAAAGTGTTGACCGAGGTTGGTTTACCGGAGGCAATCGCGAAAGCCATTGCCAGCTGGGATGTCGCTGCCTCAAACGGTGCATTGTTCGATGACAGTCGTCAGCTTTCAGCATTGATTGGAAAACCGACTACACCGCTTGCAGTTGTTGTAGCAGACGCATTGAAGGGAGTGTCGAAAGGGGAGTGAGCATGACCTTTTTACCGCGAAGGCACAGAGGCGCTGAGATGCGCTAAGTAATTTTCTTGTTTATTCCTATGTGCTGGTTTTCTGCGTTAGCCAGGGGCTCTCGGTTCAATTTGCAATTTGCAGGACAGTAAAGGAACAAAATACCTGGAAAGAACTTTGCGTCTTGGCGTCTTTGCGGTGACGGTTGCATTATTATGTCAAATGACATATATTGTATTGTCAAATGATAGCGCCATGAAAAAGCGGAAAACCCCAAAAAAAACGGTGCAAAAGTCCAAAACCAAGCGCCGGGCAAAGGTGAAGTCAGGCTATAAAGAAGAAATGTCGGAGAAGAGCGAGTCTTATTTGGAAGAGCCGGCCATAGCTTTTCGCGTTTTACGTGGAGGGAAAAAGAAAATATATGCGGTCACGCCGGGTTACGGTTTTTTTATCCGCGGTTTGAGAAAAGCCTCGAATCTGGGTCAGGTCAGCGCGCTTGTTGAAGCCGGCATACCTTCAAAAGAGGTAGAACCGATCATTGAATTTCTTGATTTGAAAGTGCCCGAGGTCGCCCAGGCTGCAGGGGTATCGCCCAGCACGGTTTCCCGGTGGGGGGCCGATAGTTCGATCGGTGCCGCCGGATCCAATCAGTTTTTCCGTATTGACGAGATCATACGAAAAGGCGTTAACCTGTTCGGGAGCCTTGATATGTTTAAGACATGGCTGCACAGTCCGAACATGGCATTAGGCAATAAGATTCCCGCCAAACTGCTGATCTCACAGATCGGCATTGACATCGTAGAGGAAGCGGTCGATGCATTGCATTACGGAAATGTGATGTAGTGATGAAGTGCCACCGCATCATGTCTGAAACTTACTACAGGAGTCCGTACAGTGCATCCGGTAGCGCCGGAAGGTGGAATCCCAAAGGGACAAGGATGATCTGTGCGAGCGGGTCGCCGGGTGTGGCGCTCCTGGAATACTTATGTATCAAGGGACATGCCGTGGCCGCGAGGCACTGGTATATGATCGTGTATGACATCGCCGACGAAACTGTGATTGGAACGCTTGATCCGGCAAGCCTTCCGGTTGGATGGGATAGTCTGCCACACAGCAAGGCCACGCAGGACTTCGGACGGCTATGGCTGGCTGACAAAGATCTTCCATTTCTGAAAGTACCTTCCGCAAGAATAGGCTTGAGCTTTTATCCACTGGAATGCAATCTGCTGATCAATCCGGACTTTCCCAACATCGAGCAGGTGCTGCAAGTTGAAGACGTAGTTTCATTTGATTATCTACTGAATACATGGAAAAATAGCACCAACACACCAGATGCACACTAACACACTAACACACTAACACATTAACACACTAACCCATCAACACATCAACACACCAACACATTCTTAAATTATGAAACACTGGCTTGTCAAATCCGAACCCTTTAAATACAGTTGGGAACAGTTCGTTAAAGACGGGAAAACATTTTGGGATGGCGTTCGCAACTATGGCGCACGCAATAATCTCAAGGCGATGAAGAAAGGTGATCGCGTGTTCTTCTATCACAGCAACGAGGGTTTAGCCATCGTTGGCGTTGCGGAAGTGGCGAAGGAGGCATACCAGGACCCGACGACCATCGATCCGAACTGGGTGGTGGTTGACCTCAAACCCGTTAAGGCATTGCCCAGGCCAGTGACGTTGGCACAGATCAAAGCCGAGCCAACACTTCAGGACATGGACCTGGTGCGGCTTTCGCGCTTGTCGGTGGGCAAAGTTAGGGAGCGGGAGTACAAGAAGATTATGGCGATGGCAGCAGTGAAGGGTACGGTGTGATTTTTACAGATGCCTGAATGTACGAAGGGGGAACGTGGCGGTATGGTCGGTGAACGGGGACTTCAAGGCAGAATAATCACACTTCCTTTTTTATGGCCCTGCTCGACGTAGCGGTGTGCTTCTACGGTTTGGTCCAACGGATAAACACGATCGATCACCGGTTTGATCTTTTTCGTTGCAATCAATCCGGCCAGGAAATTCAGATCTGCGGCGGTTTCGCCGGCCAGGGCGAATTTCACTTTCTTCGAGGTTGTCAACGCTATGCCGAGTCCTTTCATCATGCGGTGCGGTCCGGTGTTGGCCATCAGGTAGTATCCAGATGGTGTCAATGACCGGATGCATTTGGAAAAGGAACTTTTATAGACGACATCGAATATGACGTCATACTTCAGGCCGGTGGCGGAAAAATCTTCCTGAGTGTAGTCGATGACGTGGTCGGCGCCAATTGCGCGCATCATGTCAAGCTTGTTGGTATGATCGACGGCAGTAACTTCAGCGCCAAAATATTTTGCCAGTAGCACCGCCCAAGTGCCGATGCTTCCTCCGGCACCGATGATCAATATCCTTTGGCCGGGTTGGAGGTTGGCCATTCGCAGGAAATGCAAGGCGTTGATGCCACCAACAGGAATCGTAGCTGCCTCCTCGAAACTAACGTTGTCCGGCTTGATCCCGGCCGGGGCCTTCATCGACCGGCATAGGTATTCTGCATTACCGCCCAACGTCAAGCCGGTACTTCCGAAGATGGCATCACCCACTTTAAAGCCGGATACGTTTGCGCCCACTGCTTCAATAACACCGGCGAATTCCAACCCGGGAATGAGATGCCTTGGCTTGCTGTATCCCATAAGCATACGCAGGGGAAATCGAGTCCAGGCAGGAAGGGTAAGGTTGCGGATCTCGCAATCACCAAACGTTACGGTCGATGCCTTTACGCGAACCAGTACCTCATGCGGTTTTGGTACAGGCGTGGGGATGTCGACCAGGCGGAGTACTTCCGGCGGACCATATGCGGTACAGAGAATGGCTTTCATGGTGGTATTGGCAGTTGGTTTCTTCGTTCCCAGGGGAACAATCTCATCCCGGTTACAAAAAGGTAACTACTTACCTTTGGTAAAGTGCTTACTTAGAGTAATCCAAAATGTGCAGTTTTACGTTGTGTAACAAAACAAAACAAAACCAACATGACAACAAAGCACGTTAAAAAATCGAAAACCTGGAATGTCGCCCTTTGGATCTTACAAGTTCTCGTCGGCGGGATGTTCCTGGC
>CAYMWA010000199.1:0-5751 GCA_964393795.1 uncultured Roseivirgaceae bacterium
GCCTGTCTGATTTCCATAATGCGTTTAAAGTAAAGATTTAAGGGCAAAATACTAATAATGTAAGTTTAGGGCACTTTAGGCGCTATTTTAATTGTAGGCAAATCAGCATTTTTCCTATATTAGCATCCGGTATACTAAATAGATTGCCCCATTATTAATTTTTTTCAAGAGATGTCCAGTAGCCGCTGCGTACTGATTTTTTTGACGCTCTCCCTATCAGGTTCTGTCTTTGCTCAGCAAGACCCTAAACAAACTGCACGCGACTATATGCAGGTGGCAGAGGAGATGATCTCGGGATCGCAGGCACTCGACGATGCGCGCGGACTGATGGTGCTCGCCGCCGACCTGGATACCACCTTCCTGAAGGCGAACTACGACGCGGGCTACCTGCACTTGCTTACCATTGGCAAAGACCTTGCCTCCAAATATTTTCTGAGAGTCTACCGCCAGAATCCCGACTATCGTTTTGACCTGGAATACTGGATAGGCAAAAGCTATCAGTACGGCCTCGACTTTGACAACGCCTTGTTGTTTTACAACCGCTATAAGGATAGGCTTTCCCGCAAGCCCAACTACGCTGGCGATGACAAAATTCCCATGGAAATGGTCGACAAGAGCATCGTCGAATGCATGAACGGGAAGGAGTTTGTGGCAAACCCGGGTAATTTTTCCATTGTCAACATCGGCCGCGAGATTAATTCGGAATTTGAAGACTATGCACCGGTGCTGAATGAACAGGAGGATGAAATTATCTTTACCACCCGCCGGCGCGATGGCAACCTGAATCAAAATGTTGCCGACGATAACAAGCCATACGAAGATATCTTCACAGCAAAGAAGGAGAACGGTGTCTGGAGCTATGCGCGCAATATCGGGAGTCGTGTAAACACACCCTATCACGATTCAAACCTCGCACTGTCTGCCGATGGAAAGACGCTGTACATTCTCAAGGATGACGGGGGCGGGGATATTTATTATTGCAATCGCCTCGACGACGGCAGTTGGGCCGCGCCCGTGCCCCTTCCGGGGATTATCAACTCGAGCTTTGAAGAAAAGTCGATTACCATATCCAAAGACGGCAAGACGTTGTATTTCTCCAGCAACCGCCCCGGTGGATTGGGGGGCACCGATCTTTATAAAGCCACCAAAGATGCGAAAGGGGAGTGGACGAATGTGAAAAATCTCGGACCGACCATCAATACGCCCTTTGATGAAGAGGGTCCGTTCATCGACTATGATATGGTGACGCTTTACTTCAGCAGCAAGGGGCATAAGAACATGGGCAGCTACGACATCATGAAATCGGTGTACGATCCTAAGACTGACAAATGGAGTGAACCGGAAAACCTTGGCTATCCCATCAATACACCCGATGACGATATCTTTTACATCACTTCTTCCGATGGCAAGCGCGCCTATTATTCCTCGGTTCGCGAAGATGGATTGGGATATACCGACATCTATTTGATCACTACACCTGAAGGCATGAAGGATCTCGAGGAGACGCTTGCGCAAACTGATCCACAATCGCCTCCGGTTACCGGGCCTGTCAATGAAGAGACGCCGGCTGAGCCTTTGCTTTACCGGATCACCATCGTCGATGAGCAAACGCAGGCGCCGCTGGCAGCAAAGGTCAGCCTTCGCGGACTCCAGGACAATGTCATCGTGGGCTCCAGCCCCGTAGCGCCGGGGGTGTACGAATTTCGCATCACCAGCCCGGCACAGAAAGACTACCGGTTGTCGATAGAGAAGGAGGGCTATGTTTTTGTGAACCAGGATCTCACGATCGCCGGTCGCGGGCAGGCCAACGTTCAGGATGCGAGAACCATTACACTCAGGCGGCTCGACGTGGGTACGCGTTCAGTGCTCCGGAATATTTACTTTGACTATGACAAGGCAACGTTCACCACGGCGTCATACAACGAGTTGAATAAGCTGGAGTCGATGATGCGCCAGAACCCGGACATTAGTCTGGAAATTTCAGGTCATACCGACAGCTACGGGCACTGGCAATACAACCGTGCCCTTTCGCAGCGTCGCGCGGAAGCGGTCAAAGACTTCCTCACGAAAAAGGGAATTGATCCGCGCCGGATCCGTGCCGTGGGCTACGGTGAAAGTCGACCGCTGGCTTCCAACGACGACGAAAAAGAGGGTCGCGAACTGAATCGAAGGGTCGAATTCAAGGTACTCCAAAAGTAATTTCATTCATACCCGTAAACCGCATACCTTCGGACTGGTTTTTATGAAGTGATGGCGATGACGGTAGTACCTTACAAAACTGAAAAATCGGGGAAGAAAGAGCAGGTAGCCAGGATGTTTAACAACATCAGCCGGCGATATGATTTTCTCAATCATTTCCTGAGCATGGGCATCGACCGGCTCTGGCGGAAAACGGCCATTCGGCTGCTTGCGCCCACCAAACCGCAACAGATCTTGGACGTGGCCACCGGAACCGGCGATTTTGCCATTCAGGCTCTTGCCCTGGCACCACAGAAAGTCACAGGCGTCGACATTTCGGAAGGAATGCTGGCCATCGGCAAGAAAAAAATCGAAAAACTGGGATTGTCAGCCAAAATCGAACTCATGCAGGGTGATTCCGAAAATCTGCAGTTTAGCGATGATACCTTCGATGCTGTTACTGTGGGATTTGGTGTCCGCAATTTTGAGAATCTGGAGAGGGGATTGGCCGAAATCCGCCGTGTTTTGAAGCCGGGAGGCACATTGGTGGTGCTTGAATTTTCCAAACCCCGGCGATTTCCCATGCGACAGCTATATAATTTCTATTTCAAAAACATATTACCGGGCCTGGGGCGTTTAATTTCTAATGACAAGTCGGCGTATACGTATCTGCCCGAATCGGTAGCCGTATTTCCTGACGGTACGGATTTTGAAAACATCCTTGAAAAGGTCGGATTTAAAGAAACCACATGCAAACCGCTCACTTTTGGAATAAGTTCTATCTATACGGCGCGAAAATAATTGTGTTGGTGGCGGTGCTGTCGGCCTGCAGCAATGCGGCTCTTGCTCAAAAAAAGCGGTGGGTGCCGAGAAACAATCCGAATTACGACGACCGGAAGCTTTCTTACGGTTTTTTGATCGGGTTGCACACAACGGCATACCAGTTGAAGTACGCGGACCAGTTCGTTACGCAATCCTTTGACAGCGTGTATGCCGTCGAGCCCGGATGGTCTCCCGGATTCTCCCTCGGATTCATCGTCAATTACCGCCTTACCGACCTGCTCGACTTCAGGCTTACACCGAAAGTCGCCTTTTACGAGCATACCCTTCGCTACTCTTATACCGATGACACGCCGACGGAGGAGAAGTTGGTCGAAACAACGATGGTGGAACTTCCCATTCTCTTGAAGTACAAATCGGAACGTCGCGGAAACATTCGTATGTATATGGTGGGTGGCGTGAAACCCGCACTGGAGGCATCGGGCAAGAAGAATGTTGAAAATACTTCGACCAGTCTCGGCATCGCCAGTACCAATCTCAGCCTTGAGGCAGGATTCGGTTTTGATTTGTATTATCCGCTGTTTAAATTTTCGCCGGAGATTCGCTTTTCAAGGGGCCTGGTGAATATACTCGACAATACGACGAATCGCTACGGTCAGCCCCTGCAAAGGTTAAATACAAATACGATCACGCTTTATCTGCTCTTCCAGTAATGGCTCAACGAAACGTTTTGATTACCGGTGCTACTTCGGGCATCGGAGAAGCTACTGCCCGTTTGCTCGCAAAAAATCAGTTCAACCTTATTTTGTGCGGACGGCGTAAGGACCGACTCGAAAAACTTGAGAAGGCGCTGTCGTCACAGACGAAAGTGACGACGCTTGCCTTTGATGTGCGCGACCAGGACGCGGTCAAAGCTGCCCTGAATAGTTTGACGGACGAATGGAAAACCATCGATGTACTGATCAACAATGCGGGCAATGCGCATGGCCTTGGCCCGGTTCAGGAGGGCAGCGTTGAAGACTGGGATGCGATGATGGACATCAACGTAAAGGGATTGTTGTATGTATCGCGCGAAGTGCTTCCCGGCATGACCGCACGGAAGTCCGGCCACATTATCAATATTGGATCTATTGCGGGAAAAGAAGTCTACCCCAACGGAAACGTGTATTGTGCAAGCAAGTTTGCGGTCGATGCGCTCACCAAAGGGATGCGCATTGATCTTAACCCATTTGGCATCAAAGTGACGGGCATTCACCCGGGCCTTGTCGAGACAGAGTTCTCGCTTGTGCGATTCAAGGGCGATACCAAAAGAGCCGACAAGGTATATGAAGGCATCGAACCACTCACCGGTCACGACATTGCAGAAGTCATCCTGTATGTGCTCTCAACACCAGAACATGTCGTAATTGCAGACCTCGTCGTTTTCCCTAAAGCCCAGGCCAGCGCCACCGTAGTCAATAGGTTGTAAGTTATAAGTTATAAGTTATAAGTTATAAGTTATAAGTTATAAGTTATAAGTTTTAAGTGCGCTTTAAACTAAGTAGCACTCCTTAAACTTTGAACTTAAAACTTAAAACTTAAAACTTTGAACTTTGAACTTGCCTCATCGTTTAAAGCCGAGCGCGCTGCCGCCGCAGATGTCAGATTCGCTATCGAAGGTATACTGGATGTAGTAGATGCCTGTATTGTTGCAGGGGTATGCGATGGCGGTCGTGTACTGGTCGCCTACTTTATTAGTCGCTACTTTGTTGCGTTTGGAGTCGTACAGGGTCACAACGATTCCGTCGGGGTCTTTATCTGGGGCACATACATTGATCATATATTGGGTGCCCTTGGTAAAAACGTATGAATATTCTACGTAATCTTTATCTGCTTTCTCAACCTTATAACTTTTCACAAAATTGAATCCGGATGCAAGCTTGGGGATACACTGTGTGCTGAGGTAGTCGGCGTTGCACTGTGCAGGCGCCTCGAATCCGGTTAAGAGAAGTAAAAAGAAACCATAAACCAATAACTTTTTCATATTGAGTAGTGCTGTTGAATCTTAGCTGATTATTTTATTTCGTACCGTTTGGGCGGACACCCGGATATTCTCGATATCGGCCGGTGTAATGCTAACGGTGCTTTCACTATTGTCTTTCACCACCATGACGCCATCGACTACCTCATAGCTCGAAGGTTTGTAGTGTGTGGTGATGGTCACTTTATCGAATGATTGTTTCAATTCCTGCATATCGGTCAGCAGGTCTGCCATGTTCTTGTCAGACGCCTTATAGAAAGAGAGGAGGTGAATGATGTTATCCAGGATGATCTTTTGAGTGCCGATGGTTTCCTGGAGCTGGTCGTTGTCTCGATTGATTTTAGCCACTTCGCAGGAGATGTGCAGCGCTTCAAGCCAACCGCCCACCAGAAAGAGAACGCTCAGGTGGGAGCGGTTCTGGCTCTGGAGATATTCGTTAATGCTGTTGAAATTTTGTGTGGTGATGAGCAGCAGCGAGTCCATGTTGTCGCTGTTGTCGACCAGCCTGGCGATCATTTCCATTTCGAAGAACTGGCCGATATTCAGGTCGTTGGCCAGATCCTTGATAGTGGCCATGTAACGGATGCCATCCTGGCTTTGCTCATAAATGTTCGTATAGCCAAGATCGGTGCCGTAGATGCCGAGGTTGAGTGCACGCTTGAAATTGGTGTTGTAGCGTGAAATGTTGTCGGGGGAGTTGAGGAACGTGCCGTCATATTTTTTTCCGGATTCCTTGAGGAGGACCGAAATCTCAAGCGGACTGGGGATGCGCT
>CAYMWA010000200.1:0-5645 GCA_964393795.1 uncultured Roseivirgaceae bacterium
GAAATCGGCTCGTGACCTGACGCGCCCCACTTGAACCAGTTGATTTCGCGGTCTGCTGCAGGAATTGCCGTCACCGAATCCTCATAGTCGGCCAGGACCACTCGGGTGAAGCCGGGCTCGATGGCACATTCCGTGATGTCGATGTCTTGTACTTCCGGAAGCGGAACACGTGTAATGGTGAAGGTGGACGATTGCGAAGGACACGCGTTGCCTGCGTCGGAGACCGTCCAGGTCACCTGCGTAGATCCGATCGGTAGGTTTCTGATCATCGTTTCCGGATCGGTCGCATCGTCAAACACGACGTCCTCCAAACTTGCCGTCCATCGACCAACCCCATAACGTGGTGCCTTTGCATGAAGCTGCACCTGATCGTCGCAAAGGTTGTCAATGTTTGCCCCTCCGTCTGCCACGGGCCGCCTGTTAAAGTTTATCGCGATGGTGCGTTCCGCCACAGAACAGGACGCACGCGCCGGTGTTGCGCTTAGCTTTACCGTTGCAGGCAGACCACTCAAATAATCTTCAGCGTCGGGCTGATAGAAAGCCGTAACAATCACGATTCCGTTTTCGGCCAAGATCGACGACGCCGTAACCGTCCCTCGTCCCGAAACATTTGTCCATGCCGCTGAAAAGACCGGTCCGGTTATCGTACCGGTCAATTCAATCGGCTGGGGGTTTATACTTTCAAGGCAAACATTATTGATGTCTGATGCCGTAACGATCACAGGGGCTTCAAAGGTGATCGTAACGTCATCCGTTTTCAGGAAGCAGTTATTGCCTCCGCTGCTGATATTCCAACGGAAGGTATAGGCGCCATAGCGCGGCGCCGAACCATCCAGTGTAATAAGGGTTTGTGGCACAGCGCGGTCCTTGATGACGACCGGACAATCAGCTCCTACACAACCTGGACCGCTCACAACCGTCCAGCTTCCCAGTCCTTTCACCGGAACGTTGCCGGTCAGTTCAGTCGTGACGCCACACACCTGTCGGTTGTCGCCAGCGTCGGGATCCGACGGGTTCGTGCCGAAATCAATAACAACATCGTCGTAGCTTACACATGACCCGTTAGTGACCGTCCAACGCAATGTATACACGCCCGCATTTTCAGCGGCGATCACGACAGTAGTGTTCGGGTCACGCAGATCAAAAGCCGGATGCGGCAAACCCGCGGGCACACTACTGACATAAGACCATTGCGCGTTTCCGATATCAGGAAAATTCGCATTGAGTGCAGCGGACTGCAACGCACTACATATAAACTGATCGTCGCCGGCATACGCGACCGAGGGCTTGGCAGAAACCACTACATTTTTTTCGATGCTGTACACTTCCTTACATGGGCCGTTCGTCACGACAGCGCGAAAGCTGTAGTGCCCCGGTTTCAATTTGCCCGGAAAAATCGTATCGCCCGATGCCGCACCGTCATACGGCACGAAGTTTCCATCGTCCTTCTTCACCTCCCACCGTGCGATGGCGCCGGTATATCCGGATAACACCACATCCCCCAGCGAATCCGTTTCACAGACGGCATCTCCCGCATGGACACTGCCGCCGTTCGGCGTGCGAAAGATGCTGACAGCAAACGTCTCTGATTGCGAGCAGACCGGACCGGCCACATACTGCCGGTTCACCGTAATGTTCCGATCGGCAAAAAGTGCAGAACCAAAATCGGTAACATTAACGGCAAACCGGGCAGTGCTGTCCGTAGCACTCAGCAACGACAATCCATCATCAACGGACCACGTATATTTCGTTCTGCCTCCGGCCTGTTCTCTCGCTGGCGCAGGAAGCACAATTGAAAAGGTTTCTCCGTTGCAAATGCTGGACGGCGGTGCTACAATTGGACGGGGGACCTGAGGCTCCTGGCGAATGATTCTCGTGACCAATGTCTTTGGACTTTCACAGTTAGTTGCGTCCGATGTGTTCGCGCGCTGCGTTGCCCACACTTTAAATGAACCCGCCGTAGTGTCATTCGTCCAATCGGGATGCGATACTATAGGAAGTGTACTGTCCTTGCCCGATGCAATTAGTTCGCCGGGTTCATCAGAGCCGGGGTTGTACCGGTACCAGTTCACGACGTTGCCGGCAACCACTCCCGATACCGAAAATGGAGAAGGTGTTGTGCCGAGGCAGACCGCCTGTTCGGTTGCCGTAAGTGCCGGAGGGGGCGCAAGGACTCTGATCAACGCCCGCTTCTCAACAGGAGCATGATCGCCATTGATCACATCCACGGGTGGGCCAGGAATTTCAGGGTCGTCATAGGGGTTACAGAAATTCCAGTAGCGCAAGGTCACGGCGAACACGTCATCTGCTTTTGGAGTGCCCGGGCCAAATCCGCCGGGAGCGGTAATCTGCAACGACGGCCTCCTCCGCGAATCATTCACAAGTACCGGCGCGCTCATATAGAATACGCCGCGCGGATCCTGATACCCGGTGACGATGTCGGATCCATCGCCGGCTGTCAATGCGACACCATTTACGCTGATATTCGGAATCTTGCTTCCTTCAACCGGCGTGTTGTAAACGATCTGCTGCCATCGATATTCCGTGTTGGGAGATTCGATCGGATCAAGCGAAGACGTTTCATATTGGCCATTGCAATTCCAGTTTGTCTTGTCGTCGAAGACCACCGAGATGTCCTCCCCTTCACATACAAGATGGACGTTCGTTTTCGTAGTCGGCGAAATGAGATCAATATTCCCGCCGTTGTGTTCATCGGTGCGCCAGGATGAAATCTTCTGGATCTGATTCGTATTGGTGCATATTTTACCTTTATAGCGAATAGCCATTGTAACAAAGTATTCGCAATCGCTTTCGGCGGGATACAGGTGATTGCGGGAAGCGTTGTAGCTTTTTGAACCGGGTGTAAGCGGAACAATCTCAGGTGCGCTGCCATCGCCCCAATCATAGATCAATTCCAACTGTCCCGGGCCAACAGGAACAGCGAAGGCTACCGTATAGGTAACATTCGCTTGCACGGGAGCACAGAGGCCAACGGGAAATTTATTGCTTCCAAGTGACGTCACTGAAGGCAACCCTACGCACTGCGCCTTTACCGTTGCCGGCCAGCCGCTAAAGATCATGACGATACAACAAGTGCATGCCATTCGCCATACCGCGAAAGAGGCGAACAGTTTAGTTAAGTCAACATTCTTGAAAAGAGACGGAATCGTCATGAAATTTCGATCATCAACGCGGCTACCCAAACACGACAGCCTTCTCCTGATGGAGGAAAGGCTGTCTGAAATTGCGATTCAAAACTACGGTGGGTGTAACTACGGTTCGCGCACAATCCGGCATGAACCTTACGCGAGTAGTCGCGAAGGGATAAAAAATTCAGGGTGGGAAATCTCGGGATTTCCCTTAGGAAAAATACCTAGGGTATGATCCGATGTACATTTACTGGAGCCGGCCCGTGGTCACGTTATAGAAAAACATACCGGACTTCGAATAGGGCGCCAGGGCGTCCTTCCTGATCACGCCCCGTTTCGCTACTTCCGCCGGCAAGAGAAAGAGTTCTTGTGGATCGTCCGGCTTTCCGCCGAAGCCGAGAATAAAATAGACCGGCAGTTCGGACCTGGCGCCCTGCCATTCGTTCCGTGTCGAATAAAAGAGCTGGACGTCTCCCTTCGATACGCTGGTAAAGTAGAGACACTTTACCGTGAACCGCGCTTTCACATCCCGATAGTCAAATTCAAACTCAAGGTCAGCCGGCACCTCTCCTTTTGAGCTGGCGCCCATAAGAACGCTTTGGGGCCACTTGTGCTGATAACGAAAATACTTTGGATCAAACAGCGTGACCACAAACGCCTCAAATGCGACCTGCATCTTAAAAGCGCCGGCCGCGCGATTCGCATGACGGCGCCTTCGGCGGGCACGACTTCTTCGCCTTCCCATCCGCACCACGTCCGCCACAAAGATCAAGATGCCTCCTGTTGCCACGAAGGCGACAAGCATGAACACGTATCCTTTAGGCATCGTGACCGTACCCATCGATGCGAGATTGGGAAAAAGCACCAGCGGATCAACCCGTCGAATGACAGAATCAAGCGACTGCAAGTTGACCCACAGCGAAGAAAGAGCGGATTCATCCTCAGCGCTGTCAACGTGATGTTCGGCCGAAACGGTGTCGGATTGAAACGCAACGAATTGCCGATAGTCGCTTTCGGCCCGGTCAGGGCCATTGCGGCAAAGTCCCGCATAACCCAACAACATGAAAAACAAAAGGCCTGCTCCCCTCATATAACTCATTCCGGATTGCTGCGATCGTCTGAAAGCCTACTAGCCATAGCCGAAATGAAATTCAACTTTCATACCACCGTCTTCTTCCAGCCGCCGCGGCTGAAGAGCCAAAGGGTAAAAAGTCCAACCGACGTTTCTGAGACAAACACCCCCCAGAAGACACCGGATTGTTCGAGGCCGAAGTGTATGGCCAGCACGTAGCACAGCGGAATCTGGATGAGCCAGAAAAAGACAAGGTTGATTTTCGTGGGCGTGCGTGTATCGCCGGAGCCGTTAAACGCCGAACTGGACACCATCCACCATCCATAGACAAAGAACGAGTACGACAGTATGCGCAGCCACTCGGCACCTATGGCAATGACACCCGCATCATCGGTAAAAAGTCCGATCAGTTGTTCATTATAGAAAAAGAATCCGAACGACACGCCGATGAGCAGAACCATGTTATACGATCCAATCCGCCAGACCGATGATTCCGCGCGGTCTGGATCACCCGCGCCCAGGTTCTGTCCTACAAGCGTAGTCGCTGCATTGGCGAGCCCCCATGCCGGCATCATGGCAAACATCATGACGCGAATGGCAATGGTGGCACCAGCCACAGCGTCACTCCCAACATCTGACAGGATGCGCATCAGAAAAATCCAGGAGGTCATTGACACAAGCATCTGGCCAATGCCACCGATAGAAGTACGCACGATGTTTATCATCGTCTTCGCCTCCCAATAGAGCTGCGAAACCCGCGCGCGGATGTGCTTCCCTCCATGGAAGAGGATCCACAGTTGCATGAGCACGCCCACTCCACGACCGATGTTGGTGGCGATGGCAGCGCCTTCAATCCCCATGGCGGGAATGGGTCCCCATCCAAAGATTAACAAAGGATCAAGCGCAATATTGAGTATGTTGGCAACAAACAGTACCCGCATCGCCACAGCGGCATCCCCTGCTCCACGAAAAACCGCGTTGATGACAAACAACAGGACGATCACCGCGTTGCCACCTAACATCCATCGTGTATAGCGATAACCGTGTTCAATGCTCCATGCATCGGCACCCATCAGTGAAAGCAGCTCCTTTGAAAAGAATATCCCGGCCACGGCGAACGGAATGGAAAACAATAGCCCGAGAAAGATCGCCTGGATGGCAGCCGTTGCAGCAGCTTCACGATTCTTTTCGCCAATCCTTCTGGCGATGATGGCGGTCACTGCGGTCGAAAGTCCCATGGCGAGCGAGTACAGAAGATAGAGATATGTTTCTGTCAACCCCACCGTTGCCACCGCTGAGGCCCCAAGCTTTCCTACAAAGTAAATGTCGGCTATCGCAAAGGCGGACTCCATGAGTAACTCAAGAATCATCGGTACTGCCAACAGGAAAATCGCGCGTCCCAGACCAATCCTGGTGTAGTCGGC
>CAYMWA010000201.1:0-5618 GCA_964393795.1 uncultured Roseivirgaceae bacterium
TGACATTGTTTCCTGAATTTACTGTACCTAAATTGATTTACAATTTCTGTCCAGTTTATCAGGGGGCTAAGGCAAACTGTCCAGCGGCGGCTTGCATACAACGGTAAATTGTATGAGTAGTGGCAGATTGCGGGCTTATTTCCTATCAAGCCGATAGGCAGTTTAAGCGGGCTACAAACCTTGATATTTACCACACTGCCTGCCATTACTTATACAAAATGTTATGCGCTTTTTTTCTTTAATATTTTGACAATTCGGCTATAAATGATTTCCGCTAAATTCCAGTCATATCCATTAAAATTAGTTGTATTATTGAATTGAATAACAACCATGTCCATATCTTTATAGTATTTTGCAATGCTCTGATAGCCGGGAAGTAGTCCTGTATGTTCATAAACGTAAATTGAAGAATAAATTTCCTGTTCACCTTCATTAAACACCGAACCATCGTTTAACGCCCGTAAGAATATGCCCACGTCTTCTGCTGTAGCCAGCATTAAGCCAGTATTTTCATACTTGAAATTGGTTTCAACGTCAACATAATAGCCGCTCATTACATCGTCCATATTAACTTCACTAAGCGAACCAAAAGTGTGTTTCAGCCCAAGTGGAATCAATATTCTCTCCTTAATATATTGTTGGTGGGGGAAGCCCAAAGTTTTATCAATGAGGTCCTCAATCAACATATAATTAGTATTTGAATACCCATAATCTTCACCTGGTTCAAAGTCTGCTGGCAAATCCAGGGCGTATTCGAGTGTTTCTTGTCTGTTTTTTGGAGGTTTTGTCCAATAATCAGGATGGTCAACAAAGTTGGGAATGCCACTCCGATGCTGCACCATCATTCTCAAGGTTATCTTGTCTGAATATTCAATTCTTTTCGCAAGTTCTGGAAAGTATTCCGCAAGTGTTTTATCCAAAGACAAACGCCCTTCTTTAACTAATTTTGTAGTAGCAACAGCGATATATAACTTTGTAATACTCGCAATTTTGAATAATGCTTGTGGGTAGGCAGGGATTTTCTTTTTTCGGTCATGCCAGCCAGCAGCATAAAACTCGGGGGGCTTTCCTGCTTCGTCCACATAAACAATCATTCCATCAAATCCATAATTTATTCCTTCGTTGAGTTGTTCTTGAACCGTATCAGGCAGTGGTATAATCCATGCTCTCACCAAAATCCATGGTACAAAGTATAATGAGCTTATGCTGGCAATAATAAATACGATTCTGAGTATTCGTTTTACCTGTTTCTTTTTCATAATGTCATTCTATTTCAGTGCAATGCAGTTTATCAAAATTGCGCATAACGTTTGTGTATATGCACCTAAGGTGCATATATTTCAAATATATCGATACTTATGGTACATATATCCGGCCATACGGTCGGATATATGTACTTCAAAGATCCAAATCGTCCAGCGGACTCGTAATCTTATCAATGCCCTTCGTGGTTACATGGGTATAAATCTCGGTCGTCTTGCTGCTGTTGTGGCCGAGCAGCGCCTGAATGTACCGGAGATCGGTCCCTTTTTCCAGCAGATGCGTCGCGAAACTGTGTCGCAAGGTGTGCAGGGTGGCTTCTTTCGTGACGCCGGACTTTTGTAACGCCGCCGTGAACACCTTTTGCAAGCTGGAGGCCGAATACTGCTCCCCGCCCGCACCTTCAAATAACCACATCTTCGGAGCATACTCCCGAAGGTAGGCTTCCAACAACACTATAAATTTTTCAGATAACAGCGTGATCCTGTCTTTCTTGCCCTTTGCACCCCGGATATTAATTACCTTCCGCTGCCGGTCAATATCGTTAGTCTTCAGATTCACCAACTCACTACGTCTCAGCCCGGCTGCGTAAATGAGTTGCAGCATTGTACGGTGTTTCAGGTTGTCGATCGCTTTGAGGATCGCTGCTACTTCCCGTTCACTAAGCACTGTCGGCAATTTCTGCGCTTTCAAAGGACGTTCCAAACGCATAAACTTTCCGCTCCCGCTTCCTGACCCGCTCGTAAAAGAACTTGATAGCGTTGATAATCAGATTCTGTGTCGACATGCCGATTTTCTTCGTATGCAGTAGGTGCTGCATGTATCGGTTTATCTGATGGTCTGTTATCGCTTCAGCCGACGTGCCATGAAAGTATTGCAAAAAACGTTCAAAGTAATGAACATACATCGTTTTGGTGTTCCCGCTGTATCGCATGCGGTCGAGTTGTTCACGATAGTCGCGAAGCGCATCCTTGCTAACCGGATTCAAGTCGTGTAAGGCAGTATCGTCTATGATAGCTTTGCCCGCTAACACCTGACGAATAGTGCCAACAACGCCTTCCCCATCCACCACGTACCAGCATCGTTTTGACCAGCTAAATGTTACTCCCGGGATCCTTTTCACTTCCCGGATCAATGCGTAATCCTTCTCAAACCGAAGCGATAGACAGGTATAACCACGGTGATGCATCCTTCCAAGAACAATAGAGGGTCTTTGTTCCATCATCGAATGTAATAAAATCGCGCTCAAAGTCCAATGCGTCAAATAACGTTCGCCATCCATTGATTTCGCGTGGCTCAGCTTTACGGTATGTCGGAGGTACTGCAACCTGCACTGTCGTCCGGACCTTCGACCCCTTCGGCAGGCTCAGGGACCGAAGGTCCCCGTCAACCCAGGAGCAATGCGCAAAAAGAAGTTGCCGAATGCATCCTTCGGCAGGCTCAGGGACCGAAGGTCCTCGTCAACAGCCAGGCTACCGCAACCGGCAACCTGTCGCCCTCGACAGTCCTCAGAGACCGAA
The DNA here is from genome assembly GCA_964393795.1 of uncultured Roseivirgaceae bacterium. Lineage (GTDB taxonomy): Bacteria > Bacteroidota > Bacteroidia > Cytophagales > Cyclobacteriaceae > Chryseosolibacter. The sequence goes on from CAYMWA010000201.1 coordinate 2,781, forward strand.
GGTCCCGCAACACAACTATCAACCAACAAACCGGCATCTGGCAACCGACAACGTGCCCGAACGTAGAGACAAGGCCTGCCTTGTCCCTGCGAGAGGTCACCTGCAACCTGCAGCTCGTCCCATCTCCGCACGGAGTACCACTCTTCAACCCACTCCCGGTCCTAAAAGCGAGCACAAAAAAAGGCTCACCTTCCGGCAAGCCCTTTCTTAAAAATTACTTAAAACGTCGCTTACATCATGCCGCCCATGCCACCTCCGGGAGGCATGGCAGGCATAGCTTCTTTCTCTTCAGCGATGTCGGAAACCACGGCTTCGGTCGTCAACAGCATGCTTGCGATAGAAGCGGCATTCTCAAGCGCCAGACGGGTAACTTTTGTCGGGTCGATGATACCGGCTTCAAAGAAGTTGGCAAACGTGTTGTTGTGTGCGTTGTAGCCGAAGTCTTTCTTGCCGTCGCGTACTTTGTTGACGATAACAGAACCTTCCTGGCCAGCGTTTTCCGCAATGGTTCTCAACGGTGCTTCAAGCGCCAGTCTGATGATGTTCACACCGGTAGCCTGATCTTCGTTGATAGCACCCAACGTCGTTGCATCTTTCAATGATTCGATTGCACGAATATACGCAACACCACCACCCGGGACGATACCCTCCTGAACTGCGGCACGGGTCGCGTGCAAGGCATCATCAACGCGGTCCTTCTTCTCCTTCATTTCCACTTCGGTAGCAGCACCTACGTAGAGGATAGCGACACCACCGGAGAGTTTAGCAAGACGCTCCTGCAGTTTTTCCTTGTCGTAGTCGGACGTAGTGGTTTCGATCTGTGATTTGATCTGATTGATCCGGCCCTGGATGTCGGCTTTGCTACCGGCACCGTTGACAATCGTCGTATTGTCTTTGTCGATGTGGATCTTTTCTGCGCGGCCAAGCATATCCAGCGTTGCGTTTTCAAGCTTGAAGCCTTGCTCTTCGGAGATCACTTTTCCACCTGTCAGGATGGCGATGTCTTCGAGCATTGCTTTCCTGCGGTCGCCAAAGCCAGGGGCTTTCACAGCAGCCACACGCAGGGCGCCGCGAATCTTGTTTACCACGAGGGTAGCCAGCGCTTCACCTTCCACTTCTTCAGAGATGATGAGCAGCGGTTTGCCTGTTTGTGCGGATTGCTCGAGGATAGGAAGCAGTTCCTTCATGCTGCTGATCTTCTTGTCGTAGATCAACACGTAAGGCTGTTCCAATTCAGCTTCCATTTTCTCAGTGTTGGTCACGAAGTAAGGGGAGAGGTATCCGCGGTCAAACTGCATCCCTTCAACTGTCTTCACTTCGGTTTCAGTACCTTTGGCTTCTTCAACGGTAATGACACCGTCTTTGCCTACTTTGTCCATCGCGTCAGCGATCATCTTACCAATCGTCTCGTCACTGTTTGAAGAGATTGTGGCAACCTGTGCTACTTCAGCCGAGTCTTTGATCTTGCGCGACTGCTTTCTGAGGCTTTCCACAACGGATTCGACAGCTTTGTCGATACCGCGTTTCAGGTCCATCGGATTGGCTCCGGCAGCCACGTTCTTGACACCGTGTGTGTAGATCGCTTGCGCCAGCACAGTGGCTGTCGTCGTACCGTCACCGGCAGCATCTGCTGTCTTTGACGCGACTTCCTTCACCAGCTGCGCACCCATATTTTCAATGGCGTCTTTCAATTCAATTTCTTTTGCTACTGATACGCCGTCTTTCGTTACGGTAGGAGCACCGAACTTTTTGTCAAGGATGACGTTCCGGCCCTTGGGTCCAAGCGTAACTTTTACAGCGTTCGCCAGCTTGTCAACACCTTTCTTAATCCTGTCTCTCGCGGAGGTATCAAACGTGATTTCTTTAGCCATAACTTTCTTAAGTTTTGTGTTTTACTGATTAGATAATTCCGAAGATGTCGGAGTTGCGCATGATAAGGTATTCCTTACCATCGATATTGATTTCCGTGCCCGCGTATTTGCCGTATAACACGTTATCGCCGACTTTCACAGTCACCGGCTTGTCCTTTAATCCCTCACCAACGGCAACGATTTTGCCTTTCTGGGGCTTTTCCTTGGCCGTGTCAGGGATAATGATTCCTGACGCTGTTTTGGTCTCAGCCTCAGCGGGTTCTACAAGCACCCGATCCTCATTTGGTTTGAAATTGATTTTTGCCATATAAAATAGATTGTTTTAGGTTGAACATATGGGTTCCGCAAGCGCCTTTTATCATCTTCTGTGCCAATGCGAAAAGAGACGCGAATTACGGACATTTTTTCAAACTATGACAGTTTTTCGGCCTTATTTGGCTGAATCGGCCCTATTGAACTGGCAGGATGACAGTGCCGGTAACCGCTAAAATCCGGCCAGCGCAGGCCGGGTTGACAGGAACCGGGAATACCGTTAAATTAATGCTCGGTAATTGTGTGTTGTATTGATCATGGAAAAACTGTCGAAAGATTGGTTGACGCAAGGCCTCATTGACTACGAGTACAAAAAGTACCTCCTGCTTGCCTACCTCCAAACTGCGAGGAAGTCGTTTCACAAAGTGGAACTCTATCCGTTCCTCGCCGACCTGGTCTTCCACTATCGAAATCTGGTGTCGGTGAAGGAGAACAAGACGCTCATTCGTGAAGCCTTCCCCAAGGAAATCTCGCCTGAGGAAATCAGGCGCCTGGAACTGCGCTATCGCGAACTGATAGAAGATGATAGCATCATGGCTGAACTCGATGCGATTATTGAATTCGCGATTCCGCGGATCAAGGAGTCATTGGAGGAAGGGAGCGAGATCTATGAATACGTTGAGGCGCAATGCGAAATATCACCCGTTGGAGTGAC
>CAYMWA010000202.1:0-5570 GCA_964393795.1 uncultured Roseivirgaceae bacterium
GCAACCGCACCTGGCAACGGGTAACCGGCAACTGGCAACCGGCAACCGGCAACTGGCAACTGGTAACCGGCAACCGGCAACCGGCCCTTCGGCAAGCTCAGGGACCGGTGAACCAACTCACGCCAGCTCCCGCAGGTCGACAGGAACGACCCGGGAAATCCCTTTTTCCACCATGGTGATGCCGTAAATGACATCGGTGGAGGACATCGTGCGTTTGTTGTGCGTGACGATCACGAACTGGCTGTCTTTGCTGAAGGTCCTGATGATGTTGTTGAATTTGTCGATGTTGGCGTCATCGAGCGGCGCGTCGACCTCGTCAAAAATACAGAACGGAGCCGGTTTCAGCAGGTACATGCTGAACAGCAGCGCCGTGGCGGTAAGGGTTTTCTCCCCGCCGGAGAGCTGATTGATGGTCAGGGGACGTTTGCCCTTGGGTTTCGCGATGATCTCAATATCGGAATCCAGCGGTTTGCTGGGGTCGACAAGCTTGAGATCGCATTCGTCGCCTTCGGTGAACAGCGAGCGGAATACGGTGATAAAGTGCTCCTTGATCTGGTTGAACGAGCTCATGAATGTCTCGCTGGCAACGCCCTCGATTTCGTTGATGGTGTTTAAAAGCGATTCCTTGGCATTCAACAGGTCTTCCTTCTGCGCCTTGATAAAATCATTGCGCTCTTTGATCTCGGTATAAGCCTCCATAGCCATGGGGTTGATAGGCCCCATATTGTCCAGTCGCGTGCGTATTTTGTTGACTTCGTTGCGGATATTCTCCTCGTTCTCCGCCGCGAGCGCTTCGGCTTCTTCCGGTGTCGATTGTCCGGTTACTTCATCCAGGTCGACATTGAATTCAACCGACAACCGTTCCTTGACGGAGTTCAACTGCATCTTGCTTTCGTTGAGGCTATTCTGCAATTCCATCAGGTGGGTGTCGAGGTTCTGCCTGCTATGCTGTACTTCGCGAAGTTCTTTTTCGATCGCGTCGATATTGGCGCGCCACTCGTAATACTCTTTTTCCGCTTCGCTCAATCCTTTTTCCATGTCCTCCTTTTCAGAATACATGGCCAGGAGTTCGTCGTCGTTGGTTTGGGTCGATTCGGAAATGTCGGCGATCTCTTGTTCGTTTCGCCCTAGTTCGTCCGAGTTGTTCTGGATGCGCTGACCACTTTGGTCCATCGATTCCTGCTTGAAGCGAATCTCCTGATCGATGCTCTTGACGCGGTTTTCCTGTTGATGGAAAAAGATATTTTGTTCGTTGAAGACCGCCGATTTATGGCTGAGCAGCTCCGTGTGGGCCGCGAGGTCGTCGGCCATGGCGCTGAGCTTGTTTTCCTGCTCCGCGAGTTCCCGTTGCGCCGTCTGTGCTTTGGGCCGGAGTTCGTCAAGTTCACGCGTCAGCACATCGATCTTTTCCAGCATGTCTTCCCGTCGGAGGTCGGCATTGCTCAGCATGCTCGCAAACTGCTCGCGCTTGGTCCGAACAGACACGTACTCCTCATTGACTTGTCTGATGCGTTGCTGGAGATCTTCGATTTCCGTACGAATTTTGTTGTTGCGCAGTTTTTCGAAGTCGCTCTGCCTTTCAGCGAGGCTTGTTCTGACTTCGTCAAGCTTGCCCTGGAGCTCGCGGATCTCTTTTTCCAGCTTTTCGAGGTTTTTGGCGCGTCCGATCTTCTTCCCTTCGAAAAGGCCGACGGAACCACCCGAAATGCTGAACCGTTTTCGCGTGAGCTTGCCGCTTTTCGTGATGAACGTATTCTCATCCGTAGCCGGAATGTTCTTTACGTCGCCTTCGTAGATGTACACCCGGTCGAGGATGTAGGACATCAGCTTTTTGTACTTCGGATCAAATTCGATGATCTGAGTCGCCGGGAAGGCATTGGAATAAATGCGCGTGTTGGAGGACTCGAATTTTTCAAATGCATCGAGGATGAAAAAGTGTGCTTTCCCTTTCGAGGCATCGCTGAGGATGTTGATCGCTTCGTACGCCTCTGATTCGTGTTCAACAATGTAGTAGTTGAGGTAGGGCTCAAGATAGTTTTCAATAGCCACCCGGTATTCCTCCGACGTGGTGAGAATATCGGAAAGGAGGGGAGCATTTTTAGCGATCTTCTTTTTGAGGAATTTGATCGCCTCGGGAAATCCTTCCAGGTTCTCGACGAGCGATTTGGTAAGGTTGTATTCGTTTTGACGGGCGTCGAGCTTCCGGTTCGTGACGTTCATCTCCTCCCGAATCATCTCGATGGTTTTCTCCATCGAAGCAGTGCGCTCCTGAACGTTCTCTTCTTCTTTCTTTAGTCCGTCGAGTTCCGCGGTCTTTGCGTCAATGTCTTCCTGCAGTACGACGAGTTTCTTTTCGAACTCCTCCAGGCTTGCACTTTGTTGCGAGGTGTCGGTCGCGGTGCGCTCCAACTCCTGCTTCAGCGATGATACCTGGATCTCACGGATCTCCACGTCTTTGTTGAGTTTGAACACTTCTTCCTGTCGTTCGCGCTGCACTTGACGGATGGCGTCGGATTGCGCCTGGAGCGACGAAGTTTTCAATTTCTGTTCCTCGTATTCGGCTTTGAGGTGTTCGAGTTTCTGGTTGATCTCCGCCAGTATCTGCTCGGCGTCCGCCTTTTCATTTTCAAGGCTCTGAATGCTGAAGCGCGCTCGCTCGTTGCTTTTCGTGTCCTGCTCAATCTGCTCGCGCAAGCTGTTAGCGCGGTCGTTGAGATACTTTAGCCGCTCATTCTTGATTTGCTTTTCACTTTCGTAGTGGCGGATTTTCGAGACGAATTCGTTTATGGCCTTCTGTCTTGAGGAAAGTGTTTTTTCCTTGACGACTAATTCCGCCTTCGCGCTTTCAATGGCGGCCTCTTTTTCTGCAATCTCGGCAGTCAACGCCGTCTTGCGGTCATTCTCGGTCGCAATTTCCGCGGTGACGGAATTAAACTTTTCTTTTTGCCTGTTGACAATCACGCGAGCCAGGTGGATGCTCTTTTGTTTGTACTCTTCTTTTATGCGGTAGTAGTTCTCCGTCTGACGTGCCTGCTTTTCCAGGCTCTTCATGTTCTTTTCGATTTCGAAAAGAAGGTCTTCCACACGCTCGAGGTCGGCATCGGTGTCCTCCAACTTTTTCAGCGTCTCCTTCTTGCGCTTCTTGAACTTGGAGATGCCAGCGGCTTCTTCAAACAGCGTCCTCCGGCTGTGGTCCTTGTCGTTCAGCAGGTCGTCGACCATGCCGAGTTCGATGATGGCATAGCTGTTAGAGGCTACACCGGTGTCCATAAACAGGTTGGTGATGTCTTTCAGCCTGCAAGTGACGCCATTGAGAAGGTATTCGCTTTCACCAGACCGGTAAAGCCGGCGCGTGATGGTGATCTGCGCGTATTCTGTCGGCAGGATGTTCTTTGTGTTGTTGATCGTGAGGGCCACTTCGGCCATCTGTTGTGGCGATCGCTGGCTGGTACCGTTGAAGATGACGTTCTCCATCTTCTCTGAACGAAGTGCGCTCGTTTTCTGCTCCCCCAGAACCCACCGGATGGCATCAACGACGTTGGATTTTCCACATCCGTTAGGACCAACAATCCCGGTAATACCCTCATCGAAATTGATTACGACCTTGTCGGCAAAACTCTTGAAGCCTTTAATCTCCAGTTTCGCTAATTGCATGCTGTAGTGGTTGTAGTGGTTGAAAATCCTTTCGAGTATGAAGGTCGATGCCCTGTGCAGGGGTCTGAACGTGGGCTGCCGGAACTGCCTACTGAAAGGTAGGTGGCAAAGATAAGTCCCTTCAATCCGCAATTCAAAACAAAAAACAACGCGAACGGCAAATGGTTGTCGAAATCGATAGAAATCAACGCAATAGGCATTTTAAATATTTTTGCTAATTTTGTTTGAATGGATGCTCAGTTCTGGATCTATATTGTTATTGGCGTCATCTATTTCTTGAGTAGATTGCTCAAGAAACCCGAGGAGGCAGGAGGGAGCCCGACTGGCGAACGGCGACGTGGCAGGCCGGAAGGTGCAGACGACTCCGGCGCCGATGAAGCGAGGCCGATGACCTTTGAGGAGTTGCTTCGCGAGATTACCGAAGGCAAACAGGCGCCGAAACCGCAACCAAAGCCGCAGCCGAGGCCGCAACCTGTGCCAGCGCCGCGATATGAACCGTATGAACGGGAAACCGGCGAAGAAGCGCGAAGCCTGGAAGAGGTAGCCATCGACGAAGATGAAGATGCTCGCATCCTGAAGAAGTACGAGGAGGCGCAGTTACTGGCCAGCGAGCGCAAGTCACTGGAAGAAACGCTTCAACTAGAGGAAACAGTGGTAGATTTCGGGCGATTCGCGGCATTCGAAAAAAAGGAACGGCGGGATGTGGCGGGCGAATACAGGAAGATGCTTCGGAATCCGGAAAGCCTCAGGCAGGCAGTCGTTTTGAGTGAGATTTTGAAGAGGAAGTTTTAGTACGCGAAAACTTTGATTTTTTAGACTAATTATTACCCGTATAGGGTAAATGATTTTTTAGATGAGTAGTGCCGAAGCGTAATCCAGACCTTTATTTTGCTGATTTTTGGGTTACTACGTCATTTTGAGGGTATTTATTGCCTGAAGCAGTTCTTTCCATATGGAAAGCATGTTATAATGTACCTAATCTGTTTCCGATGAAGCCGCTGGCTGTTATGCTTCTTATGTGCCTGCTTGCAACGACAGGCTATTCCCAATGTGCCGATACCTTTGAGATAACCGCTATCGAACAGGCTTCTTCTGCAGACGGCAACGATGGAAAGATCACCCTAAACGTAAATACGACACGCAATTATACGTGCATACTCTTGTCCTATGTGAACGCCAATCGCACGAAAGTGGCTGAAAAGACCGGGAACGGCTCCGGGACGATCACTTTCGACAACCTTAATAACACGCATTTTTACCGGATCATTTTCACGTTTCCTGACGAACCGGACCCTTTCTGTCAGTCAAGGATACTTGATCAAATCATGCTAACGGGTAATAAGCGCAAATTATGAAAAGACTTTTACCCTTCTTTTTAGTAATTTTTTCCGTTGAGGCCGCTTTTTCCCAGTGCTTGCAGATTAATGCAAACACGACGTCCGTATCGTGTTATAATGCGAACGATGGCCAGGTCACTGTCGATGTGATCCAGGGCGTTGCACCCTATACTTATGAATTGTTTCTCTTTCGCCCTGGATTTGGTCAGACGCCAATGGGATCTGTGAGTACTACCAGTACCTCCGTTACTTTTCAAACAGGGAACGGAACGCTTCTTCCTGCATTTGAAATTGAGGGGATCCATGCCAATACGTCCCTGAATCCTGTTGGCAACGAATACAGGATTTTGGTCACGGCCAGTGGAAGCGGAGGACCCTTTTGCGAAACACTCGGCATCACCGGCCTCATCGTCACCGAGCCACCGCAAATTGGTATTACCCTTAACGATACCGATCCGGATTGCGATCCTGCCGCAGGTGTGGGCGTCGGCAAAATCGATGTCTCGGTTTCCGGCGGTACCGCTCCCTATACGATTACCTGGGCAGGCCCTACAGCCATTCCTGATGGCACGACGGTCA
>CAYMWA010000203.1:0-5558 GCA_964393795.1 uncultured Roseivirgaceae bacterium
CAGATTGACTAGTACCACCACTGACCACTCACCACTGACCACTCACCACTGACCATCAGACTGAAAAGCTTTCCCCGCAGCCGCACGTCCGCGATGCGTTGGGATTGATGAACTGGAACCCTTTGCCGTTCAGGCCGTCCGAGAAATCGAGGGTGGTACCCAGCAAGTACAAAAGGCTCTTCTTGTCGACGAGAATTTTCACGCCCTTGTCTTCAAATACCTGATCGACCGGGTTGATGTGCTCATCAAAACCAAGATCGTACATCAGACCGGAGCATCCCCCTCCCTTTACGGATACGCGGATGTTGGCCGCATCGGAATGCCCCTCTTCTTTCCTGAGCTCAATTATCCTGTCTTTCGCTTTGTCGGTTACGGTGATCATCTTGCTTTTTCTTTAGCCTATAACGTATTTTCTTTCTATAGGATTCAATCAATATCGGAAGCCCTCCGGGAGAATCCGCCATACCAGCGCGCGGGCAAAGCGGAATGCCGGTCATTTCGGAGGGATAAAACTTCCGAATACAACAAAAAGTTTCTTCTTTGTGCCTCAAAGTTAACCAATTATGGAGAAATTGGAACACGTCGGCATTGCCGTCAAGAGCCTGAAAGAGGCCAACGAAACCTTCGCACGCCTGCTGGGCCGGCCCCATTACAAGGAAGAGGAAGTGGATTCCGAAGGGGTAAGGACCTCGTTTTTCGACATGGGCGGCGTCAAAATAGAGCTGCTTGAAGCCACGCGGCCGGATTCCCCGATTGCCCGGTTCATTGAAAAAAGGGGCGAAGGCGTTCATCACCTGGCTTTCGAGGTGGCTGATATAGACGAAAGCCTGAAAAAGTACCGCGACGAGGGCTTCACCCTTATCAACGACCAACCTAAAGCCGGTGCCGATAACAAGATGATTTTTTTTCTCCACCCGAAATCGGCAAACGGGGTGTTGGTGGAGTTATGTCAAGAGCTGAAATCAGTTGACAGTTGATAATTGACAGTTGACAAAGGTTTGGAGCCATCCGAGCGAGGTCGCCTCTAATCGCTAATTTCCCCTGGAGAGGTGTTTTAACTGGAAGCAACAAACAGTTCACTGCATTAATCGGTTTGCACTTCCCCGATTGTCAACTGTCAATTGCCTATTGTCAACTGATTAATACCCCCGCGCTTTCCGCCCGCCAAATTGTATATCATTATAATACTTCTGCTTTTTCTTACCTTCCCTGGTTTTATAATAGGGCTTGTTGGAGGCGCAGGCGCTCAGGATGATGGCAAGAATCAGTAAGAGTCCTGTTATTTTCTTCATGGGCACGGTTTATAAGTCTGGATACGACTAACACAGGAAAAAGAACCGCCTTTGGATTTAAATTCTGATTTTTGGCGGAAATAAACGGTAAACGGCCCTGTAAAGATAACAAACAGCACTCATGGATGAAAAACGACTGGAAATCAATCAATTAGGTGAATTTGGGTTAATCGATCGCATTCGCGGGAGTTTTTCAACCGAACACCGCACTTCGGTCAAAGGGATGGGCGATGATGCGGCCGTGATCGATGCCGGGCCGGACTATCTACTGGTTTCGACCGACATGCTAGTGGAGGGTATCCATTTCGATCTGGCCTTTATGCCCATCCAGCACCTCGGATACAAGGCCGTGGCAGTCAATGTTTCTGACATCGCGGCCATGAACGGCAAAGCCACACAGGTGACCGTCAGTATAGGCCTGAGCAACCGGTTCTCGGTGGAGGCTGTCGACGCACTCTACCAGGGGATCAAGGCCGCCTGTAGCAGCTATAATATTGATCTGGTCGGCGGTGATACCACGTCATCCGCTTCGGGATTGATCATCTCGGTGACCGCCATCGGGCGAGTGGATAAGGGGAAGGTGTCGTACAGAAGTGGAGCGAAAGAAGGTGACATCGTCTGCGTAACGGGAGATCTCGGAGGTGCCTTGATGGGCCTGCAGGTACTTCAGCGTGAAAAGCAGGTCTTCCTGGCGGATCCTAACATGCAACCGCAGTTGGAAAAATACGACTACATCATTGGTCGACAGCTGAAGCCCGAAGCCCGGACGGAGATTGTTTATGACCTGGAGGAATTCGGGGTCATTCCGACATCGATGATCGACGTCTCCGACGGACTGGCGTCAGAACTCCTCCACATTTCAAAAGAATCCAAAGTCGGCGTGCGTATTTACGAAGACAAGGTTCCGATAGATCAGCTCACTTATGAGACGGCAGTCGAATTCAACCTCGACCCGATCACCTGCGCGCTAAATGGCGGCGAAGATTACGAACTGCTGTTCACGATTGACAAAGCCGATCAGGAAAAACTGAAGAATCACCCTGAAGTTCACATGATCGGATATATCCATGAGCGACGTGATGAGAATGTGATGGTTACTAAACAGGGGAGTGTTGTGCCGTTGAGCGCACAGGGATGGAATCATTTCCGTCCACTGTGAAAGATCGTTACCACTGAGGCACTAAGATCACCGAGGAGCACAAAGGGTCTTTTTTACATGCTAAGTGAATCTGCGTGCTCTTAGTGCTTTAGTGGTTAATCTTCGGGGAAGGGAATGAACACAAAGTTCGTAAACTCCTTGTCCACTACGAACAGGCAACAAAATTCATCGGGGTCTTTGAACGCTGCTTTGAATTCGTCTTCGTTTTCGATGAGGTCGCGCTGCACAAACTCATCAAGGTAGGAGGCGTAGTAGTTCCATTGGAGATGTCCGGTATCTGTATCCAGCAACAGTTGGCCTATTGGTTGGTCCACTTTGCAGATGGGAAAGATGGGATATTCCGAAAATCCGCGCTTCCGGATCTGATAGGAAGCCTCTTTCAACGTATCGGAAACCTTTACAAAGTCCTGTGAGATCGTGCCAAGATATTTTCCGCTAAGTTCCGGGTCGTTGTGCATAGTAACAGAAGTAGATTTCACAAAAATACAGTAACCAGGGCAAACGACATTTTTTGAAAAAGAATTCCTATGTTTATGCCTGGCGGGCATTCCTGCCCGGCATGTTCCGAAACCCGGTTCCCAATGAAATTGCAGCCCCTTAAATGAAAGGCCCGACACGCCGACGTTCCGTTGTCCTACTGTTGCTTTCTCAGTATCAGGCGTGGCCGCCCTATAGGCTAATCGGCGTTCTTGTGCTGCTTATCCTCCTTACAGGCAGGACTTTTGGGCAAAAGAAGAACGATGCGTACGTCCTCCACATCAAGAAAGCAACATCGCCGATCGTCGTCGACGGTGTGATGGATGAAGCCGCGTGGCGAGAAGCGGAGGTGGCGACCGACTTCTTTATGATGCTGCCCATGGATACGAGCAAAGCAATCGCGAGAACGGATGTGCGAATGACTTACGACGATGACAATCTCTACCTCATTGCCATCAATTTTCATGAACCCGGCCCTTATACGGTCGAGTCGCTCAGGCGGGATTTCGCCTTCGGGAAGAACGACAACTTCCTGCTGTTCATGGATCCGTTTGATGACCTGACGAACGGGTTTTCATTCGGCGCCAACGCAGCGGGGGCGCAATGGGATGGCATTATGTACGATGGTGGAAAGGTTGACCTTAGCTGGGATAACAAATGGCGATCGCACGTCAGGAATTATGAAGACCGTTGGATATTTGAGATGGCGGTACCCTTCAAGACCATCCGCTATAAAAAGGGCATTGCCACCTGGGGCGTCAACTTTAGCAGGCTCGACCTTGCGCTAACGGAGAAGTCAAGTTGGACGCCTATACCGCGTCAGTTTCCATCGGCGGCACTCGCCTACACCGGCAATCTCGTTTGGGATGAGCCGCCGCCGGCTCCCGGTCCCAACGTCTCGATCATTCCCTACACCCTCGGCAGCGTGAAGCGCGACCATGAGCGCGGAATCGCGACCACGGGCGATTTTGAGGTCGGCGCGGATGCAAAGATTTCGCTCACTTCATCCCTCAACCTCGACCTGACTGTCAATCCCGACTTTTCGCAAGTGGAGGTCGACCGGCAGGTGACCAACCTTGATCGGTTTGAACTCTTCTTTCCGGAGCGGCGCCAGTTCTTTCTGGAAAACGCCGACCTGTTTGCCAACTTTGGCTATGCACAGAACCGGCCTTTCTTTTCGAGGCGTATCGGGCTCGGGGTGCCGATTCAGTTCGGTGCGCGCCTCAGTGGCAAGATCAACAAAAACTGGCGCGTCGGTGCAATGGATATGCAAACCGAACGCGTTGAAAGCGATGAGCTTTCGCTGCCCTCCCAAAATTTTTCCGTGATCGCTCTTCAGCGTCGTGTTTTTGCCCGGTCAACCATTGGCGCCATTGTGATCAACAAATCATCGGTGGACTACAACAGTTCAGATGCGTCGGGCGGCGTCAACGCCTACAACCGTAACGTAGGATTGGAGTACAACCTCGCGTCTGCGAACAACGTCTGGACGGGTAAAGCCTTTTTTCTCAAATCGTTCAGCCCCGATGTAAGCGGCCGCGATTTTACACACGCTGCCAATTTGCAATACAACAGCCGGAAGTGGATCATCTCCGGACAATACGAATTCGTCGGAAGTAACTATAACGCCGAAGTGGGATACGTACCGCGCCGCGGACTCGTGAAGTTCAACCCGCACCTCGAGCGATTGTTCTTTCCGAAGGGAAGCATCGTTCTCAGTCACGGACCGGTGATCAATTCAACCTATTACCTCGATGAGTCGCTACGCTCGATCAACGATCACGAGACCGCGCTCATGTACAAGGTCTCGTTTCGCAACCGCGCTGTACTGACCGCCTGGACGGCGGAGAACTACGTTGAGTTGCTGAGTCCGTTTGACCCAACCAACCTCGGCCTTGATTCGCTTGAAGCCGGAACGGAACATCGGTGGAAGTCGTGGGGCTTCGACTATGTTTCAGAGCCGCAGCACTTGTTCACGTACATGGTCTCGCTACGTCAGGGCGGCTACTACCAAACGGGAAGCCGTTTCAACCTGACGGCAGATCTTGGCTATCGCTTTCAGCCCTATGTGAGCTTCCTGCTCAGTGCCTCCTACAACGATATTCGCCTTCCCGCACCCTGGAACAATCAACGGTTCTGGTTGGTAGGCCCGCGGCTTGACGTGACGATGACGAACACCTTATATTTTACCGCCTTCGCGCAATACAATGAGCAACAAAAGAATGTAAACCTTAACACGCGGCTACAGTGGCGCTACCGCCCCGCCTCCGATCTCTTTATCGTGTACACCGACAACTATTTTCCCGAAACCTTCGGCGTCAGGAATCGGGCGCTCGTGTTAAAGTTGACGTATTGGTGGAATCTTTGAGGTGTTGGGGTGTTAATGACATTGGTGTTAGTGTGTTCATGTGTTCATGTGTTCATGTGGGAGTAGAGTGATGGGAATGGGGGGGCTTTGGATTGGGTTGAGGTGTTGATGTGTGGGGTGTTGGGGTGTTGAGGTGTTGAGGTGTTGGGGTGTTGAGGTGTTGATGTCAATGTCATTAACTTAAGCTCCGCTGACTTCTTCTCCTTTAGGCCTGCCTGCCGGCGCGCAAGCCTTGAGCCTCGGCAGGCAGGCCTGCCTGCCG
>CAYMWA010000204.1:0-5552 GCA_964393795.1 uncultured Roseivirgaceae bacterium
CGCAAACGCATCGGCCTGTCGATGAAGAGCGATCCTTTTGCCGAACCCGGTGCGGCCCCCGCGAAGAAAGGCCAGCGACCCAAGCACACGAAGCCGAAGGAAAAGGAAGCGACGATGGAAGAGAAGCTGGCTATGCTGGTGAGCAAGTTCAAGAAGTAGAGGCGCGGAGTTTCACCGCAGAGGCGCTAAGGCGCGGAGGGCGCTGAGTTTTTTTGTTTTATTCGGTTCGAAGTGTTTAAGTATCAAGCAGCACTAAGAAAATATCACTCAGCGCCCTTTGCGCCTCTGCGTCTCAGCGGTAAAACTTCATTGCCAGTTCTACAGATTATTACGTTAATTCGCGAATTCTATATTGCTTCACCAAGGCCATAATAAACATGTTACCCAAAACGAACCCGATTGAAACAGCCGCCTGGCAAAAACTTGAAATGATTTTCCTGACGCTCCAGGCGTCTCATATGCGGGACTTGTTTCGGGAAGACCCGGAGCGGTTTCAGAAATTCAGTCTTCAGTTTGAAGACATCCTCGTTGACTTTTCCAAAAATATTCTCAATGACGAAGCACTGAAACTCTTGCTGCAGTTGGCGCACGAAGTTGAACTCGGCAGTGCCATCGAAGCGATGTTCCTGGGAAAGCGGATCAACGCCACCGAGAACCGAGCTGTGTTGCATACAGCCCTCCGTAACCGCTCGGGCGACCCGGTCATGGTCGACGGCGAGGACGTCATGCCGGAAATCAATCGCGTGCTCGCCCAGATGAAGTCGTTCAGTGAACGTCTTCACGACGGGTCGTGGACCGGCTATAGCGGCAAGCGAATCCGACACATCGTAAACATCGGTATCGGCGGCTCCGACCTCGGCCCGGTGATGGTCACCGAAGCACTCCGTCCCTACTGGACTGATATCACGCCGCATTTCGTCTCCAATGTTGACGGCACGCACATAGCCGAAACGTTGAAGGCAGTCGACCCTGAAACCACGCTGTTCATTATCGCTTCCAAAACGGTCACCACCCAGGAAACGATGACCAACGCCGAATCCGCGCGCGCCTGGTTCCTCGAAAAGACCGGTAACAAGGGCGAGGTCGCCAAACACTTCGTTGCCGTCTCCACCAATACTGAAGCCGTGACTCACTTCGGTATTGCCCCCGAGAATATGTTTGTGTTTTGGGACTGGGTAGGTGGCCGGTATTCCCTGTGGTCGGCGATCGGCCTGTCAATCGTCTGCACTATTGGCTATGACCGGTTTGTCGAGCTGCTCGAGGGGGCACACGCCATGGACAAGCACTTTAAGGAAAGTCCCTTTGAGAAAAATATCCCCATCATTCTAGGACTCATCGGCATCTGGTACAACAACTTCTTCGGTGCCGCTACGGAAGCCATACTGCCATACGACCAATACCTGCATCGCTTCGCCGCCTATTTTCAGCAGGGGAACATGGAGAGCAACGGAAAATCCGTCGATCGCAACGGCCAGCCGGTGATGTATCAGACCGGTCCTGTTATCTGGGGCGAGCCGGGAACCAACGGGCAGCACGCCTTCTACCAACTCATTCACCAGGGCACGCGGATCATCCCCTGCGATTTCCTGGCCCCTGCGATTTCCCACAATCCCATCGGTGATCATCACGACAAACTGCTTTCGAATTTCTTCGCGCAAACGGAAGCCTTGATGGAAGGTAAAACCGAGCAAGCTGTGCGCGAAGAACTGGCTGCCAAAGGCATGCCGGAAAGCGAAATCAAACAACACCTGCCCTTCCGTGTTTTTGAAGGGAACAAACCGAGCAACTCTATCCTGTTTAAAAAGCTCACCCCGCACACACTCGGCTCGCTCATTGCCCTTTACGAGCACAAGATCTTTGTACAAGGTATCATCTGGAACATCTACAGCTTTGATCAGTGGGGCGTAGAGCTTGGCAAAGTGCTCGCGAAAAAAATTCTTCCCGAACTTGGGAAGACAGGCGAAGTGTCTGGACACGACAGTTCGACCAACGGGTTAATCAACTATTTCAAACGTTTGAAATTCAGTTGATTAAATAGTCCATTGTTAAGTCAAACACATCCGTTAATTTTAACGAATCTTTAAGTTTTCATGGAGAATCAAATTGGCAAAGTAGGCGTTTTTACTTCCGGGGGCGATGCTCCGGGCATGAACGCCGCTATCAGAGCAGTTGTTCGCGCATGCGCCTATTACAAGAAGGAAGCGTATGGCATCATGCGCGGTTATGAGGGTATGATCGAGGGTGATTTTGTAAAGCTGGGTCCCCGCTCCGTCGGTAATATCATCCAGCGTGGCGGAACGATCCTGAAGACCGCAAGAAGTAAAGAGTTCAAAACACCTGAAGGAAGGAAGCGTGCGTATGACAACCTCAAGGCAGAAGGCATCGATGCTTTGGTCGCCATTGGAGGTGACGGTACCTTCAGGGGGTTGCATAAGTTCAATGAGGAATACAGCATTCCTTCCGTCTGTATTCCGGGAACGATCGACAATGACCTTCCGGGTACCGACTACACTATCGGTTACGACACGGCAACCAATACCGCTGTCGAAGCGATCGACCGTATCCGCGACACAGCCCTGTCGCACAACCGGCTTTTTTTCATTGAAGTGATGGGTAGAAGCTCGGGGTACATTGCCATGAACAGCGGTATTGCCGGAGGTGCCACCGCCATCGTGCTGCCAGAGGATAACATGACCTTCGAGCAACTGTTCAGCCTGCTGGGGCCGGAGAAGGAAACCAGCAAGAAGTCGAACCTGATCGTTGTAGCCGAAGGGTCAAAAATTGGAGACGCGAATACGCTTGCAAAAAAGGTGGCCGAGCGGTCATCGTACTTCGACATCAAGGTGACCATACTGGGCCACCTGCAGCGAGGGGGCTCTCCTACTTATTTTGATCGCGTGCTGGCGAGTAGAATGGGAATCGCCGCCATTGAAGGATTGCTTGAGGGGAGGAAGGATGTCATGATGGGCATCCAGGATAACAAGATTGTATACAACGATTTTGCGACAATCGTGGCAACGGATCATCATGAGATCGATCCGGAGGCGCTGCGTATCGCAAAAATACTATCCATATAAAATAGCTTCATAATGAGAGAGCTCACCATCGGGATTGACATCGGGGGAACCAATACCAAATTTGGCATTGTAGACCGCGAAGGGCATGTGGTGCACCAGGGAAATATCAAGACTACGCAATTCGAAGAGTTTCGCGATTACTTTAACGGATTATCGGCTGCGCTGCGCGAAGGCATGAGCCAGGTAAAAGGCGATCACAAAATCCTCGGTATTGGCGTCGGTGCAGCCAACGGCAATTACTACAAAGGGACGATCGAACGCGCGACCAACCTGCCCTGGAAAGGCATCATCCCGTTGGCCGATATGCTCAAAGAGGAGTTCAACGTCCCTGCAATCATCACCAACGATGCCAACGCTGCTGCCGTCGGTGAAATGATCTACGGATCCGCCAAAGGCATGCGCGACTTCATCGTCATCACGTTGGGTACCGGCCTTGGAAGCGGATTTGTCGCCAACGGGCAGCTCCTCAACGGCAAGCATGGCATTGCGGGCGAAGTGGGGCATACCAGTGTCAACCCGGCCGGACGCTTTTGCAACTGTGGCAAACGCGGCTGCCTGGAAACGTACGTGTCAGCGACGGGCATTCGTCGAACGGTCTACAAGCTACTCGCCGACCACCTCGAAGACAGTGAATTGCGTGGGATCAGCTTCGACAATCTCAGTACGAAGATGATTACCGATGCAGCTGTACGCGGTGACGTGGTCGCACTCGCCGCCTTTGAATACACCGGCCGGATTCTCGGAATGAAACTCGCTGAAACGGTGGTACACACCGACCCGGAAGCCATATTTCTCTTTGGCGGACTTTCCCTTGCCGGGGATTTGATTTTCAAGCCCACCATACGACACATGGAAGCGAATCTGATGCCCCTCTTCAGAGGAAAAATCAAGGTACTTCCCTCAGGACTGCAAAATCAGGCCGCCCCTATACTCGGGGCCAGTAGCCTGGTCTGGAATTTCCTTGACAATCAGGATGTGTCCTCGTTAGATAAAGCACACGCGGTACAGTAAAATGTGTTAGTGTGTTCATGTGTTAGTGTGTTCATGTGTTCATGTGTTCATGTGTTCATGTGTTCATGTGTTCATGTGTTCATGTAGTGCCCCGGTCCCTGAGCTGTGCGGTGCGTAAGATTGCGCGGGGCAGGCAGGCCTGCCTGCCGGTGCATAAGCTTGCGCGGGGCAGGCAGGCCTGCCGAAGGGCCGTAGATAGACTGCAAAAAGGCGATTTAGAGGAAAGTATGGGCCGAAAGCTCCTTGTTCACAGAGGAGCCGGGTTCAGAGGCGGGCTTTGACTGGAGCATCCGCGCATTGACAAAACGAAGGTCCGCGGTCCGCAAGACTGCGGACCGGGACGATGGGACAAACCAAAATCGGCCATGTTGGGCGTCGTTCGCGCTACTTGCGGACGGCGGACCGATCTCAACTACGCCGGTCGATGCCTATTTAATGGAGAGAGGCACCTCCACCGCGGCCCAACGCAAGGAGACGCCTTTGTTGGTCACATCGAAAGTCATGCGTTCTGTGAAGTCGGTCTTCCTGGGTTTCACTTTTACGGTCAGCGCGTCGTCGGCTTCCATGCGTGTAGAAGATCCATCGCGATTGATCCCCCACTGACCGATCTTTTTATTGAAGATGACTGTCCATTCTTTTTCGCCCGGAATCGTGTAAAGGCTATACTTTCCGGCAGGCAGCGTCTTGCCTTCCACGCGGATGGCCTTACTGGTTTCGAAGGTGGTTGCCTCGTTCGCGCCGGTGCGCCATACTTCGCCGTAAGGAACCAGGCCGCCAAAGATTTCGCGCGGCTTACCCTCCCGATCATTAACGGAAGGACTACTGTAGTTAACCGTAATGTTGGCACCGTTGACTTCTCCAGAGGCAGTTTTGGCGGGACTTCTCCGATTACCCTGTGCCCAGAGGAAGGATGTCATCAGGCATCCGGCCAGTACAAGTACCATGCGTGTTTGCATCTTGCTGTTCATACGTCGATTGGTTAGTGAAACGATTGAGATCAACTGAAGGAAACCGGCCCGCCGAAGCGCTCCCGGAAACGTACAGGAAAGATACACGCCTGAGGCGACAAATTCTCATGTACCCCGGCCTTTTTTACTTGCCGTTAAGTTCATCATATGGCTGCTCGTGCAGCACTTCTGGCACGTTGGTGTCTTCCGTTTTGGATGTAATGCGTTTTGAAATGGTGTGGGCAGCCATCAGACTGTCGTCTATGGGCTGACAGAGCGCAAGCACATCATCTTTCGTCAGATGTGGGTTAAGCCAGTCTTTTTCATATTGTCGCGGGAGAATTACCGGCATCCGCTGTTTTGAATTATGGATAGTGCCCATCATCGCGTTGGCTGTCGTCGTGAGCACCGTGTAAGAATAGTAGCGCTCGTTGGTACCGCGGTCTACCCAACGGGAGTAAAGTCCTGCAATGGAGAACAGCTCCTGGTCCTTCAGGTGTATGTAGTACGGGATTTT
>CAYMWA010000205.1:0-5548 GCA_964393795.1 uncultured Roseivirgaceae bacterium
TTCCGCCACGCGCATTCCGGAGTGTGGCAATTTTGTTAATATTGACGCTGAGTCTGGTCACGGAAAATTGTTTTTGGATAACGCTAAACGCTGCAAATTTTGTTTGAAAAAATCATAACAGCAAAAGCTCATGAGCCTAAAACAAGAAATTGACAATGATATCCGCAAAGCCATGCTGGCAAAAAACAAGGGCGAACTTGACGCTTTGCGCAGCATAAAGTCGCTCATTCTCCTGGCCGAAACCGAGAAGGGTGCAACGGGAGAGGTCAGTCGTGAAGCGGAAAACAAGTTGTTGATGAAGGCGGCCAAACAACGCAAGGAGTCGGCCGACATCTTTGAACAGCAGGGAAGAAAAGACCTTGCCGACAAGGAATTGTTGCAACTGGAAGTGATCAATCGCTATTTGCCAAAACAATTGTCAGAGGCGGAAGTCGAAAAAGAACTCGCCGCGGTGATCCAGGAGGTGGGTGCAACGGGGCCCCAGGACATGGGTAAGGTGATGGGGGTAGCTTCGAAGAAACTGGCGGGACAGGCAGACGGCAAGCGGATCGCCGAGGTGGTCAGGAAACTGCTTTCGTCTTGAGCACGATCGACATTGCCCTGGTCCTGCTCATCCTTATCGGCGCAGTAAGCGGATACCGGCAGGGATTCCTGATGGCGCTCTTTTCGCTCGCCGCCATCGTGCTCGGCATCCTGGGTGGCTTCGCACTGTTGGGGGAGGCGATGATCCTCCTGTCGGCCGAATTCGGTGTCAGCAAAAGCGTACTTCCCTACGTGGCGTTTGCCGTCGTGTTTATCGCCATTCTGATCGGTGTAAATCTTCTCGGAAAGCTGATCAAATTCTCCATCGACCGGACCTTTCTCGGGCACGTAGACCAGGCGGCAGGGGCCGGCCTCGGTTTGCTGAAAGCGGCCTTCATGTTGAGTGTTTGCCTCTGGATTTTGAACGCGATGGACTTTGACCTGCCCGAAAAATGGACCCAAAACTCCTGGCTGCTGCCCCGTGTGGAGTCGTTCGCTCCGCAGGTGACCATGTGGCTCAGTGATTATGTGCCCTTTTTTAAAAATGTGTTTACGTAAGATTGCCCCCCATAAAAATTTTTATTCTGGATTTTTTATGGCTTACTTATCGCTGCTAAAAGTATGTTATGCCCATTTCGGTTAAAGAAGAAAACGGATTCAAATTTGTAGATGAAGGAGAAGGGCAGGGCCTGTTGTTGCTGCATGGCTTGTTTGGCGCCCTGAGCAACTGGGAAGGGGTGGTCAACCGGTTCAAAAAGAACTTTCGGGTAGTCATTCCGATGCTTCCGATCTACGAAATGCCGATCAGGGAAGCCGGTCTGGAAGGACTGCGCAAGTTTGTGGAAGATTTTGTTGCCTTCAAAGAGCTGGACAACCTGATTATCATGGGAAACAGCCTTGGCGGCCATGTGGCGCTGCTCTACACGCTGGCCAACAAAGACAAAGTAACGAAACTGGTGCTGACAGGCAGTTCAGGGCTTTTCGAAGACTCCATGGGAGGGTCCTATCCCAAGCGGGGCAACTATGAATACATCCGCGAAAGAGTTGCCTACACCTTTTACGACCCTGCCGTGGCAACAAAGGAACTGGTAGATGAAGTATTTGAAACGACACGAAACATTCCGAAGTGCCTTCGTATCGTCGCGATAGCCAAATCGGCACAACGCCACAACGTAGCCGAGATCGTCACGGAGATCACCATACCGACCCTGTTGGTTTGGGGATTAAACGATACAATTACGCCGCCGGTCGTTGCACATGAGTTTAACCGGTTGATACCAAACTCGGAATTAAAATTTATAGACAAATGTTGTCATGCGCCGATGATGGAACATCCTGAACAGTTTAACGACCTCGTGGAAGCCTTTCTGCTCGATGAAAAAGTGAGGATGGTGCCGGGTTGATGGTCCCGAGAAATTAAAGGAAAACACTATGATTGCTGAGGATTTAATTAATCACATGATCCCTCCGCTGAAGGCGAGTGACGATGCACACAAGGCAATCGTCTGGATGGAGGAGTTCCGTTGTAAGCATTTGCCCGTCGTTGACAACGATCATCTGCTCGGCTTTATCTCTGAAGAAATCATTCTCGAGACCAACGACATTGAAAAAAATGTCGGCGACTTCAACCTCGTCGGTCAGACAAGCTACGTTCATCTCGATACCCATTTTTACGACATTCTCAAAGTGGCGACCAATAATAAGCTGCACATGGTCGCGGTACTCAACGAAGATCAACAGTACGCCGGTGTAATCACCGTGCAGGATACGCTCACGTCTTTTGCTCAAACGGCAGCGGTTCAGATGGCGGGTTCGGTGCTGGTTTTATCGCTGAACTACGCCGACTATTCGCTGGCAGAAATCAGCCGGCTCATTGAAGAGAACCACGCGAAAATCCTGAGCAGCATCATCAAGGAAGATCCACTCGATCCCGGAAAGATCAGACTGACATTAAAAGTAAATCAGGATGACATGTCTCGGATCGTCGCCACGCTGGAACGATTCAACTACAAAGTGATTGGGCGCTATCAGGAATCCAAACCCATCGAGAACGAAAAGGAGCGTATCGACATGCTGCTGCGCTACCTGGATATCTAGCACCCGTTTTTTACTATAGACAATCCCTTCGTACCTTTATACCCTGCATTTCGTGCCTTCATCATGGCGCGCCATGCCAGGATCGAATCAGAACTTCAATGCCCGTAAATGAAAATAGGCGTTCACGGTAAGGATTTTTCGCGTCAATCCGCGCCGTTTATCCATCGTATATTCGAAATCCTTACGAACCACCAGGCCGAACTCTATGTATCGTCCCGATTCGCTGGATTCCTGAAACAACCTATTTTCAAAGGGCTGTCCTGGAATACGTATCTGCCGACCGATTCGCTCGCTTCACTGGATCTCCTCATCAGCATTGGCGGCGACGGCACCCTGCTCGAATCCGTTGCACACGTAGGCAAGACCGAAATTCCCATTCTCGGCATCAACACCGGCAGGCTGGGTTTCCTCGCCACGATCAGCCGCGATGAGACGGGATGGGCGCTTGAGCAGGTATTGAAGCGATCCTACAGCCTGGACCAGCGTGCACTGCTCCAGCTCGAAACCGAAAAAGGCCTCTTCGGTCCCATTAACTTCGCGCTCAATGATTTCACCGTCGTGAAAAAAGATACATCGGCCATGATCACCATCCACACCTTCATCAACGGCGAATTCCTCAATTCGTATTGGGCGGATGGGTTGATCGTCTCAACACCGACTGGCTCCACAGGCTATTCGCTGAGCTGCGGGGGTCCGCTGATCTTTCCGCGCTCGGGTAACTTCGTGCTCACACCGGTAAGTCCGCACAACCTTACGGTGCGGCCCATCATTGTCTCCGACACCTCCGAAATATCTTTTCAGGTGGAAGGAAGAAGCAAGAAGTTCCTGGTGACACTCGACTCGCGCTTTGCCACCGTAGACAATACGGTCAAGCTGACGATCAAGAAAGCAGACTTCAGCGTGAACCTTATTCAATTGGAAGGACAACACTATTTCAAGACCCTGAGACAAAAGTTAAACTGGGGATTAGATATTCGTAATTAATTTTTTTTAATTTTAAAGTTGAATTGTGCCCCACGCGTAACCGGACATTCAATGTCGAAACCTCTTACTTGTTTCTTTTTACTCGCGATATTTCTTTTCTCGGGGCTTCATGAGGCTTTCGGTCAGATGAATCGGCGCGCCATCCGCAACAACAACAAGCGCTTGATGACGTACCGCGGAATGAAATCGACCTTCAGCAAGGAGAAGCGGTACATTTCGCTCGGAGTGACGATGAGTGCACTGAATTATTACGGCGACCTGGCGCCGACGCCTGCACGCATAAGCACCGACCTCTCTTTTACCCGCCCGGCCATCGGTCTCACCGTGTCACAGCGGTTTGGCCCGCAATACTCACTCACCGCCAATCTCATGTACGGCACCCTGAGCGGATCGGATTTTTCTTCCGCCGACCCCGGCGACGAAGAAAACGGAAGGTACCGCTACTATCGCAACCTGTCGTTCAGAAACCGCATCAAGGAATTGTCCATCGTTGCCACATTCGATCTCTTTCCGAATCAGGAGACCTATATGAGCCGTGCCCGATGGACGCCCTATGCCTTCGCGGGACTTGCCGTTTTCCACCACAATCCACAGGCAAAGGCGCCCGCTGTCGGACTTGACGGACAGCCGCTTGCGGAAGCGGGGCAGTGGGTGAACCTCCGGGACCTGGGCACGGAAGGACAGTACGCTTCTCTTGAACCCGAAGATGCCAACTATGGCATCAAGCCGTACAAATTAATCCAACTGGCTATACCAATGGGGATTGGTGTGCGTTTCAAAATACATGAAGTGATGGACTTCTCGGCCGAGTTTGCATTTCGGTATTTGTTCACCGACTATATCGACGATGTGAGCCGGAATTACGTTGATTTGGGGGTGCTGGATTCCGACCTGGCAAGAGCTTTGTCTTACAGAAGTAATGAGCCGACCGTGCCGGATGTCACGCGCGTGCCCAGGGTCGCCCGCAATGGTCAGACCTATAACCTCATTAACGGGTATGGGTATGAACACCCGACCAATATGCGGGGACGGGCATCGAATAATGACATCTTTACGGTGACCACCTTTCGCATCTCGTATATAGTGGGAAAGACCATGCACCGCGCGAAGTACAGGTAGTGCCGCTGTGATGGTCGGCGGGGGAGTAGCAATCCACAATTAAATTTTTTCGGATGAGAATTTTCTGGGCGGCAATGTTGATCGCGATGGCCTTTTCAGCGCAGGCGCAAAAATCGGAAGTCGGCTTCGGCCTCGGAACTTTCAATTACACCGGCGACCTCGCCCGCAGTTACGATATCCTCAATTCAAGGCCCGCCGCCACGGTCTTCTACCGCGCCAATATGAGTAAGGTCGTCAGCCTCCGCGCCGGACTTACAGCCGGTAATGTGGCGGCAAGCGACAAACGGCCCATTGATGCCTTCGCTGAAAAACGGGACGCCGGATTCAGTATTTTCCTGATGGAGGCCTCGACTGTCATGGAATACCACTTCATGAACTGGCGGGATGACAAGCACATCATGCGCTTTACACCTTACCTGTTCGGTGGGCTCGGCATCTTCGGTATTTCGGGCAATGAAAATAAGCCGGCATCCTACAGCAATGTGCAGGGCGTGATCCCGTTCGGCATCGGCGCCAAGTATATCATCCACCCGAAATGGTATGTGGCGCTTGAGCTTGGCGCCCGGAAAACGTTTTTTGATTACCTCGACAACGTGTCAGCCGGCAGTAACCAGCGGGTTAAGAATTACCAGTACGGCAATCCATACGACAATGACGTGTACTACTTTTTAGGTGTCAGTCTGACCCGAACATTTTACGACATTCCCTGCCCCACCAACCCTTACAGATAACCGATTTTCCAACTATTGGCAGGTATCTCCTGTTTAAAGATTTACCTTGAACTTTTTTACCTAATTTTGCGACCCCGTGGGATCATTTAAGGAAA
>CAYMWA010000206.1:0-5458 GCA_964393795.1 uncultured Roseivirgaceae bacterium
GACCAATGCCCTTTATCCTCGCGCCATGACCGCGCTCAGTTGGCGGTTGGCAGTTGGCGGTTGGCAGTTGGCGGTTGGTGGTTGGCAGTTGGTGGTTGGCAATTGGCAGTTGGCAGTCGACAATCGGCAATCGGGGAAGTGTATGCCTTGAGTTTCCACTGCTGATCCCAATAACAAAATTCCTAATTCCCATCCCCAATTTCCAATTTCCAATGACCAATGACTAATGACTAATGACTAATCCCCAATGCCTAATGCCCAATGCCCAATGCCTGATACCGCATCCAATGCCCTATAGTTCGTAACCAATAACCAATGACCAATAGCCAACAACCAACAACCAACAACCAACAACCAACAACCAACAGCCAACAACCAACCTATCATTTCTTATAGTATTTCATAGCTTCCGGGATTTCGCTTTCCAGTTCATTAATCCGCGAACTGTGGGAAGGGTGTGTTGACAGCCATTCGGGAGGTTCGGCACCGCCGCTCATCGACGACATGCGCTCCCAAAACTTCGGTGCTTCGTGCGGATCGTACCCCGCCATTGCCATGAAAATCAGCCCGATACGGTCAGCTTCCGACTCGTGCTGTCGTGAAAATTTCAACATACCCAGTTGGGCGCCGACGCCAACGGCCTGAAAAAACAGCTGTTTTGTCAACGTTGGATTTTGTCCCAACGCGCTGCCCAAAGTTCCCAATAGTCCGTTGGCCAGCATGGCCTGGCTCATGCGCTCCCGCCCGTGGTTTGCTACTGCGTGCGCCACTTCATGCCCCATCACCACGGCCACTCCCGCCTCGTCCTTGCAAATAGGCATAATGCCGCTGTAGAAGGCCACCTTCCCGCCGGGCATACACCATGCATTCACGGTTTTCGGATCGTCGATGAGGTTAAACTCCCACTCAAAACCCGCCAGCTGATCAGATGCATTATGCTCCGCCATGTACTGCTCGACGGCGCGTTGAATTCTCGCCCCCACACGCTTTACCATCGCCGTTTGCTGCTGGTTGTTGGAAAGATCGGCTGTCCGGATCACCGAATCATATTGCTCAATCGCCATTGGGATGATTTCGCTATTAGACACGAGGCTCAGCTGCTGACGGCCGGTGACGGCAACCCGCGTGCAGGCATACAGCAACAATCCGAACAAAGAAAAAATTATCACCCGTTTCATCATGGATGTATTGTTTAAAGGATATTTCAAATGTACAGCAGTAAGCTTTTACTAGATTTATGCCACAAAGGTAAAATTTTATCCTTTATGAGAATTTTTGCTGTGGGGCGCAATTATGCTGCGCACATCCACGAACTGAACAACGAACGACCCGACGAGCCCGTGATTTTCACAAAACCCGATACCGCACTGCTGCGCAACGGGAACGCGTTCTACTACCCGGATTTTTCGAAAGATATCCATCATGAGGTTGAGTTGGTGTTGCGGATCAGCAAGGATGGCAAGCATATTCAGGAGCAATTCGCAGACCGATACTTCGATGCCGTCGGAATCGGCATCGACTTTACGGCACGAGACTTGCAGCAAACGTTAAAGGAAAAGGGATTGCCCTGGGATATCGCGAAAGGCTTCAATGGTTCGGCTCCCATTTCTGATCGGTTCATTCCACTGGCTGAATTTGCGGATCTTAAAGCGATTAACTTCAGTTTGTCGATCAATGGCGACATTCGGCAACAGGGTAACACCAGTCTTATGATTTTCAGTTTTGAATACGTAATTTCGTATCTCTCGAAATTTTTTACACTGCGCAAAGGAGATATGATTTTTACGGGTACTCCAAAAGGAGTCGGTCCGGTCCGCGTCGGTGATACGTTGTCTGCATTTATTGAAAATGAGAAATTACTGGAATTTGAAGTTAAGTAGGGCAATTCTTGCTGCCATAGCGGCTGTTTGTCCATTTTTTTCCTCAGCGCAATTCAGTCCGCCTGAAGAAAAATTCCCCGCGGGAGAAACTTTTCTTTATCCGGTGAATCCAGGGTTGCCCGGCTCGCTCGCCGGCACAATGGGAGAGCTGCGCAACACACACTTTCATTCCGGACTTGATATTCGCACCAACAACGTCATCGGCCTACCCGTACTTGCTTCCAAGAGTGGGTACGTCTCCCGGATATCGGTAGGGCCCACCGGTTACGGCAATGTGATTTATGTCACCCACCCCGACGGCTACACGACAATTTACGCACACCTTGACAAGTTCAAGGGCGATCTTGGCGAATACGTGCTGAAAGAGCACTACCGCAAACGCTCCCCCACCCTCAACCTGTACTTCAAGCCTAACCAGTTTCCGGTCACCCGCGGAGACACGATCGCGCTGTCGGGCAACTCCGGCTCATCCGGCGGACCGCACCTTCACTTCGATATCCGCGACAAGAACAACTTTGCGCTCAACCCGTTGATGGTGGAGAGCTTCCCGGAAATTAAAGACGAACTTCCTCCTTCTGTCGAGAAGGTAGCCTTGCGCACACTGGACATCAACGCGAGGATCAATGACCGCTTCGGCCGGTTCGAATTCTACGCCAGACGCGTGGGGAACGACTATGTGTTCGACGCGCCGATTCTCGCGACGGGCACCATCGGCGTCGAAGTGCTGGCAAAGGATAAGCTGGCCCCCAACAGCAGGTTTTACGGGGGCGTCAACTACATCGAAATGCTTGTGGACAGCCAACTGGTGTTCAACCAATCCATCGACAAACTTAATCTCGCCAGAGGCCGTGAAGTACTGACGGTGATGGACTTTAAGGCACTACGGCAGGACGGCAATCGTTTCTATAAGCTTTTCCTGGATGACGGTAACGGACTAAATTTCTACGAACGATCGCCGGGCAGCGGAAAGATCAATGTTCAGGGACGCACCGACAAGCATGTCGAGGTTACGCTCAAAGACAGTTTCGGCAATGCGAGCAAACTTTCCTTCCGCCTCAGACCGTCGCCCGCAACTAGCGAAGTGAGACTACTGGAGCCGATGAAGACCGCCATTCAACATGAAATTTTCGAAAATGTACTGATGGTGACGACCCGGACCTGTCCGGACGAAAGCAACCTTGCCATCGCCTACTACGGCGGTGAAGCTACGCCCATTGTGCCCGACTATGCCAACGCCAACCGCGCTGTCTATCTGCTTGACCTCCGGAAAGCCATTCCTGATTCAGTGGTGGCCTGCGGCAATACGGCAATTCCTGGCATCGTGGCGGCCGTGCCATCAGAAGGCCGGTACCAATATTACAGCGACCGCCTGGACGTACAGTTTCCCGAAAACGCCTTGTATGACACGGTATATCTGAACGCGGGCCAGCGGATGCTGCCTGACGACACCGAAGTTTTTACCGTGGGGTCTCCTGACGTACCGCTGAGCAGAGCCATCCACGTGACGTATCGGCCCTCGAAAAAAATAGCGTGGGACAATGCGATGGGTGTGTATCGCGTGGAGGGTAACCGCTACTCCTATATGGGTGGACAATGGCAGAACGGTGCCGTGCGTTTCTCGACGCGCGAGTTTGGCGATTTTACGATTCTGCGCGATGTCGAAAAGCCGACCATCACGCCCGTCGTCGTCAATAACTACACCGCACGGTTCAAGATTCATGACGACCTCTCCGGCATCTACAGTTACCGGGCCACGATCAACGACCAGTGGCTGCTGATGTATTACGATAGTAAGACAGCCACCATCTGGTCTGAGCGCCTCAACAAAGACGAACTGTTGAAAGGCGAGTTCAAGCTGGTGGTCGTCGACCAGGCGGGCAACCGTTCCGTGTATACCAAAAATCTCCAGTGATATGACTCCAGGAATTGGCGAAAAGGCACCCGACTTCACCGTGAACGACCAGGATGGAAATAAGGTGAAACTCTCCGACTTCCGCGGCAAGAAGGTCGTGCTCTATTTTTATCCGAAGGATCAGACGCCTGGCTGCACCGCTCAGGCGTGCAACCTTCGCGATAACTACAAAGCCTTTCAGAAAAAGGGTTATGAGATTCTGGGTGTCAGCAGCGACAGTGAGAAAAGTCATCAGAAATTTATCGAGAAACAAAACCTGCCTTTCCGACTGCTGGCGGATACCGACAAAAAAATTCACGAAGCGTATGGCACATGGGTCGAGAAATCAATGTATGGCCGCACATTCATGGGCACCAGGCGCATGACATTTGTCATCGATGAAAAAGGAATCATCCAGGATATCATCGAAAAGGTGGACACGAAGAACCACGCCGCGCAAATCCTCTAAGTAATAGATGCTTAAGTCATAAATTTTGGGTGCTGCGCCGCTTGCGGCAAGTTGTGGAGAAAACGCTTTGTCGCGTAGGCAAATTTATTCATCTTCGCGACAAACTATCACAGCATGAGCCAGCAACCAGATTACGATAAACTTAAAAAGCTCGCCTCACAAATCAGAAGAGACATTGTACGTATGGTACACGCCTGCCAGTCAGGCCATCCGGGTGGGTCGCTCGGATGTACGGATTTTTTTGTTGCGCTCTACTTTCACCTGCTCAAGCACGACCCCAAGTTTCACATGAACGGGAAGGGGGAAGACCTCTTCTTCTTATCAAACGGACATATTTCCCCGGTTTGGTATGCCACGCTGGCGCGTTCAGGCTATTTTCCGGTGAAAGAGCTCGCCACCTTCAGGAAGATCAACTCTCGTCTCCAGGGACACCCCGCGACACATGAGCATCTCCCCGGCATCCGCATCGCCTCCGGCTCACTCGGCCAGGGGTTGTCTGTTGCCATCGGCGCCGCACAAACAAAGAAACTCAACGGCGACGACCGCCTGGTGTACGTTTTGATGGGCGATGGCGAACAGCAGGAAGGCCAGGTGTGGGAAGCTGCCATGTACGCCCCTCACCATAATGTCGACAACCTCATCGCCACCATCGACTGTAACGGACAACAAATCGACGGCCCTGTTGAAAAGATCATGTCGCTGCTCAACCTGCAAGCGAAGTGGGAGGCGTTTGGCTGGACGGTGCAAACATTCGACGGAAATGACATCGCATCTGTCATCGAAGGACTCGAAAAAGCCAAAGCACTGGCTGGCAAAGGAAAGCCGGTGATGAACCTGATGAAGACCGAAATGGGCTACGGGGTAGACTTCATGATGGGATCACATAAATGGCACGGCGTGGCCCCCAACGACGACGAACTCCGGAAAGCCCTCGCACAACTCGAAGAAACACTCGGAGATTATTAGCTATTAGCTATTAGCTATTAGCTGTTGGCTATTGGCTATTGGTTATTGGTTATTGGTCATTAGTCATTGGTTATTGGTTATTGGTTACGAACGATTGGGCATTGGATGCGGTATCAGGCATTGGGCATTGGGCATTGGGGATTAGTCATTGGAAATTGGTCATTGGTCATTAGTCATTTGGAAATTAGGAATTAGAGATTTTGGTGTTGGGATCAGCAGTGGAAACTCAAGGCATACACTTCCCCGATTGCC
>CAYMWA010000207.1:0-2254 GCA_964393795.1 uncultured Roseivirgaceae bacterium
CTAAATTGAGCTGTTGGTTCTGCGGTGTCGGAAAGGCGATTAGCCTGGTCCGACATGCATAGTGCGGCAAATCATAGATCCTTTGCGCCTGTTCAGGATGAAATGATGAGGCCATATTTTGCATGGTGGTAATGCCCAGTGACGCGGTAAAACGGTGAATGTTCTTTAGGTTTTCAATGATGACGTCGGGCGTCAATTGCCCCTGAAGCTTGGGCGTGATTATGAATCCTGCATACTCGTCCGCACGACCGGTAAGCTCTAGATGCTCATTCTTTTCGAGCCATCCGCCGGGAGAGACCGACACTTGCGTAAGACCTGTCAGGCTCATGGCGCGTGAGTTTAACAGCTTCCCATGACCGGTCCAGGCACTTAACAATACGGGGTGGTCCGGCGCGATGCTGTCAAGCGCCAGCCGATTGGCTCGTTTATCGTCAAACAAATCCGGATTAATTGTGGATTTGATCCACGTTCCCGGCGGCAATTGCCTCGCTACTTCAGAGATGCTGTCCCTCGCGATTTCCCACGGGGTTGGCTGTGACGGCTCGCTCGACAAGGTGATCTCCCTGGCGGGATAGGGCGCGCCAAGGTGGGCATGGGCATCGTTAAAGCCTGGAACTACTGCATGACTTCTCAAGTCGATCACACGTGTCTTCGTGCCTTTTAGTTTCAGCACCGCATCGTTCTTTCCAATCGCGCTGATGCGGTCACCCTTGATGGCAACCGCTTCGGCCCAAAGTGCTGTCTCGTTGGAGGTGAATATCTTGCC
This sequence comes from uncultured Roseivirgaceae bacterium, assembly GCA_964393795.1. GTDB lineage: Bacteria > Bacteroidota > Bacteroidia > Cytophagales > Cyclobacteriaceae > Chryseosolibacter. The sequence continues at coordinate 767 of CAYMWA010000207.1, forward strand.
GTTGTATAGGATAAGATCGGGCTGTGCATGGACAGCAACCGCACTGCAGAGGAGAACTACTACAGAAAGAAGTTTCATAAGGGGTTAGGGATGATAGTGAAGGTATCGATTTAAATTTTGATTTCAAAACGGAGATGATTATCCCGCCTGGCAATCTCTAAAGTGTTGCGGATTATACTTATATTGGGTCAACAGATTAGGAAGCTAATCGACCTTTGTCAATTGGGTTTTTTATTTATATACAATGAGAAAATTAATTGCGTCGATCAACGTAACGCTTGACGGATTTTGCGATCATACAGCAGGAATTGCAGATGAGGAGTTACACAACCATTTCACGGCGCTGTTGCGCAGTGCCGATACGATCCTTTACGGTAGGACAACGTACCAGCTGATGGAAAGCTATTGGCCGGCAGTGGTGAAAAATCCTACCGGTGAGCCGTCAGCGGATGAATTTGCACTCGCGATACAGGATATTCACAAAATTCTGTTTTCCCGTACACTAAAGCACGTTGAATGGGAAAATGCGGCATTGGCAAAGAAGGGCCTCGAAGAAGAAGTTTCGGACCTAAAAGAACAATCTGGTGGAGACATCTTAGTCGGTAGTCCCAGCTTAATAGCCGCGCTGACGAAAGCAGGCCTGATTGACGAACTTCAGCTGTGTATTCATCCGGTTATACTTGGAAGCGGTTTGCCACTATTTAAGGGCATAAACGATCGGCGTGTGCTAAAGCTTACGAAGACAAAAACGTTTGGCTCAGGCGTGGTTACGCACTACTATGAGATGCCGAAGTCGAAGGTTTGACAATAGTTCTATAGGATCTCGTTGACTCGTATGAAATGATAATAGGTAATGGGTTTCATTGCTGTCTCTTGAAGCCTTAATAAAGTTGCAGGTCGCAGGCTTCAGATTTCAGGTGTTCGACCGTTAAAGAATGTTACCAAAACCGGGGCGAGAGCGTCTGCAGAGACTTGATGTGTCTGACCTTTCAACGTAAGGTGCTGCGCGTTGGGAATAGCGTTCGCAAGGGCTTGAGCGGTGACGTGCATCGATGGAAAACTTGCATCGCCGTCCATGATGAGCGTAGGCACAGTAATACAGGCTGCTCGTTCGGTGGGTACGGATCCATCCTGACCCATAAGTGCGGCATCGTAACCAAAGGTGGGTGCTATCGCCTCCCACATCGGCCACATTGGAAGCTGGCGCATCTCATTAAACTGTGATGCAGGCATTCCCAGCAGTTCCAGAAAGTGTTCGACTGCATCGCCTCGGCGGTCCTCTGCGAGCGCTTCCTCGAATTGCTTACTAAATGTCTTTAATGCCTGCGCGGTTGCCTCACCTCCAAAACCATACGGCGCTTCATACAGAGCAAGTTTCTTTACCTTAGAGCCCAACTCAATCGCTGCTTCCATCGCAAGAATGGCTCCGGAGGTTGGATTTCCACTCTTATCCCCCAACCTATTCTCGAATAAACACCAGCGCTTCTC
>CAYMWA010000207.1:2354-4027 GCA_964393795.1 uncultured Roseivirgaceae bacterium
TTGGATTTCCACTCTTATCCCCCAACCTATTCTCGAATAAACACCAGCGCTTCTCCGTCAACATGCGTCTGGCTTATCCTCAACTGCCCATCAACAAAAGAGCACAACCATTCCTGATCATCAATCTTAACTGTTACACCTTTTTCGTTCTGCCCGTCAATAATGCCTTCTTCAAAAAAATAATGATGTTTACCGTCTGCATGCGGCACTTGTTGACCGTCTCCGTTCACCACAAGTATTCCGGCAGGCTCAAACGTATAGATAATATTGTCATCCGTAAAATTATGCACGTAGCTGTCCCAGGGACGAGCATGGAATAGATTAACTTCCAATGTCCAATTATTTGAGCCGGATATATTTCAGCGCGGTGTGGTTCACTGTCCTTCGAGCAACTTAGAACCATGGAGCTCAGTGCAATTAAACAGAACAATCTTTTCATGACTGAATACATACGTTTTACGAAATTTACAAAACCGGTAAAAGAGTTCTAAATATTCCTGGTAAAAACTTTTGCTGTATATTCGCTTCCTTACAGAACGCACGAAGCTGTCATGAATACACAAGTCCGCTACCACGATAAATGGTTACGGCTGATTGGATATCCACTGCTCGGGTTTATCATCCGGCACTTTGGTGAGTATGAGTCCATCGGAACCCTGATGAAAACACGCCTGTACTATGGCGACCTGGCGTGGAACACCCTGATTGTTGCCGTGTGCTGGGAAACCAACCGGCAACTTATCTTTTACCTGGATCGGAACTGCCCCTGGACCGCCAATATATTCCGGCGTTTCATCATCCAGCTTTTCGCGGCGCTAATGCTTTCGATCCCTATCGTTGCCGTAATGATCTATGTGTGGAATGAACTGATCATCCACAGACCGAACAACTTCGATACCGGATATCTTCTTGTATACGATTTTCCGTTGACGATCCTCTTTACCCTGTTGGTCCACATGATCTATACCGGCATGTATTTTTATCAGTACTACACTTCAACCATCGAAGGACTAAAAGTCCGGGTACGCGAACTTGAGAATGCAGTGGCGGGAGTGACTGAGGACGGAAGCGGAAAAGAAGCGTCACCCTACCGGGATTTCCTGATCGTAAACTATGGCTCCTCGTCTGTACCGGTGCGGACGGACAGCGTGGCGTACATCTATAAAGCGAATGAATTGAGCTTCATCAAGATGTTGGATGGAAAGGAGTACACTTCCTCCGCGTCGTTGGATACCCTTGAAGCACTGCTACACCCTGCTGGCTTTTTTCGGTTAAACAGGCAAATGGTCGGCAACGTTAAGGCGATAAGGCAGTTCAAGCCGGATTCGTCCGGTAAACTGATATTAGAGATGTTCCCGCCCGTCAACGAGGAGGTTACGGTCAGCAAGAAAAAAGCATCGGAATTTAAAAGCTGGATCGGCCGGAAAGTATAACCTGGCCAGCGACGGTGCCGACCAGGTGTAGGCGGATCATTTCATTACGGCATCGAGCCAGCGCTTGTCCGAGCCATCGCCTCTGTTCCTGAACAGAACGGAAATGCCCCCGCTGTTTTCATAGTACAACGCATTCGCTTCGATCCCGATGAGGGCGCCGTTGTGACCGTAGGCGATTCCGGACTCCACTCGCCAGAGTTCCAGGCCTAAGCCGTATTCGCAGTAGGGAGAATCACAGCC
>CAYMWA010000207.1:4127-5445 GCA_964393795.1 uncultured Roseivirgaceae bacterium
GTCCGGTTACCCGCTCTGCAATTTTTCCAAGCAGCCAGTAATTCGTGTTGCTGTAGGAATAGCCCGACCCCGGCGTGAAATGGAGGTCTTCTCCAAAAACGTACGTCTCTAATATTTTATCGACGGATAGATCTGACATCCTTACCGGATCGTTGATGAGGTCACCCTTATACCGGAAGCTTTCGTTTGGCGGATCGACAATCCCGCTCAGGTGGGCGAGTAAGTGGCGGATGGTGATTTTGCCCGCTTGCGAAATCTTGCCGTCCATTTCAGGGAGATGGGTTTTCAACGTTTCGTCAAGCGCGAGCTTTTCCTGCTCAGCCAGTTTGACGATCGCTACTGCGATAAACATTTTCGTAATGCTTCCGGTGCGAAACCGGCTTGTTGTTTTCATGGACGTGCCGTGCGCGAGGTTGGATTGACCACTTGCGCCGATCCAAACTGCGTCCGCCGGCTTGTGGATCAGCAAGACGCTTCCGGGCGAACGGGATGAAAGACGGTAGTTGTCAAGCGCTTGCTGATAAGTAGAATTTTTCGGATGTGTTTCATACGTGACATTGGCTTGTTCTTCCGGTTCAGGAACCACAAGATCATTGTCGCATGACTGGCTCAGGAGGGCTGTCAATAGTAGTAAGGCGATTGTCGTTTTCATGTTAATGGAGGTTTAATCGGGTACCCAGGTGAAGTGTTTTGTGTGGAAGCGCGGGAATTCCGCTATAACCAAAAGGCATTTCGCCAAAAATTTCATAGCGACTGAATACGGCGACGGTATTAAACCGGTAGCCGGCGCCCAGGCCGAGGGTTGGCATGATCCGCCCGAAGGTGCTGCCGGTGGGTTCCCATTCGTTGCCGGCCATTTTGTAGCGGGGCAGGGAGGAATCGATCAACAGGTAGCCCACGCCGGCCGTGAGGTCGACGAAGGCCCTGTTGATAAGCTTCCGGTATCCCACTTCGCTGCTGAAGAACAGTCCGTTGTGGAGATTTTTATGCCTGTAAAATCCAATGTTGACGGTTTGAAGGAGTTGATGCCTGTCGTGTTCCTTATAGTAGAATTCCGTTCCGACGCGAATGCCGAGATTCGCATTTTGAAACAGGTTCCGGAGGTTAGGTAAGCTTACCGATTCCGAGAACAGGGTCACTGTTAAAGGCAGTTTGATTGTTTTACGAGGTGGCTCCTGCGCGTGACAAAGCGCGCCGGTAGCCAGCAGAGTGGTTAGTAGTAATACGTGTTTCATGAAGTTTTATGTTTGCGCATATAAACGCGAACGGGGGCGTGGGCGATAGCCCGGAATTGGCTGAAAAGACCATTTGCGGGCTG
>CAYMWA010000208.1:0-3844 GCA_964393795.1 uncultured Roseivirgaceae bacterium
CTATGCATACTACACGCCTGCGGAGCTAAGTTGGGAGAACGTGTTGTATGCCGATAAACCATCGTGGCATGAACAAGGGAATCAATCAAAAATAGAGATGCGGCTGGTTCCGCTGGATGACGTGACGGGAGCCCACACCGTCATTGCTGAGACGACTATCGGACACCTCGCTGTGCGCGACAAACGCGGAGGAGAGACCTACATCAATCCGACCACCATTGAATCGGCACGCTATAAGGCGATGGTGAAGGCATCGAAGCGCATGCTCAAGGATTGCGGCAGAGACTAATGATTGGGCTTTACTACTCCTTTTCCAGGAACGGGTACCGATAATCCACCGCAGGGATAAACGTCTCCTTGATGGTGCGCATGCTGACCCACCGAAGGAGATTGACTTTCGCGCCGGCTTTGTCGTTCGTTCCCGACCCGCGGGCGCCGCCAAAAGGTTGTTGTCCCACTACCGCGCCGGTAGGCTTATCGTTGATATAAAAATTGCCGGCCGCGTGGGTGAGTTTCTTCGTCGCCATTTCAATGGCAAAGCGATCAACTGCGAAAATCGAACCCGTCAACGCATACGGCGAAGTGCTGTCAATCAGTTCGAGCGTCTGCTCGAAATTTTCGGAATGGTAGATGTACACCGTCACCACAGGACCAAACACTTCTTCACACATCGTTATTGATGACGGATCTTTTGTCAGGATAATGGTGGGCTCAATAAAGTAGCCTTTAGATTTATCATACTTGCCGCCGGCGATAATCTCGTTCATCGGATTTTCACGGGCCTGTTCAATATAACCCGTGATGGAATCAAAGGCTTTTTCGTCGATAACGGCATTGAAGAAATTTCTAAAATCTTCGGTCCCTCCCATGCGTATGGTTTTCAAATCTCCAAGCACCCGTGCCCGGATTTCCTCCCACAGGTTGTCGGGAATGTAGCAGCGTGATGCCGCCGAACACTTCTGGCCCTGGAATTCAAAGGCACCGCGAACAATGGCTGTAGCCACTTCCGCGGCATCGGCACTTTTGTGCGCGACGATAAAATCTTTTCCTCCGGTTTCACCGACGACACGCGGATACGATTTGTACTTGTGGATATTCTCTCCGATGGTTTTCCACATGTGTTGAAAAACGCGTGTGCTCCCCGTAAAGTGAAGGCCGGCAAAATCGCGGTGATTAAAGATCACATCGCCAACGGTAGGGCCATCGGCGTAGATCAGGTTGATCACACCATCGGGTAGACCTGCGCGTCTGAAAACCTGCATGATCACATTGGCGGCGTACACCTGTGTATCCGCCGGCTTCCACACGACAGTGTTCCCCATCATCGCCATGCTGCTCGGAAGGTTTCCGGCGATAGCCGTAAAATTAAAAGGCGTCAGCGCAAAGGTAAACCCTTCGAGGGGCCGGTATTCAAGGCGGTTCCACACACCGGGTGAAGAGGCAGGCTGCTCCTGATAAATCTGTGACATAAACCAGACATTGAAGCGCAGGAAGTCAATCAACTCGCACGCCGAGTCTATCTCCGCCTGGTACACGCTCTTGGATTGGCCGAGCATTGTCGCGGCGTTGATCTTGTAACGATAAGGCCCCGCCAACAACTCGGCAGCCTTCAAAAAAATGCTCGCCCTTTCTTCCCACGCCAAGTTTGCCCAGAGCGCGCGGGCATTCAGCGCTGCCTGAATCGCCTGCTCAATCTCTGTTCGGTCGCCTTCATGAAAATAGCCAAGCACGTGCTGGTGATCATGTGGCGGACTGATCTTTTTCTTTTTGCCTGTACGCACCTCCGCACCACCGATATACATTGGGATATCCGCTTCTTCGGCGCGCGCCTCTTCGATCGCTTGCTTCAATAGTTTTCGTTCCACACTCCCCGGACGATAGTCCTTAACGGGTTCATTCTTCGGAGCGGGAACCTGAAAAAATCCTTTCGACATGGTCTTTATGGTTTTGATTTGTTAATGAGTTGAGCGTGGGGTCACAAAATGTGCTGCAGTTCGGAAAGGCACCGTATCTCATGGTCCACCTGCTCGTTGTGGGGTGTCGCATCCGGATTGTAGAAGACGGTGGCGATAGACGCGTTGCGCGCCCCGCCGATGTCAGTGATCAGGTTATCGCCGATCATGATAGCCTCATGGCTTTGCAGTTTGTTGATCGCAAGCGCATAATCAAAAATTTCACGCGCAGGCTTCTTGAAACCCGCATTTTGTGACGTAATGACATGATCAAAGTAATGTGTAATATCGCCCGAAGATAATTTTACAGTTTGAATCTCCTCAAATCCATTTGTCACGAGGGTGAGCGCATACTGTTTCGAGAGATACGCCAGGATCTCTTTGGCGTAGGGCATGAGGTTTGATTTTTTCGGGCATCCGTGAAGGTATTCGGATGAAAGTAGCTCACTTAGTTGTTTGTCTTGTAGGTTGAAAGCTGCCAGCACTTTTGTGAAACGCTGGTCGCGGATCACCGATTTATCGATTTCGCCGCGGTCGTACTGTGCCCAAAGTTCGAAATTGATCCTGTGAAAGTGTTCGTTGAACAGTTCGAACGCGATGCCCCGATCGGCGAGATGGTGCGCCGTGTACAGCTCCAGCAGCGTTTCGCGGGCATTGCAGGCATAATCCCACAACGTGTGATCGAGATCGAAAAAGACACATTTGTACACGCGATCTCCACTTCTTCCCTTTACTGTCCCGTGGCCTGATACTTTCTTCTTCATGAAATCCTGATTAGGCGTTAAACGCGATTTTGCCATACAGCCTGCTGAATTTTGTGCACGGCCAACTCGCGGTTAGAATACAACGTCTGGTATAGCTGCTGGTCCTTCTGCAACAGCTGATCCTTTCTGAGAAACTGAAATATCTGCTTTAAGATTTCATATACTTCATCCTTTATTGCATAAAAAACCCAGTGGTGATGCCGCCTCGACGTCAGAATCCCCGAATTTTTCAAATACGTCAGGTGCCGGGAGGTTTTGGTCTGCGTAAATTCCAGAATTTTCTCAAGGTCCGAAATGCACATCTCTTCATTTACGAAGATCAGGTGCAGGATTCTGAGCCTGGATTGGTCGGCGCAAGCTTTGAAAATCTGCGAACCGAGGGATAAATTGAAACTTTTTAGCCTCATTTAGCATCTTTATTGCATACCAAAGGTAATGATTAGGCTGTCATTGGCCTTATTTTTATATTTGATAACTTATTTGGCGCCTAGTGAAGTTTTTGACAAGAAAATATACGCTCATTTTCCTGTTGGTGATCGTTTGTTCAACGCTGGCCACGGAAAGCTATGCGCAGCAACCCAAGCGCGTAATTCAGTTATCAGGTGTAACGATGGATACACTGAGCGGCCCGGTGCCCTACGTGAATATTTACGTGCCGGCAGCTGGTCGTGGCGTCAAAACCAACAGTGTCGGTTTTTTTTCGCTTCCGGTATTGGCGGGTGACAGCGTAGTGATCAGTTCCGTTGGCTATCAACGGCAATACTATGTCGTCCCCTACGATGCGGAGGAGTACCTTACCATTTTCATCTCCATGGTGGAAGATGTCACCTATCTGAAAGAAGTGGAGATTTTGCCCTATCCCACCGAGGAAGTGTTCAAGGAAGCCGTTCTTGCACTGAACCTGCCTCCAACGCCCATCGACGAGAAAAACCTCAACGACGAACTACTGGCACTCATGCTGAAGACAACACCGATGAACGGACCGTTGAACCAGCGATATTCGCTCGACCGCTGGGCAGCGAGCCAGAACGACAAATTTATGCCGGTTACGAACCCCTTCCTCAACCCGTTTAACTGGATGAAGTTCTTCAGGGATTTGAAGAGCGACAAGCGGAAGTAGGGTAGCGC
>CAYMWA010000208.1:3944-5402 GCA_964393795.1 uncultured Roseivirgaceae bacterium
GCTCAGGACCGGGTCAACTTCCGGGAAGTTTAAAACTTCCCGGAAGTTGTCTTGTTCGGCTCCGCTCCCATTTCGAACTTCAATTCCACACCTTTCATTAACTTTTCCAGCGGAATCTCTCTCTCCTGATACGGCTTACCATCGAGTTCGATTGATTGGATGTACGGATGGTTGGGACCGTTATTGTTCGTTTCGATCAAAATGGTATTGCCCTTGCCATTGATGATTTCTACTTTTTCGAATAGCGGACTTCCAAACTGGAAGGAGGGATTGATGTCAACGAGTCCTTTCACATCGAAAAGCCCGATGGCCGACATGACATACCATGCACCCAACTGTCCCTGGTCTTCATCCTGTCCGTAGCCATAGCCATGTATCTCGTCCGTGCCGTAAAATTCGTCACAGATCCTTCGCACCCATTTCTGGGTCAGCCACGGGTGGTCGGTGTAGTTGAATAAGTAGCTGATCTGCAGGCTCGGTTGGTTTCCATGGTTGTAGAGGTACTGCACTCCTGCAAAGGCATCTATTTCTTCGCCGCCGAATTTCGTCTTTTCCGAAACGGCCAGAATACTGTCCAGCCTGTTTACAAATTTCTCCTCCCCCATTTTCGCGATCAGTTCCCGGGGGGCATGCGGGACGTAAAACGTATACTGCCAGGCGTTGCCCTCTTGAAATCCGATCCACGGCGCAAAGGGATCGAAATTTTCGAGAAACGCGCCCGATGCCGTTTTGGGTCGGATGAAATCCAGACTTTCATCGTAGAGATTCTTCCAGTTTTGCGAAAGCTTCATAAGCTCCTCATATTCGTCGTCTTTTCCGAGTGCCTTTGCGAACTGTGCAACTGCATAGCTGCTGAAGCTGTATTCGAGCGTATGAGAGGCCGAAAATCCCGAACCAGCGGGCGTGGTCTCCATCCCTTCGGTCTGCGTAACATAGCCGTTCTCCACGAAGGTACCCAGGTCAAGTTTGCCGGCGCCCGCTATCCTGTCCTTGTAGCGCACTTCGTTCTCATAAGCGGCCTTGAAGGCGAGTTCGACATCGTAATCGCGTATGCCGGCCTGGTAAGCCGATGCGATGATCAGTCCTACGTAGTTGGTTCCGACGCCGGAAACGAACCGGGAGTTAGCCAGCCCGTCGCCGAGCCAGCCCGAATTCTTGTAGACGGCGAGATGCGTCTGAACAAAGTCGTTGTAGTACTCGGGCCAGACGAGCGCCCACAGTTGTGTGAGGTTCCAGAAGGCGCCCCATACGGAATCGGTATTGTAGAATTCAAATTCGGGTTCGCCGTTCTCGTCAAGCGGAATCTGGCCGACACTTCCATCGTTCTGCGGGAATTGTCCGTTTACGTCACTTGCCAATCCCCTTCCTAACAAAGCGTGGAAGAGCCCGGTGTAGAACTTCACCTTGTTCTCTTTCGAAGGATCGGTGACTGTTATTTTTCCAAGTTCGTTCGCCCAT
>CAYMWA010000209.1:0-5399 GCA_964393795.1 uncultured Roseivirgaceae bacterium
ATCAGAAATTTCTTGGATAGGTTCTCAACACGTATGGCCACGTCACTCATACAATGTCTGCCATTACTTTCTCTACTCGTTTAAAATATAAAAGTCCCGTGACAAATAAAACCACCACCGCGGCGAAAGAAATATAGGACACGGTATGCAGGCTTCCCGTGCCCAGGATCGACCACCGGAATCCTTCAACGATACCTGCCATCGGATTAAGGTAAAAAAGAAAAACCGCCCAATCCGGCAACGTCCTGATCACGGTTTCACCGGGATAAGCGATCGGGGTGGCATACAATCCGACCTGCACGAGAAATGGAGTGATGTGCTGGAAGTCGCGATATCGGATACTCAGCGCGCTCAACCATATCCCCGCGGCCAATGAGGACAACACGGTCAGGCCGAGGAAAAAGGGAAGCATCAACAGGTTTTCAGAAACAGGAACCCTGTAATACAGCAACAGAAGGAAAAGCAACACGAAAGCAATCACAAAATCAACGAGTCCGACGAGCGCCTTCGACAATGGAATCACGAGCCGCGGAAAATAGATCTTCTTGATCATCTCCTGCGCACCGATGATGGAGTTGCCCGACTGATTCATCACAAAGGAAAAGTAGGTCCAGGCCACCATCCCACACAGGGCAAATACCGGGTAAGGGATGTCGCCAGTGTCCACATTGACAAAACGCCCAAAGACGAGCGTAAAAATTCCCAACGTGATCAGCGGCTGCAACAACGCCCACGAGAGCCCGAGAAACGTTTGTGCATAGCGGATTCTGAGGTCGCGATACGCGAGGATGAGAAACAGGTCACGGTAGGAGAACAACTCCTTTAAGTTGAGCGAAAAGCTGCTTTTATTTGCATCTACGACTACCTTGCCCATTGTGAGTAAAATCCTTTTTATCTCCCCCTATCCCCCTCACAGGGTTGCTTCCCAACGGTTTCGGTTTGAACAATACCTGAGCCAATTGACAAAAAACGGTGTTAGTTACACTACAGAGCCTTTTTTCTCTGAAGAGGGCTACCGCGCATTTTACCAACGTGGGAATTTGGTCTCAAAAATACGCGCAATTGTTCACAGTTATGTCAAGCGGTATCTACTTTTATTACGGTTGCGCAAATACACTTTCATCTTTATCCATCGCGAAGCCACACCGCTTGGCCCGCCCATCATAGAATGGGTGATCGCAAAAGTTCTGAGAAAAAAGATCATATACGATTTTGATGACGCCATCTGGCTCACGGACAATACCTCGGAATCACGCTTCGAAAAATTCCTCAGGTGGAGACGCAAGGTGGCGTCGGTCTGCAGGTGGAGTTACCGGGTGAGTTGCGGGAACGGCTACCTTGCCGAATATGCGCGCCAGTTCAATACACAGGTCGTCGTCAACCCAACGACGATCGATACCGATGCCACGCCAATACGGTCTACACCATCGCACGAAAGCAAAGTAACGATCGGGTGGACGGGCTCCTACTCAACGCTGAAGTACTTCAGGCAACTCGTTCCCACGTTGCAGGCACTCCATCGTCAATATCCAGCCGTCGACTTCATCGTAATCGCAGATCAGGATCCCGTGCCTGCGCTCAGCAACTATCATTTCATCCGCTGGGCCGCGGACACGGAAAAGGCGGATCTCTTGCGCTTCGACATCGGGATCATGCCGTTACCCGACGATCCCTGGACAAAGGGCAAATGTGGATTTAAAGCGCTCCAGTATATGGCCATCGGAATTCCGGCAGTGGTGTCGCCGGTGGGTGCCAACTGCGAAATTGTGCGACATGATGTCGAGGGATATTGGAGCACGACGCCTGACGAATGGTTCTCACACCTCGAAGCGCTGATCCTGGATCCCGACAAAAGGTTGGCCATGGGGAAGCGCGGCCGGGAGCGGGTAGAACGTTACTATTCGTTATCAGCCAACAAAGACAATTTTCTTTCCCTCTTCGAATGAAGGTGGATGATTCCCAGCGCCAGGAGGTAGAACGGCATCATCGGAATTTTATAGCGGGACAAACTGCCAAAATTAAACGTCGATACGCCCACTGCAAAAGCAAACACGAGCGCAAACACAAGGCAAAACAAAACGTCCGGCTTTTGAAGATAGGAAAATAGCTTCCCGCGGGCTCGCCACAGTATAAGTACTGTAAGGAACAGGAACGCCAGTCCTTCAAGCGCAGAGAGCAACATCAGCGGACTGTTCACTTCCCAGAGATAGGGTCTGAATAAGGTGATGTTTATCGCCTGTGGTGCGAGTCTCAGCATGCTTTGCCATGAGCCGTCGAGTTCGCCCAGGGTATAGCCCGACCCTTCGCCGGTACGCGCACCCCAGCCGTAGCGAATATCGTAGGCCGTCATGCGCGCCGTCTCGGCCAGTTGTGATATCTGATAACGTGGATCATCCTGCCCCACCTTTAGCACGGCATAGTAGGCAAGAAAGATTACCAATATACCGAGCGTTGGCGCCGCTACGATCCGGAGCATCAGCGACCGGATTCTTGAGAAGTTCGCGACAGCCCACCACAACAAGAGGGCCGGAAGGAAACACATCAAGATGTATTTTTTGATTGAGAAGATGACCCAGAAACTGACTACGAGAAGTACGACCGACAGGATGCGAGGCCTCCGCTCAAGAAAAATGCGGCTGAACGCATAAGTCGCCGCTCCCAGGGCGGCAAGGGTAATATTGTCTTTAAAAATGCCCGACCCCCAGAAGACCACTGTAGGAACAAACAGCACGGCGATTGCGATCCACCGGTGCATGACGGGGTACCGCTTATAAAATGTCAGGAACAGCAGCCATCCTCCAGTAAAGGCGATGACCGAAAAGAGGACCGCGGTGGCGGAGTATGATGAAAAGGTAAACAAGTCAAGAAAGGTAGCGAGCCGAATGATGAAAAAGGATTGCGGATCATTCCAATACCAAACCTGGCTGGCGGTTTTCCAGATGCCAGGACCATATTCTCCGTTGAGGAACAGCAACGGCAATCCGTCGGCGGGCGATGCAACAATCGCTTCCCAGAGCGGCCTGCTGCCATGCGTGTGATACGCGAACGTGTCCCCTCCCTCATAATAAAACTGATAGACGAATCCCACGGCCAGCGCTCCAAGAATCCGGACCGTCAAGCCCGGAAAGAAGTACCTTCGGGTGACGGCATCAGTGACCCACGGCCGCACGACATATGCCCCGGCGTAGACGAGGAAGATAATGATTGGGGTGACAATGAGGTCGCGGAGCTCCAAGGGTCAGTGGTGTGGTTATCGGTTAGCTGATGTCATTGTATGGATTTTTGTTCGTGCGGCCTGGCGTGAGTCGGCAGTCGGCAGTCGCGAGTCGTGAGTCGTGAGTCGTGAGTCGTGAGTCGTGAGTGCCTGCTATCTCGTTTCCGCACATTGTTCTGGGGACGCTCCCAATGCCCAATGCCCAGTGCCCAAATTAATCTCCGCGTTCAAGTCGTTTCAGGCGGGCCTTCGCTTCTTTGAAAGCCGCATCGCTGCGGTCAGCTTCCTTTCTGACACGCTTGAAGTAGGCCCTCGCCTCGGCCTTGTTTCCCTGTATTTGATGAATCTCACCGAGGCTGATCATTGAATACAGGTAGTAGCCGGACTCAACGGCGTCAATCTCTTCGGCAAACTTCACGCACATTTCATAGTACTTGCGAGCCTCATCGAGATTTCGTTCTTTTTCGTAGATCTGTCCCAGAAAAAAGGCCGCGTACCGACCGCTCGTCGCTTCATAGCCCAGCATGCCGCTGTCTATTCTCGCCAGAATCTCCTTGCAAACCGGCTCAGCCGCCCCATAGTTACCTACTGAGTAGAGCATTCGGGCGTAGTACCGGTGAAAATAAGGGTTATCAGGATGCGATTGAAACAAATACTCGCTGATCTGCAGGGCCTGCATCTGGTCATTTTCATAGCTGTTGAGGATCCGCATCAGCCAGACCATCGCCTCCGTGCGCGTATAGAAAGCGTTGTACGATACTTCCTTGAGTTGTTTCAGTCCCAACTCTTTGTCGCCCTTGCGAAAAAACCACAGCAGCGGCCGCAGGGCCGGGTAGTTCTCAGGCACCCAGACAGAAAAGTAGTTGTATAAGGCATCGCCAAAGAGCAACTCGGGACTTAAATGATGCATGCCGCGTCCTTCTTCGAGATAATGCAGCGCGCTTTTTCCGGCGCTGGCAGCCTTTCGCCAGTTTTTCCGCTCATCGTCGGAGTAGAGCCGCCCCATGAAGCCATACGCCGCTGCCAGAAAAAAGGAAGCTTCCGCTTTGTACGCCGGATAGCCGTCGTACAGGCGTTGGGCTACTTGAATGGTCGTATCCATGTAGGCGAGGAAAGTCGCATCGTGCGACGTGTTCTTCGGATTCGGCATGATCTTCCACCACTCACTCAGCCCCATCAGAAAATAGGGTAACGGATGCCAGCCGTAGCGCTCCTTCAGGTCGCGGAACTCAGCTTCTGCGCGATCAAACTTAAAATCGTAAAGGTCATTGAGCCCTTGCGTGCACTCCAGTTGAATCCGTTTGTCAGACAGGAGAATGATGGTGGTGTCCGACTCCACTTCCGAGGCCTGTCCTGAAACAGGCAACCAACCACAAAGAAAAAGGAAAACCATTGGTGCGGCCCGGAAAACGTTGATTTTCAAAACGCTGAACCTGTTATATTTGCTCTCTGACTTCATGAATCGCTAAACGCACAATAAGCTTGGTAAATTCTCCGAACGAAGGCGAAACTAAATCTTTATTTGCTGCCGACAAAAGACTGGTTTTCATTGTGCTCTGCCTGAGTACATTGGCATTGCTCTACATAAAAATCGCCTTTATCGAAAATGAAACGGCCGCTTTTGAGTTTCTCCAGGACCGGCCCGAAGGCGCCGTCCTCCGCATACTGAACGGGATCAAGTTCTTTTCCATTCCCTTTGTTTATCTGTGGAAATTCACGGTGATCGCCTTTGTGATATGGGTCGGCTGCTTCATGTATGGCTATCGCGTCACTTTTTCACAGTGCTGGAGCGTGGTTATGGGCGCTGAATTTATTTTCCTTATTCCGGAAGTGCTGAAAATCATCTGGTTTATGACGATCCAAACCGATCCCGATTACCACGAGATCCGCGCCTTTTATCCGCTGTCGCTCATGCATTTTTTCGACTATTACTCGCTCGACAGGAAATGGGCTTACCCGCTTCGGGCCCTGAACCTTTTTGAGGTCGCCTACTGGTTTATGCTTGTCGCCGGGATCCATCACTACACGCGTAAAGAACGCTCTATTGTCTGGCTCATTGTTGCCTGCTCCTATATCCTGCTTTTCTTTTTGTGGCTCGGGTTTTACGTTATTGTGTATAAATAGTGTGATTGGCGGTTGGTGATTGGCGGTTGGCTGTTGGCTGTTGGCGGACCCCGATTGTCAA
>CAYMWA010000210.1:0-5285 GCA_964393795.1 uncultured Roseivirgaceae bacterium
TCTCGATCCACTCGCGAATAACACTGGGCTTGATGCCGCGTTTGTGGGCGGGATCCAAAGGCCCGAGTATCTGGAAGCGCGCCTGGAAGCCTTCCTTTCGGAGCGTCTTTACGGCCTCGATATAATCGAGTATGCCCTTGTCGGTAATGAGTCGTGAAATAAGCAGAAAGACGAATACCTTGTTGCGACGGAAGGGTAAGGATTGAAACCGGCGCAGGTCGATCCCCGAACCGGGAACGAGGTCGACCGCCATAGGAGGTGCCATTCGACGTTCCACAAACAGCTTCAGGTCGTCAGGGTTCTGGAAGAAGACTTTATGGGCGAACCGGAAGCTCATTTTGTACAAGAGGACGGCGATCTTTGACACGAGGTTGTCCTTGAGGAAAACCGTTCCGAGACCACATACATTATTGATCACGGGAATGCGAAGCAGGCTTGCTGCCAGCGTACCGTAGATGTTCGGCTTAATGGTGTAGTGTAGGATGATGTCCGGTTTGATCCGCCTGTAGATGAAAAACAGCTCCGCCGTAAGGGCGGCGTCTTTCAATGGGTTGGCACCTCGACTGTCCATCCTTACGTTGTGGTGTATGCAGCCTTCGGCTGTCAGGTAGGATGTGAAATGGTCGTTTGGGGCAACGGTATGTACTTCGTGACCTGCCGAAACAAGCGTCCGGATCAGACACATCCTGAAATTGTAAATATTCCAGGAAGTATTTAGCACAACGGCAATTCTCATGGGGGCACCAATTATGAGAATTCTCCTGCCTCTATTGAGGGTGTGTAATAAAGGTTGGTTCGAATCTTCTCGCGTTTAACCTGGTAAAGATAATTAATGTAACCGGCAGTTAAAAAAACCCGGAATGAAAATAATGTGTTAAGATTGTCCGACAGAATATTAAACATCTTTAATGGAGGAATCGCTAAATACAGCCATCCTGGTTGCCCTCGGCGGAGCGCGCAAAGAAGAGGTGACGAACGAACATCTTGACGAACTGGCCTTCCTTGCTGAGACGGCTGGCATTACGACGGTAAGACGTTTTGTTCAGAACCTGCCGCAACCAGATCCGCGCACTTTCATCGGCAAGGGTAAGTTGGTGGAGATTCGCGACTACGTGCATAGTAACGAGGTGAGAAACGTGATTTTCGATGAGGACTTGAGCCCTTCGCAGTTGCGCAACCTTGAGCGCGAACTGAACCCCAAAGACCGGGAAGGTCCGGAGGTCAGGATTTACGACCGAAGTCTGCTGATACTGGATATTTTTCTGTGGCGTGCGCAAACGGCCCAGGCGAAGACACAGGTGGAACTGGCGCGATACCAGTACCTGTTGCCACGGCTCACCCGGATGTGGACGCACCTTGAACGCCAACGCGGTGGCACCGGCACCAGGGGCGGAGCTGGGGAACGCGAAATTGAGACCGACAGACGCAACATCCGCAATCAGATCAGCCTGCTGAAGGAGCGGTTGCAAAAGATCGAAAGACAACGCGCGACACAGCGCAAGTCGCGAACCAATATCGTACGCGTGGCGCTGGTGGGCTATACGAACGTGGGCAAGTCGACGTTGATGAACGCACTGTCGAAATCCGAGGTGCTGGCGGAGAACAAACTGTTTGCCACTGTCGATGCTACGGTGCGCAAAGTCTCGTTGGGATCGATTCCGTTTCTGCTGTCAGACACAGTCGGGTTTATCCGCAAGCTGCCCCATCACCTGATTGAGTCCTTCAAGTCCACACTCGACGAAGTGCGTGAAGCAGACATTCTGGTGCACGTCGTGGATGTTTCGCATCCTTTTCACGACCACCAGATCGAGGTCGTGAGCAGCACCCTGGCGGAGATCGGCGCGGCGGATATTCCGACGATTCTCGTGCTGAACAAAGTCGACCTGTTCAAAACGCAAAATCCCGACGCCAACCTTGCCGAAATGAAAGGCTACTACCGGGAGCATGGCTTTGTAAAGATTGTGTTCATGTCAGCGACCACGAAAGAGAACATGGACGTGTTCAAGGAAGCGTTGTATGAAGAGGTGAGGAAAAAGCATCCTGAAGAAGATCTCCTGCGTCGATCGCTTCAGGATGGCCCGTCCTGAAGCAGATCTCCTGCGTCGATCATCCTGAAGCAGATCTCCTTTCGTCGATCGCTTCAGGATGAGTGGCACGTCTTCCGCGTCGATCGCTTCAGGATGTTCCCTCCTTCGTCGGTCGAGGGTTCACCCCTGAAGCGGTCGACGAAGGAGACCTGCTTCAGGGGTTAAAAGCTGATCTTATAACTTATCGTCGGAAGCAGGCCAAGCTGTGTGCGTTTCAAGATCGAATGGGTAGCATCGATGTAGCTCTCGCCCAACACGGTCTGGTTGTTGAGAATGTTCTGCACATCGACCTTCCATTCTGTCGTAGTATTTTTCCGGTTTTTTCTGAGGCCTATGGAAAAATCTGTTCTGAAGATGTTGTCGCCTTTGGCTGAAAAGGGTTCCTGTTCATTGGTGATTTCATGGCCCGCAGCGATGGAGGCCTCAAGATCAATCGGCGAATAGCGCTTACCACCAATCAAGACGATCTTTGTGTTGATGAAAAACATTTTGTTCTTGGAGGGGTTGCCCACCTGAAATTCTTTTCCTCCAATGAGGTTGGCAACATAGTTGTTATCGAAGGCTGATTTTCTTTCAATGCCATCCTTGGCGGTGTACAGTGACCGGAACAGGGAGGCTGTACCCATGTAATAGAGCCCGTTGTACAGGTATCGCTCCAGCGTCACTTCGACCCCATAGTTCTTTCCCGTTCCATCGTTGACCAGTTGTCGCGTCGTGTATCCTTCGGTCGTGTTTAGCAAAGAGAAATTGCTGCTGGTTGAATTTTCTACCGGCACGTCGTACAGGTGCTGGTAGTAGGTTTCTATTTTTAGATGGGTGTTGGGGGCAATTCGGTTGTCATAGCCTAAGACGAAATGAGCAGCCTTCGCAATCTCCAGGTTGCGGTTAGGTTGCGTGAACCCGCCATTTTCGTTGTAGTGCTTCGCCAGGTAGGTAGACACGCCTTCCAATTTACTGTGCAATCCCACACCAACATTAAACGATTGCCGCTCAGTCGCCTGCCATTGTACTGCGAGACGAGGTTCGATGGATTGCCGGTTGTTCAGGGAAAACCGAAGATAGTGCAACCCGTTAATCATCGTGAGGTTCTCCGTCAGCCTGTATTTCCAGCTGGCAAAAGCCTGGAAAGTGGTTGCGCTTCCGTTTTCCGAAAGTTCATTCATCATTTGGTCACGATCGAAGTTCCACTCGTCCGAACGCATGTTAAAGTTCAGGCGCGTCAAAATGATGCCGGATTCGACTTTGTGTTTTGCGCTGAGCTTGTAATTAAAGGTAGAGGAGGTGATGAGCGAAGACTTAGTGAAACTGCCATCTTCAATGCCGTAGAATTGATCATTTGCATCGGGCACTTCATACCTGTACGAATTGCCGGACCCGGTTGCGGCAAGGGTACTTTTTAGAAATATATTCGTGTTGATCTGGTACGTGTGCGACAACCCAAGCACACCCAACTTATTTTTTCCGCTGAATCTGCCGATGATCATGTTCTCGTCATGTTCATCGGTATCTTCTGTATCGATGCCACTTAGTCCCGCTAATCCGAAGACCGAAAAGAAGTGCTTGCCGCTCACGGGCAAAGAGATTTTGAACGACATGTCCTGATAGCGCGGCACACCTCCGAAGTCTACGACGCCTGCCTTGTCCAGAAGGTCAAGTGCAGAATAGCGATAGTTGGCAATGTAAGATGCTTTTGACCCTTTCTTAAATGGCCCTTCGGCGGTCATATCCACACCCAGCGTACTTAGGGAGGCAGTATATTCGCGTTGTTCGTTGTTGCCGTTTTTCAGTTTTATATCGAACACACCAGAAGTGGCATCACCGTACTCCGCTGCAAAAGCGCCCGTAAAAAAGTCGGAGTTGCTGAGCATTTTGCTGCTCAGTGCGTTGATGGGGCCACCGGTGGAGCCTTCACCCGCGAAGTGGTTGGGGTTTGGAATGGCAATCCCTTCCAGTCTCCACAAAATGCCTTTAGGGGAGTTTCCCCGAACGATGATGTCGTTGTTTCCTTCGGGATCACCCACCACGCCCGCAAAGCCGGCCACCATCCTTGCCGGGTCATCGAAAGATCCCGCGAAGCGCTGGGTCTCCTCAACGGAGAAGGTATGGGCACTGACAATGGCCATTTCGTTCAGTACCATTCCTTTTTGCTGATCAGCATTGACGGTAATTTCTTCGAGTGTATGGAGGGACTCAGTCAGCGCAATGTTTAGCAACTCCTCTTTTGCCGACGTAATCAGGAGGTTGGGAATAATTCTTTCCTCATACCCCATAAACGTCACTTTGAGCGTGACCCGGCCTATGGGTACGCCCGTGAGCCTGAAGGTACCATCGACTTCAGTAACAGTTCCGATAAACGGCTCGGAGTCTGCCACCACCACTGATGCCCCGGGCAGCGGCGCCTGGCTATCCTGGTCAACGATTGTACCGCGGATCGTCTGAGTGATTTGCTGGGCAGCCGCGGGCATTACGGGCGTCGCCATTACCGCCATGAAGGCGAAAGTTAGGAGTTTCATGAAGTCTTGATTATCGCTGTTTGGTTCAGAGACAATCGTGGACCGTAATACCCCTACTGCAGGGCAAACTTATCTTAGCTCAGGTCGCGATTTTGGTGTTCGGACGGTTCGGTTTTCGCGATGTCATGGCGCGCGAGTATCAACATTGAAAAAGAATCGATGAATGTAAAAGACTGCAGCCATGAACAAAGCTGCATTCAACCCCTTCGGGGTTACACGACAATTTCATCGTTGATCCCGAGGTTTTCACCTCGGGCTATTCATATTCAACCCCTTCGGGGTTGCGTCAGAACGTTAATCTGCGCATGCTCGCCACGAACGGTGTGCACATCTGCCATCAACCCTGCGCCGGCAAGATCCTCCCGGGACCAAGCCGAGTAATCGTAAAAAGTTAGCGTTGAACATAAGGGCTATTCATATTCAACCCCGGGTTGAGATGCAACCTGCTCAGAACCCTGATAAGGGTTCAATACGAATAGCACCGGGTGCCAACCCGGTGTAGAAGATAGCGTCCAGCCGGTTTGCACCGCACGAGCGCAGTCATGAGATACGCTTTCGGGCAAACGGATGCGCGCGTTATCATGCGCTCTTAAGCGCAACCTGAATGTTTTAGGCCCTTTTGGCGGTACATACGAAAGCGCTTTTCGATGATCATCCGAAAATATCGCATATCGCGATATGCGAT
>CAYMWA010000211.1:0-5244 GCA_964393795.1 uncultured Roseivirgaceae bacterium
ATCACCATATTGACCAGGTAGCCGACCATCAGCGACAGGAAGCTGTAGCTCAACCGACTTTTGTAACCAGAAGGTTCGAGAAGCATTCGCCAGCGCTCAGCGCGGAGTACGTGGCTGATCATCGCGATGACAAGCATGGCCATCAACCAGCCTTTATCGGCGCTTTCCCAGGTGTGCAGCAAATAAGCGCCCTTGTCTTCGCCGGCAAGTCCTTTCAGTGAAAACCAGATCAGGAATCCCGTAATCACGAAGATGATCGTGTATTGAATAAAGCTTTTTAAGCGACGGGACACGGGAGCATGGGTTGCGTAACGTTACGGGAGCTTGTTCTCAGGGGTGGGGAAGACAATGGTGGGTTTAAATTCTTTTGCCTTGGATAGCTTCATCGACGCATACGAGATGATGATAACGATGTCGCCCACCTGGGCCTTGCGTGCGGCCGGACCGTTGAGGCACACCGTGCCGGACCCCCGTTCACCCTTGATGACGTAGGTCTCAATTCGCTCACCGTTGTTGACGTTCACAATCTGTACCTTCTCGCCCTCGATCAGGTTCGCCGCATCCATGAGGTCTTCGTCAATGGCGACGCTGCCCACGTAATGCAACTCCGCCTCCGTGATGCGCGCCCGGTGAATTTTTGATTTAAGTACTTCTATCCTCACTTTACGAATTACGAATGTTGAATTACGAATTTAGTGCCTCGCGCCTTGCTACGCTCAGTTGACAATTGACAGTTGACAATTGACAATCCGGGAAATGTTGCCTCGGGTTTCCGCCCCATTTTCTCCTGTCCTAATCCCCAATCCCCAATAACCACTGACCAATCCCCAATAACTAATGACCACTGACTAATAACTAATTCCTAATGCCCAATCCCCAATAACCAATGACTAATGACCAATGACTAGTAACTAATCCCCAATGCCCAATGCCCAGTGCCCAGTGCCCAATCCCCAATAAGTGCCCAATTTCTAATAAACGAACATATTATCAATCAGCCTGACCTCCCCTACATATCCGGCGATACACAAGATCGGTTTTGTTGATTGCTCAACGTTTTCAATAAGGTTTAAGTCTTTGCTATCAGCCATTTCGAAATACTCAAGCCTGACGCCGGGGACTTCTGACACGTACCGAGTTGTTTCGGACTTCACAGTAGCGAGGCGTTCGCCATTAGCGAGCGCGGTTTTTGCCGTTACCAATGCCTGGTAAAACACATTTGCCTTTTTCCTGTCGTCTGCACTCAGTCTCATGTTCCGCGACGAGCGGGCAAGTCCGTCGGGTTCACGGATCGTTGGAACGCTGTGCAACGCAATGTCGAAATCCAGTTCCTCTGTCAATTTTCTGATGATAGCAAATTGCTGCCAGTCTTTTTGTCCGAAGTAGGCGCGATCCGGCAATACAATGTTGAAAAGCTTGGACACAATTAATGCCACTCCGCTAAAATGGCCCGGCCTGAATTGCCCCTCCATAATTTTGTCAAGATTACCAAAATCCATGGTCAGAGTCGACTTTTCAGGATACATTTCCCGGCGCTCGGGACTGAAAAGTACATCACACCCTTCTGATTCGAGCAATTTCGTGTCTTCTTCGAGTGTTCGCGGATATTTCAACAGGTCGTTTTCGTTATTGAACTGGATGGGATTGACAAAAATGCTGCCGACCGTAACGTCGTTTTGGCTTTTTGCCGCTTTGATGAGCGATAGGTGTCCGGGATGCAGGGCGCCCATGGTGGGAACGAGGCCGATCGACTTGCCCTGACATCGAAAATCCTTTAGAAAGGCCTTTAAAGGGGCAATTTGTGTGAAAATTTCCATCGAAGGCCGCTTTTTATAAAAGGTCGCAAAGATATAGGGAAAACTGAAAATTAATTGAAAATCGGGGTTTTTTTTCGTACTTTTGTCGCTCCAAAATTCCGTTCTAATCAAATCTTAATAATATGTCGAAAATCCGAATTCTTTATGTAGCCAGTGAGATCAACCCATTTCTTCAAACCTCAGAGGTAGCAGATTTTGTGCGGAAACTGCCTCAAGCGATGCAGGAGCGTGGAATGGAGATCCGGATTCTGGTGCCGCGGTTTGGAATTATCAATGAACGTAAGAACCGGTTACATGAAGTAGTAAGGCTTTCGGGAATTAACATCGCAGTAGGTGACGAGGAAAAACCGCTGATTATCAAGGTGGCCTCCATTCCCAACGCCAAACTTCAGGTGTACTTTATCGATAATGAAGACTATTTCCATCGTAAATCGGTCTTCCATGACAAGGAAAACAACTTCTACGAAGATAACGACGAACGTGCGATCTTTTTCTGTAAAGGTGTAATCGAAACTGTCCGCAAACTGGGCTGGGCGCCTGATATCGTTCATTGCAACGACTGGATCACGAGCTTTATTCCGCTCTATCTGAAGACGACCTACAAGAACGATCCGTTGTTCAAAAACGCAAAAACCGTCTTTACCATCTATAACAATGCCTTCAGCCACAAATTCAACGAAACGCTGCTGGACAAAGTGAAGATGATGGACATTGAAGACAACATGCTCGGCAACCTGAAAACTGCCGATTTTGAGGGCTTCATCAAGCTCGGTGTTGAATTTTCTGATGCAGTGATCGTGGCCGGAGACAATAAAAAGCTCGAAGGCCTGTTTAAAAAGATCAAAGAGAAGAAGATTGAAACGATCGAAACTGAAAACTACACCGAATCTTACTACAATCTCTATAATGAACTTGTGGGCTAGGATATTGGGGCAACTGGCCATCCTGGCAGTTGCCCTATTTTTTTTTTCGTGTGAAGATGAGACCAGTATTCTGGGATTCAGAAACCCCAACAAACAGTTCAAAGTCAATTACGTAGACATCCCCATCCAAAGCGATGTCTTCCTGATGGACTCGCTGCGCACCTCCAATAACCTGGAGACGCAGGACGAAACGCGCCGGCTGCTCGCGGGCCACTACACCGATCCGCAATTTGGTCAAGTTACAGCGACCGCCTACACCCAGTTCTTTACAACCCAAACTGCAAAAACGCTGTTGAAGGAAACCGCTACGTTGGATTCTGTTTCCCTGCAACTGCGCTTCGATTTCTATACCTACGGCAGCACATCGATTACACCCCAGACGATTAGCATCCACGAGCTTGAAAAGGAGCTGCAGTACGACAGCATCAACTACCTGTTCAATAAAACGACAACGCCCTATAACCCCACACCGCTGGGATCAAAGACTTTTTCCTACTCGCCTGAGGACTTTAAGAAATACACTAAAGACCGGTTGGATACCACCATTACCATTCGGATGCCGCTAGATCTGGCGTTTGGAGAAAGAATATTCAACAGTGCAAGGCAGTACAGGGATGGCACGACCGCGGCAGATTCTGCGTTTGTGCGCGCACGCGAGTTTGTCAAGCAGTTCAAAGGAATCGCGATTGTCACCCAGGCCGCTGACAAGATTTTTGGATTTAGCCAAACGGCAACGGCGTCACGGATAACGCTGCACTACCACGACTCGGAAGATGACAGTCTGCAATTGCACCTGGCTTTCTCGGGAATGACGAGCTACAACGGCATTGAAGCGGACCGCTCGGGCACTCCGCTGGAGGCCCTTCCCGGTTACGCCCAGCCTGTCACCCCCGACAACGATCTCCGTTATGTTCAAGCGGGCACGGGCGTGCTGACTCGGCTCGATTTAAGCAATTTGTACAATTTCATCGATGCGGACACCAATACCGCGCTGATCATCAACGAGGCGGAATTGTTCCTCGGCGCGCCCGAAGGCACGTCTGCCTTTGATCCCGTGGATGCACTTTCGCTTCGTGCGATATCGGACCAGGGCTACCTTCGGCGACTGGCAGACCGTAAGACAAATCCTGCCCAATACTATGCAGACAGCCTTTCACTTGGAGCTTATGGCGGTCAACTTACCATTACTGGTGGCATGTTTACGCCGGTTTCCGGTCAGGGAATCTTCACGATCTCGAAGTCAGGAGACAACGCGTATTTCAATGGCTTTCTTACGCTCTTTGCGCAACAACTGTCGGTCGATAACGAGAACCTTGAACGTTTTCGGTATTTCGCAATTTTTCCCGAAAGCCCTCAGATCGGCAAATCAGTGAACCGGTTGATTTTCCAACAACAAAACATAAAGTTGCGCGTATACTATACTCGTCCCACTCAACCCCAACTCTAGTCTATGTGCGGAATTGTTGCCTACCTCGGCCACCGCGAAGCAAGCGATGTTATTATCAAAGGACTTAAGCGCCTCGAATATCGTGGCTACGATAGTGCTGGCATTGCGTTGCTCAACGGAGGGCTTAACATCTACAAAAAGAAAGGTAAAGTTGTTGAACTGGAAAAGTCGCTCAATGGTGCGTCGCTCCGCAGCCATATTGGCATCGGGCATACACGCTGGGCCACTCATGGCGAGCCGAATGACGTGAACGCCCACCCGCATTTCTCGGGGTCGGGAAAGCTCGCGATCATCCACAACGGCATCATCGAAAACTATTCGTCGCTAAAAAAGGACCTCATCAGCAAAGGACACCATTTTGAAAGTGAAACAGACACGGAAGTGTTTATTCACTTTATTGAAGAAGTCAAAGAAGAAGAAGATTGTTCCCTTGAGGAAGCGGTGCGGCTCGCACTTACCAGGGTCGTCGGCGCCTATGCGATCGTAGTGATGTCAGCCGATGAGCCCGACTTGCTCGTTGCCGCGCGGAAAGGCAGCCCACTCGTGATCGGCATCGGCCAGGACGAATTTTTCCTTGCTTCGGATGCGACGCCCATTGTCGAATACACGAAAGAAGTCGTCTACCTGAATGACCAGGAGGTGGCCGTTATCAGAGACAATGAACTGAGCGTACGAAATACAGCAAACCTGCCGTTGACCCCCTACATTCAGCGTGTTGACCTGGAACTCGAAGCAATTGAGAAAGGCGGGTTCGACCACTTCATGCTCAAGGAAATTTTCGAGCAGCCGAAATCCATCAGCGACTGCATGCGCGGCCGACTTGATGCACAGTCGGGACATCTGGTACTAGGCGGACTGCACGAGTATGTTAACAAGCTCGTAAATGCTGACCGGATATTGATCGTGGCTTGTGGTACATCGTGGCATGCAGGACTGGTTGCCGAATACTTTTTCGAAGAGTTCTGCCGTATACCAGTGGAGGTAGAATACGCTTCCGAGTTTCGTTACCGCAATCCTGTTATTCGCGAAGGCGATGTGGTCATTGCCATTTCGCAAT
>CAYMWA010000212.1:0-1418 GCA_964393795.1 uncultured Roseivirgaceae bacterium
GCATTGTTGTTCAGGATCTGGCTTTTGACCTGCCGCGCCATATTGGTAGCGGCCTGCACTACGTCGCGATTGGGGGTCAGCGCGTAAAGGCTGTCAATATTCGCTTGAAAAACCGAGTCACGCCTGTGCTGGATAGAGTCCGCCTGCCGTTTCAGCGCCGCTGACTCCATCGCCATCACCGCGGTATCCAAAGCATCTCGGTCCGCCTCGGTGACCTTGGGCACCGGCTTGACACTCACATCGGCCGTCGTTTCCCGCTTTTTACGTCGCTCCGCACCGCTGGTTGAACGCTCGGATATTACAATGGGATTCGTCGGCGGGTTGTCAGGCGGCATTGCCCGCTCCCGCTCCAACTGTTCCTTGGGCATGTACTTGTACCGGTTGATGGAGTCGCGCACCTGCTTGAATTTCCAAAGATAGTCGGGCATCGTAATGGAGTCCTTGTTGTAGAAATTGAAGTACGTCTGCTTATACAGGTAGTGGTTGAGTTCCTGCTGGAGTACCTGTCGGTTGATCGA
This sequence comes from uncultured Roseivirgaceae bacterium, assembly GCA_964393795.1. Taxonomy (GTDB): domain Bacteria; phylum Bacteroidota; class Bacteroidia; order Cytophagales; family Cyclobacteriaceae; genus Chryseosolibacter. Next base: position 519 of record CAYMWA010000212.1, read on the forward strand.
ATCGATATCGGAATTGAGTTCGGAGAGATTACGCATGATGCGGTTTGTCTCGAACCACTTTTTGTCCGTGCGCGAAAGCTTGAAAGAAGAGAGGTCAAACACCACCTCCGTCTTGTCGAACTTGCTGCGGGTGAAGGTCGCCTTCTTGGTGTTGTTATGTCGCTTGCCCGTTAGTTCCACCTCACCGCCCGTCCCTTCGGTGTAGTCGTAGCCGTTGAACAATTCGAACTTCAGGTATCGCTCGTTAAGGATGGTCGACATTCTTCCGGAATCAGCGATGGTGACCTTTTTATTGCCGTCATTTTTCCGGTGATCGTAAACGATGATGTCTTCGAGGGTAATGCCGTCGGGGTATTTCTTATCGACCTTGATGCTGATGTCGGGCAAGCCATTATAGAAAGCGCCTTCCCGCAAATCAAGCGCCGGCTTCTTCTGTTTGATATCGTACAGCAGGCTGTAGGCTTCAAGTGCCGCCTTCGGCACCAGGTTGTTATTGACGTAGAAGGCAACGCCGGTCAGGGCCACTACGAAAAAGAATATCGGTCTGATGGTGCGGAGCAGGGAGATACCGGCACTCTTGATCGCGGTGAGTTCAAAATGTTCCCCGAGGTTGCCGAACGTGATCAGTGAACTCAAGAGCACGGCCAACGGCATAGCGACCGGCGTCATAAAGATGGCGAAGTAGAAAAGCAATTGACTCAACACATCCCACCCCAGGTCCTTGCCAATGATGTCGTCAAAGTACTTAAGCATGTGCTGCGTAAGCAGGATAAAGACCACGACCATGAAAGTCATGATAAATGGCCCTATAAAAGAAGTGAGAATGAGCTTGTCAAGTTTCTTCATCTACCACATGCCGTTTTGCCCGAAAGGTAAACAAAAATAGCTCCAAAGCGTTCT
>CAYMWA010000212.1:1518-5216 GCA_964393795.1 uncultured Roseivirgaceae bacterium
TGCTTGTTCCGTAGCCGCTTGTCAGCGGGCCCGAAATTGTTAGTATTAACCACGTAAACCAATTTAAAATGCAAATGACCAGAACAGATCAATCAAAAGGAATTCTCTTCGTAAGCACGTATCCTCCCGTAAAGTGTGGAATTGCAAGTTTTACACAAGACCTGACTAATGCGATTGCGCAGAGAACAGACCATGATCTTCTGTTCCAGGTTTGCGCACTGAACAAGAAAGACGCTCCCGATACCTACGAAGCACCCGTCTCGATGGTGCTCGACAGTGAACAACTGGGCGCCTACGTTGAGGCGGCGGGTAGCGTGAACCAAAACCCCTCTATTGATCTCGTCGTGATCGAGCATGAGTTCGGCCTCTTTGGCGGGCATTATGGTGAATACCTGCTGAGCTTCCTCGAACTCCTTGAGAAACCCTTTGTCATTCGTTTTCATACCGTGCTTCCGCAGCCGGACGAAAAACGACTCAAGGTTGTTCAGAAAATCGGCGCATTGGCGGAAAAAGTGCTTGTCATGACCCATCACTCCGCCCGGTTGCTCAGAGAGGAATACGCGGTTGATCCCGACAAGATTACCATCATTCCCCATGGTACCCACGCTCCCAGCAAGGAGAGCGCGGGGATGCTCAAGCGTAAATACGACCTCGAAGGTAAGAAGGTACTGACGACGTTCGGTTTGCTGAGTCCTAACAAAGGAATCGAAACCGGTATCGAGGCCATGCGCGAAATCAGCAAGCGGTTCCCCGATGCGGTTTATGTGGTGCTCGGACTGACACACCCCAACCTGTTAAAGCACGAAGGAGAAAAATACCGAGACTATCTTCAGGGACTCATCGAAGAATATCAGCTGGAGGACAACGTGCGACTGGTGAACGAATACATCCCAACGGAGAGGCTCATGGAATACCTGGCGTTGACTGACATCTATTTGTTTACCTCCAAAGACCCCAACCAGGCCGTCAGCGGAACGTTTCTCTATGCGATGAGCGCAGGCTGCGCGATTATCTCCAATTCTTTCGTGCTCGCCGACGAAATGCTCAACGAGAAAACGGGCGTAACGATGACAACGAATACGTCGCAGGAACTCGCTGAGCATGCCATCCGTCTGCTGAAGAATGAAGGGCTGAGAAGCGAAATGAAACTCAACGCGTTTTTGAAAACGAGAAACACGCCATGGCCGACTGTCGCGGGTAAACACATAGCGCTGCTGAATGAAATTCTCGAACGCCCCGTCGAAATGGAGTCGGAATTTATGACATCGAAATCCTGAATATGAAAACCGAAGCAGCACTAGCACTTCCACGTGTTTTCACGGCGGATATGATGCCCGAAACCGATTTCCGTCACATCAGCAGCTTGACGGATCAAACGGGCATTATCCAGCACGCGGTCTTTAGCATTCCGAATCGGAAGGAAGGGTATTGCATTGATGATAATGCGCGCGCGCTCCTGTTGGCGGTCTGGGCCGAGCGGTATCAACAAAATGAAACGGCACGCCAGCTGATGCCGATTTACCTGAGCTTTATCCACTACATGCAGACGGAAGATGGCTACTTCCGAAACTTCATGCATTATGACAAGCACACCCCCGAAGTGCGCGGTTCGGAAGACTCGTTCGGTCGCACGATAATGGCACTGGGCTACCTGATCAATGAAGGTACTTCGCCCATGTTGGTCCGCACGGGCAGGGAAATTTTCGCGAAGGCCTATCCGAACATCGAATCGCTTATTTCGATCCGCGCGATGGCGAGCAGTATCATCGGAACCTGTCAGGTGATCAAACATCAATATCCGGATGACTTGAAACGCAACGCCGTGATGCGTATCGCCGACAGGATCGTGAAGATGTATCAAGACAACAAGGGCGATGACTGGCACTGGTTTGAACCGGTGATGACCTATGACAATGCGATCATTCCGCTCGCTTTGCTCCATGCGTACGAAGTATCAAAAGAAGAGCGGTATTTAACGACCGCCCTGGAGTCGATGGCGTTCCTGGAATCCAAGGTGTTTTTTGATGGCGTCGCCCGCCCGATAGGAAACAACGGATGGCTTAAGCGCGGCGGTGAACCGGCCCGTTTTGACCAGCAGGGTGTCGATGTGATGTGTCTTGTTCTGCTCTATCGTCAGGCGTACATCTTGACAGGTGAACAGCGCTATTACGAGCGAATGTGCGACAGCTTCCAGTGGTTTTTGGGAAAGAACGACCTGGGAATTCCCTTGTATGATCCCGCCACCGGTGGATGCGCCGATGGGCTGCACAGCGAAGGTGTCAACCTGAACGAAGGGGCGGAGAGCACGCTCGCCTACTGGATATCTCATGTGGTGGTAGCAGCCACGCTTGACAAATGAGGGTCGCGGTACTCGCGCCGATAACGTGGCGAACACCTCCCCGGCAATACGGGCCTTGGGAACAGGTGGCGTCTGTCCTGACGGAGGGATTGGTCAAGCTCGGGGTGGACGTCACGCTGTTTGCAACGGGCGATTCCCTGACGGCGGCGAAGCTCGAAGCGGTGTGCCCCGATCCTCTTGGTGAAGTCGGCGGTGATGCGAAAGTTTGGGAGTGCCTGCACATTTCCCACCTGATGGAGCGCGCATCCGAATTTTCCGTCGTCCACAATCACTTCGATTTTCTTCCCCTTACATACGCGCGATTGATTGATACGCCGATGATCACGACGATTCACGGCTTTTCCTCACCGCAAATTCTTCCGGTATATCGGAAATATAATGCGCACACAGCCTACGTTTCCATCAGCAACAGTGACCGCCATCCTTCCCTTACCTACCTCGATACAGTGTATAACGGTATCGACGAGTCGCTCTTCCCTTTTGGCGGGGGACGGGGTGACTACCTGTTGTATTTCGGAAGGATTCATCCGGACAAAGGTGCGCATGAAGCGATCCGCATCGCCGCTGCCGCGGGAAAGAAGTTGATACTCTGCGGCCTGGTTCAGGATGAACACTATTTCAATGAACAGGTGGTGCCGCACCTGAATGACACGACTGTTGTATACAAAGGCAACGTCGGACCGGAAGCGCGTGCCGAATTTCTTGGAAACGCCATAGCATTGCTGCATCCCATCAGCTTTGAAGAACCGTTCGGCCTCAGCGTTGCCGAAGCCATGATGTGTGGCACACCGGTCATCGCCTACAACCGCGGGTCAATGAAGGAATTAATTGACGATGGCAAGACAGGTTTCCTGGTGCAGACGGCCGATGCTGCTGTCGAAGCAGTGGGACGCCTCGCACAGGTCAGCCGTGAATCGTGTCGCGCGCATGCACTTCGGCGATTCAGTGCCGACACCATGGCGCGGCACTACCTTCGGCTATACGAAAAAATTGTGGCGCCGACTAGCCCTTGATCGCGTCGAGTAGCTCGCGCAGTGAGACGGATGCAAACGAGCTGGAGTAGTCGGATACAGCAAACGGAATCACGAGTCGCTCGCCATGGATCATCGATCCGCACGTGTACACCACATTCGGCACATAGCCATGCCGTTCTCCTTCATTGGGCATCAGCAAAGGATCTTTCAGCCGTCCGATTTCTTTGGTGGGATCATCCAGGTCGAACAGGCTGGCACCGAGGCAATACTTACGCATCGGCCCAACGCCATGGGTGACGATCAACCACCCTTCCGGCGTTTCAATCGGAGATCCGCCGTTACCAATCTGCACCAGCTCCCATGCA
>CAYMWA010000213.1:0-5198 GCA_964393795.1 uncultured Roseivirgaceae bacterium
GTGCTAAAAATTCTCTGTGTAACGCTGTGTGCATTTCTCTGAGTCCTCTGTGTTACCCACAAGCCGCTGTTTCGAAATCCATTAACACAGAGGACACGGAGGACACAGAGTTCACAGAGGTTTTTTGGTCGGAGGTGGGCTCTTGAGGTTGTGCTAAAAATTCTCTGTGTGCATTGTTATACCAGAGAAGCCTGCTATTTCTTTTTCGAGGGAACTGGCGGCGCCTTCCTCAATGGAATCCGCACCATTAGATAATAGTTAAATCCCCAGGTGGTTTCCTTGTTGGTGATGCCATAACCGGGGATGTCATAGGGCAACATGTCTTCAACGCCCGTTGTCGACAAAGCGAACTTGAACCGGCCGGTGTAGCCCAGCCAGAATATCTTCCAGATCTTTACCCGCAGACCCGCGGTCAGTTCAATCCACCGGGCGTGGGTATCCGAGTTGTAAAAATTGTCGGCGTGTTGTCCCCATATCGGATCGAAGCGATCAATCGACATGGCCTCGGAAAATACGGATCGCCCATATCGCGCACCGAGGAAGAACACATTGCGGTCGGGATCGTTCTGCAGGAAGTTTACATCAATACCGATGCGCCAGAATCTTCCGTTGTTGGCGTATGCCGCAGAGTCCGCTACCAGATCCCTCCCCCAAACGCCGTGTTCAACCGCCAGACTATAGCGGTCGAAGTCTACCTCGCCCACGAGTTCCCATCCGTTGAAGTTGTCTTGTGTCTGGCTTTTCACCAAATGAATGACATCGGTTCCGATGCGAATGCCGGTAGGCAGGTACTTGTTTCGAGCCGAGTCCTGTTGCAGCGTGTCCTGAGCGGCCGCTATTCCGGGCAAAAGCGCTGATACCAACAGAAGAAGTAGAGAACACGACTTTCTCATCATTGAAAAATCTCGATGTGGATAATACCTCCTTGGTTGGAGGGCGTGTCGTGAACAAGTCGTACCGAATCAAAGGTATGCCGACCGACACGCAAACCCGACAGTACAAATTTTTCTCCGCAGTTTTCAGAGACAAACTGTGCGCGCGAGACATACTCCAACTGAAGCGACTCGACACCCTCTGCCGTACCAAACAGGTAGGTCGTTTTGTCGCCAAAATAGTCTAACGGCAGCGTTACACGTGAGAAAGAAGTATCGTCGGCGAAGCGCAGGGCTGATTCAAGTGTCGCAAGCCCTGTCACAACCATCGTGTCCGTGCTGCTGTCTTCCAGTTTCTTGAAAGAAATCCCCACAAAGTTGTTGTTCAAATGGAAACAGTCCGGTTCATCGAGGCATGTAGCCGTCAACAACAGCACAATAAGGAAACAGGCGCTTGTTTTTGCGATTGAAGTCATTCCAGCGTAAAGATATAGGATGGGCGATAAGGCCAAATTCAACGCCCGCATATTTTTCGTATTTTTGCCTCCTTTCAACGAGTTGGCCCTGAAAGACAAAAATTGCCGCTGCGATTGAATTTATAGGGGAGGCTTTTTGTTTCAGCATGAGCTTTAAAGATGAAAACCAAAGGTAATAGGTCCACACGGATCAATATCGTTACCCTGGGCTGTTCCAAGAACCAGGTGGATTCCGAAGTGTTGCTCACGCAGTTGCGTGGCAATGGCCTCGACGCCGTACACGAGTCGAAGGAAGATGACGCCAGCGTTGTCGTGATCAACACGTGCGGATTTATCGACAACGCCAAGCAGGAATCAATTGACACCATTTTGCGCTACGTCGACGCCAAAGAAGAGGGCATTGTTGACAAGGTGTATGTCACCGGATGCCTTTCTCAACGGTACAAAGACGATCTCGAAAAAGAAATTCCGCAGGTAGACGCGTGGTTTGGGACACGTGATCTTTCGCGCCTTCTGAAAGTCTTCAAGGCAGATTACAAACACGAACTGGTGGGCGAACGTATTCTCACCAATCCGTCACACTATGCCTACCTCAAGATTTCCGAAGGATGTGACAGGCCTTGTTCTTTTTGTGCGATACCGCTGATGCGCGGGGGCCACATCTCCCGTCCGATAGAAGAGTTGGTGACCGAAGCGAAGAACCTGGCCAGAAACGGCACCCGCGAGTTGCTGATCATTGCACAGGACTCCACGTACTACGGGCTGGATCTCTACAAGAAACGGAACCTCGCGGAATTGCTGAACCGGCTTGCTGACGTGGAAGGCATTGACTGGATCAGGTTGCATTATGCTTTTCCTTCGGGCTTCCCGTTGGATGTGCTCGACGTGATGCGCGACCGTCCGAACATCTGTAAATACCTGGACATCCCGTTGCAACACGGATCAACGCGAATGTTGCAAACCATGCGCCGCGGTATTACCCGCGAAAAAACGGAAGCACTTCTCCACACCATCCGCGAAAAAATTCCCGACATCGCTTTGCGCACCACCCTGATCGCGGGTCATCCCGGGGAAACTGAGGACGACTTTGCGCAGATGCTCGACTTCGTCTCGGCGTCGCGCTTCGAACGGCTCGGGGTTTTCACCTATTCACATGAAGAGCAAACGCACGCGTATTCCATGGCCGACGATATTCCCGACAAAGTGAAACAGCGACGTGCCGACCAGATCATGGAATTACAGGAGGGCATATCTTTCGAAATTAACCAGCAGCGGATTGGACAGACCCTGAAAGTGCTGATCGACCGAAAGGAAGGCAGCGAATATGTCGGCAGAACGGAATATGATTCACCCGAGGTCGACAATGAAGTGATCATCCGCCATCCCGGCGATTACCTGCGCACCGGCGATTTTGTGCAGGCCAGGATCACCGATGCGACGGCCTATGACCTGATCGCAGAAATAGAGAAATAATAGAGGAATCGGCTTTATATTGCCGTTATGAGTTTTTCATGTTCTATCACGCATACCCTTTGTTGCTATGCAGCATAAACACATTCCGCTAGCTGACACCAAGGCGTTTTCGCCGTTTTTCCTCGACTATATTGAACAAAAAGAAACGTTAAAGCCATTTTTCCACCGCTTTCCCACCCTTTCGGGATTTGCTGACCAGATCGCCGAAAAAGCGGATTCTTTTCCCGCCCATCATCGCCAGGTGCTGGTCAACACACTGCGCCGGCAATATGAAAAAATCAATATCTCAAAGGCTACAGACCAAAACATCGACGCCCTGTCCGATCCGAAGACTTTTACCATAACTACCGGCCACCAACTCAACATCTTTACCGGCCCGCTGTACTTCATCTACAAGATCGTTACGGTGATCAACGCCTGTAACAGACTGAAGGAGGCTTATCCGGAATTTAATTTTGTGCCCGTCTACTGGATGGCATCGGAAGACCATGACTACGATGAGATCAAATCCTTCCGGTTATACGGGAAAAAATATACCTGGGAAACCTCCCAGCAGGGCGCAGTGGGCAGGTTTCACACGAAGGATTTCAAGAAACTCCTCGCCGAAGTGCCCGGTGACATTGATATTTTCAGGCAGGCTTACAGCAAGAGCGACACCCTTGCCGATGCGGCACGGCAATACGTAAACGCCTTGTTTGGTGACAGCGGGCTGGTCGTGCTCGATGCGGATGCGCGCGATCTTAAAGCGTTGTTCACACCGGTGCTCAATGAGGATGTGTTCAACCACACGACCTTGAAGCTCGTGAGTGAAACGGATAAGAAGCTCGCCGACCTCGGATACAAGGCACAGGTGTTCTGCCGTGACATCAACTTCTTCTATCTCGACAATGACCTCCGCGCACGACTTGAAGCGCGCGATGGTCGCTACCACGTCGTTGATACGCCGCTGCAATTTTCAGCCGAAGAAATGCAGGCGCTCATTTCTTCCGAGCCCGAAAAACTCAGTCCGAATGTTATCCTGAGGCCCCTGTATCAGGAGTGGATCCTCCCCAATCTGGCATATGTTGGCGGGCCATCGGAAAACGTCTACTGGCTGCAGTTGAAAAAGGTATTCGATCATTTCGAGGTGCCTTTTCCCATGCTCATGCCGCGCAACTTCGCGGTCATCGTCGATCACACGATAGAGCGGAAACGTGAAAAAACAGGGCTGGATTTGACGGCATTTTTTGAAGAAAAGAATTACCTGTTTAACGACTGGGTACTTCATCACGCACACAAGGACCTGACGGTTGGTGCCGAACGCGACACCATCGCCGAGATCTACGACCAGCTCAAGGCACGCGCGGCCTCAATCGACAAGACACTGGGCCCTTTTGTTGCTGCGGAAGGGGCGAGGGTAATGAACAGCCTCGAGAAAATCGAACGCAAAATGCTTCGCGCGGAAAAACGGAATCACAGCGACAAACTGAGGCAGATCGAAGAAGTGAAAGACGCGCTCTTTCCCAACGGCGGCTTGCAGGAAAGGGTGGACAACTTCCTGAATTTTTATCAACGGGACAAAAGCTTTGTCGAGGCGCTGCTCACGCTTTTCGATCCGTTCGACTACCGTTTCAACGTCATAACCTATACGCGTGCATGACAAAGAAAGCGCTCAGAAAAATATACCTGGAGAAGCGACGCACGCTTCCTGAAGAGACTTTTCGAAAGTTGAATGAAGCGCTTTGTGAACGATTCTTTGCCGACCTCAATTTGTCGGCTGTTAAAGTGCTGCACACGTTCCTTCCCATAGAAAAGAACAGGGAAGTTGATACGTGGCTCATTATTGAACGGCTGAAAATGGATTTTCCGGAAATCCGGATGGCTGTTCCGCGCATCAACAACCACAGCGCTGAACTCGAACACTATTACCTTGAAAACCGCGAGCAGCTTGACAACAATACCTGGGGCATCCCAGAACCGGTCAAGGGCGTGCCGGCGTCAGTTGAGAAAATCGACGCAGTGCTTGTGCCCCTTCTCGTATTTGACCGGCAGCGGCACCGCATTGGATACGGCCGCGGCTTTTATGACCGGTTCCTCGCGCAATGCCGGCGCGATGCCATAAAAATCGGTCTGTCACTGTTTCCTCCTGAAGAAAAGATTATGGATGTCAGTGAGAAAGACATCCCACTTGATAAAGTCGTCACACCGGAAGGGGTGTGGTAACTTCGTACAAACCTGCGGTTTGTGAGTAACACAGAGGACACAGAGAAAATGCACACAGAGTTACACAGAGAATTTTTTAGCACAACCTCAAGAGCCCACCTCCCACCAAAAAACCTAAAGGTCCTCTGTGCCCTCAGTGTCCTCTGTGTTACTGGATTTCTGGATTTCTGCCGCT
>CAYMWA010000214.1:0-5194 GCA_964393795.1 uncultured Roseivirgaceae bacterium
AAAGAGGAAACGGAAAAGATCCTCGAGCCCGTCTTGCTGCAGGAGATGGAGAAACGTTTCGCAGCAGAAGACTACCAGGCCACGATCACCCTCGCCGACGCCGTATTCAACATCGACCCCCTGCACGATGCAGCCATAAGCTTCCAGATAAAGGCCATGCAGCGGTTGAGACTGACTGACGAAGCCAAGGCGCGCTATAAGGCTTTTGTGCTTGAATACAAGAAGATAATGGAGAACGATTATCCGCATACCCTGAAGGTGTGAGTGGTGAATTGGTCCACGGTCCACGGTCGACGGTCCACCGTGGGGTGCCGGTAGATTGGGAGGGTCCCGCGTTGAGTTGATAGGCCCTATAACCTGTCTACAAGCACACTCTATAAGAACCCACACCCCACTGTGGACCGTGGACCGTGGACTGTGGACTACTCCAGCATCTTAATAAAATAGCCACCAACCACTGACCGTGCCTGAAAGCCTACTTGTGTCGCATCGGTTGTTTCATACCAGTCGCTCATGGGCACGCGGTCAGGCGTTTCAGTGACAAAGCGATAGAGCGGGTCGATTAATTGATGGAAGTCTTCTTCGTTGTCGGCCAGCGTGGCAGTCCAGACGATCCAGTCCGCTTTCGTGTAGGTTTTACGGATGTCGAGGGGCAGCCCGTACCGGTTTTGTTTTGTCAGGTAGTAGGCCACCTCTTTTTGCGAAACGTCGTGAGGGAAGACACCAAGGTCAAGTAATTTGTTCCAGACGAGGTTATACTTCTGGCTCCACGTTCCAGGTTTGTCAAATGTAAGGCGGAAATGATCGCCGTCGTCAGCCATCTTAATCCATTCCAGGGCCATGCGTTTGGCTTCTGACGTATACTTCGCAGCGATCTCGGTCTTACCCAGCATCTGTGCCAGACGTCCATAGCCGGCAATGCCCATAATGGCCTTTATCGAAAGATTGGCGTTGTGTGCAAAGTGTCCGGCAAAATCATCCGTGCAAAGTTGGTTTTCCGGATCCAGTCCTTTATCCAGCAAGTAGTCCGCCCATGTAGTAAGCGCGTCCCAATGTTTGGCGGCATAGTCGGCATTTCCTTCCGCGTCAGCGATAGCGGTCGCGAGGATAAGCATATTCCCGGATTCCTCAACAGGCATGTCACCGCCATACGTCTGGCCGTTGGCTTTCGGATAGGTACCGACATCATGAGCCGCAAATGGCTTGGTCCATTTTCCGCTCTCCGTATAGTAAAAGATCGGATTCAACATCCCTTTCAGTAACTCGGGGTTGTATTTCAGATACAGCGGTGATGAAGGATAGGTAACATCCACCGTGCCAATGGAACCATTGCTGAAATTCTCTTTTGACAAAAACAGTGTCGTACCCTGATTGTCCTTGACCAACTTGTGTGCGGCAATGGATTGACGGTATGCCAACATGCAAAGCCGCGCGTAATTCTCGCCGCCAGCCTTAAGGGCGTCCTGATAGATTCTGTTGTCCAGAGCGTCGCACCGTGCCACTGTTTCTTCGTGATCTGCAGCCGCGGCCGCCAGTACCTCATCAAAGGAAACCTGCCCTCCTTTTGTCCACCATGCCTTCAGGTTGTCGCCAAAATACTGAATGGAGGAAACGTCGTCATAGCCGAGCATGACATAGCCAGTTGCGGGCTTGGTGGACACCCTGCCAAGTTTGTCGACGTAGGCCAGTACTGGCATTGACTCGGTCAGCACCGCGGTGATATCATCGCCCGACGCATTTAATTCTCCGTGTTCAATGAAAGCTGTTTTCATTGCAGAAAAATCGCCTATCGCAATTGATGTATGTGCTGCTTCTTCGGCAGCCAGGTAGAAATATCCCCAGTCGATGCGAACGTTGTCGCCTTTCTTTTCCAAAACAGGTTGCTCGGTCGTTCCCGTTTTAGCAAAGTTGACATTGCCGGTTTTTCCCAGGGTAACCTCGACTTCCTGATTCAATTCATTCACGGCCCACTCCGGAGTCGCTTCGAAATACACGGCAACATCGTGTGACTGACCGTCGTTTGAAATGACCTGGTAGTTGATATAGTTTACCGGCCGCGAGAGTATATCGAGATCCTCCATCAACAGCGGAGAGACAAATTCTACCTGCAGGTCTACCGGGCCACAAGTAAAGTCATACTTCGTTTGTGTCGCGCTAATACTTACGCTGTTTTGCACAGCCTGTTGTGCGAAAAGCGGTTCGGCATCGGGCTCTCTGAAAATCCCAAAATCAACATAAGCCAGTCCAACGCGGTCAAGGCAATGTGCGGCGATGATATTATTCCCATCAGGGCTCAACAGACGCTTATCCAGTTTCAAGGTAACCCCGCTCCGGGCACTGTTGCCTGTATTGACGATCTGAGTCCCATTCAGGTATAACTCAAAGTCGTCATCGTGTGAGTATATGAGATAATAGTCGCGATCCTTATCGACGTCTGGCAAAGTAAACGCGCGCCGCACCCATATCTCTTTTGTTTCCCACGGTGTCTTGGCATCACCATGGTGCGGTGTGCCGAAAGCTGCCTCGCCGGTTTTCCAGGAGGTATCGTCAAATCCGGGGGCCTCCCAGCCTTTAGCGGGTGCACTGTTGGTGTACTTCCCTTTCCATGTACCATGTTTTGCATCGGCCACGACCATCTCAAGCGGAATTTCCTCCTTCCCGAGGAAACGATACGTCTTGCCGTCAACGCGAACGGCGCCGATCAATGAATGATTCCTGCCTGTCCAATGCTTTACCGGTGTATCAAACAGTTCGTCGGATCTCGACCACGCACTGGTATAGGGATCGATGGTGATCAACGGATAAGCCGGCGCACGAAATTCGACAGCGGTTTCTTGCTCTTGCACTAATGATTGGGCGCATGAACCCAGCAGGAAGGCGCCACACAGAAAGGCCAGTCTTCCTCTTAAGGATGATTGAAACATAAATGCTAAAATAATATTAAGGAATTACCAAACCAATTTCACATGTACGCCATCCGGGTTGTTTTCAAAACTGAGGAAACATGTCTTGCTGGCTTCATCCCATGACGTGGTCGCTTGTATTGACTTGCCGGCTTTGTCGGTCACATCGATTTGTTTCGCCTCCCTGGGTAACAATACGCGCATGACATTGGTCGTGTTCAGCGGACTTTTCGCGACAAAGGAGTAGCTGTCTTCCGCCACCTTTTCTTCAGATACCCTTGCAGCGGTTGCCAGCACCTGAGGTGTCGCTGGGTCTTTAACGCTGGCAATGTCGTATAAGAAAGCCTGCTCACCCGGGTTGACCACTTTCTCCTTCAGTACCGGAATTTCAGGATCGAACAGATCGATCAGGCTTCCGCTTACTACGTAGGGAGATGCGTCTGGATTTTCATCGAGCACCGCGACAATTTCGTAAGGTCCTCTTTCAAGGGTTAAGTGATTCTTGAACACCAGTTCCTGCGCGTCGTTTACAGTCGCATACAACTCGCGGATTTTGTTTACAAATGCGCCGTCGTTGTTTTCCTTGAGCACAAACTCTTTGGGGTCACTCCGAAGTATGCAGACCTTCCCTTCGCCATAAGTGTACTCGCCCTCTTTGAATGGCGCCTGCAGGCCGAGCTTCAGGAACAAGTGTTCCGATGGTGCCTTAAAATTGTTCTCACCTGTATTCCACCACTCCTGCACACGCTGAAAGGGGTCGTCATCCCGGCCACAGTACACGAGCACGCCGCCCTTCTTCACCCATTTGGCGATATCATCGTGGGCCGCGGGATCCATCGGTTTCATATTTGAATAGGACATGATCAGCACCTTGACGTCCTTCCACGTTTCAGGAAAGGAAACATTTTCGATATGGACCGTTGCCACGGGCACACCGCGCTTCAACAACGGTAGCGCTTGTCCGTAGAAGTTCGACAACTGCGGATCTTCATATCCATCATGCGTAGGGAAACGCTGAAACATGAGCGAGTTGGCCATCAGCACGGCGACACCCTGCGAGCCACTCACTTTGTTTTCAGACAGCGGCATGTGATTGAGCGTGTTGATCATCACCTGCATCTGCGTAGAGTAAAACCGCGGTATCCGTTCCTTCTTATCGCTGTTGGCGCTGGTTCGATAGTAACCCTCATAGATCCGGTCCGGCCATGGCATCACTTCATAGTCGGCGATCATCGGATACAAAAGCTGTGCGGCAAAAGTGGCCTGATAGTTCTTTTTGTAATCCGCCCAGTCGCGCGGCCAATCCTCAATCGGGTCGGTGAGAAAAAACATTTTCCTCCCCGTAGGCGCTGTCATCGAAGCCATCGAGCCGTACTCAAGGAAAGCAGTTTCAAACACCCGTTCCTTTTCTTTCCCATTGAAGTAGTTGGGTTCGCGCGCTGTACCCGTCCACACTTGGGCGATGTAGCCGTCCACACCCGGCAGGGACGCAAGGCTCGCTTCGGGGCTCACAATCTTCCATTGTGAATAGTTCACAAGCGAATGCGTAGGAACGTAACAGCGCACGTTCATGCCTTTGCTCTTACCATACGCTTTTGCATAGGTAAAACACTCATCCAAAGCGCGGTAGTACAGGTGATACTTCAGTTTGTTCGACAAGTAAGTGTTTTCGGGCGATTCATGTTGCGGACGCCACTCAAATCCATAGTAGTCCTTCCACTCCCTTTTAAAAGCCTCGCTGTATCCCGCACGCGCCCAGAATTCCGGTTCTTCGAGGTAGATGGCATCGATGCCGGCGTCAATAACCCTCTTGATCACCTCTTCCTTAATGTACTCAATAAAATTCATTGAAGGGACGATGTAGGGGACCATCCGTCCATGCCAGATCGTATCGCCCTTCTGCGTCACCTGTCCTTCGTCCAGATGCATTTTTCCATCCCATTCGCCGGTGAAATAGTCCTGATATTCACCCCAGGCAATGCCTGACATAAAATGGGTGGTGTATCCACGCTCCCGCCAGGTCTGTACGCGTTCCTCAAAGGTCATGTCCCGCTTTTCGTGGTGATCCTTTACGCTGTAGACAATAGCGACGTCTGCGCGCACATCGGTCACGGGCTTCCATGGATTGGAAGTCTGGAAAGCGGTTTTTTCACCGGATCGCACTCCGGGGGTTTCCGCTTTTTGCTGTGGCCGCGGCTGCGCACAGGCCTGGATGAGAAGGGCTATCAGGAGATAGCGAATGATCGGGGTTTGCATGAATGTGATTGTTTGTTCAAGGGTTATGGTCGTGA
>CAYMWA010000215.1:0-5192 GCA_964393795.1 uncultured Roseivirgaceae bacterium
AAACAAAGCTTTCAGTACTGCAAGATATGAAGGCCTTCTCTTCGTAGGGAGGGCTTTTTTTTTTGCGCGTTGGCGGCATTAACTTTCAGCTGTAACCCGATCCCTTTCACATGCTTCACCCGCCGAAACTTCAAGCAGGAGATAAGGTAGCCATCGTTGCGCCTGCCAGAAAGATTACGCCCAATCAGTTACGGCCGGCTATCAACACCCTGGAGTCATGGGGACTACAACCGGTACTTGCGGAACATATTTACTCGCGCGGCCACAGCTACCTTGCCGGAACCGATGCAGAGCGCAGGCGTGATTTCCAGGCAGCCATTGACGACGCAAACGTCAGAGCAATCTTTTCGGCACGAGGCGGGTATGGAAGCACGCGCATTGTCGACGAGATCGATTTCTCGGCCATGCACACTTCGGCCAAATGGATAGTTGGTTTTAGTGATGTTACCGCCTTTCACCTTCGCATGGCCAGCATTGGAATTGCCACGATCCACGGGACGATGCCCATATTTTTCGGACAGGAAGCGGCAGCGGAGTCAGTGGAGCGTATTCGAAAGATACTTTTCCTGGGGTCCTGCAAAATTGAAAGTGATTATCACGACTCCAATCGTTTGGGACATGTGCAAGGAACAGTGATCGGCGGGAATCTTTCCCTGATCGTTGACGCGCTCAACACGCCATCCGACCCCGACACGCGCAACAAAATTCTGGTGATCGAGGAAGTAGATGAATACTATTACAAACTCGACCGGATGCTTACCCAGTTACGCAGGTCCGGCAAACTAAAGGACCTCGCCGGACTGCTCGTTGGCCATATGACCGACATGAAAAACTCCGAACTCGATTTTGGCGAAACGGTACAACAGATCGTTTTGCACGCCGTGCGCGATTATGCTTACCCGGTGGCGTTTGCTTTCCCTTCGGGGCACCGCGATCCGAACCTCGCGTGGATTCACGGCGGGCAGGCCCGGCTGGATGTTACCGCGTCCGGCACAAGGCTTATCTACCCCGACATTTACTAAAAATGGTCGGACTTGTCTCCGACAAGAAGTTTTGTTCTAACGTGCCTTTGTTCCAGACAAACCCTGGATTACAGGATACGCACACGCGCGATCGTATCAGATGATCCCGGTTTGATACCTGGCACAATCAAAATAGACACGAACCGACAATGTCATCCCTCAACGAATAAAGCTTTTGTACCACGGTATAACGTGAGGATTTACAATTTCAAATTCAGGTGGAAAAGGTACATAGAAGTGGAACAAGATGCTTCTGCGCGTTTATACGCTTGTCTTTTGGCACGTCACTTGCCTCTTTTGCGTTAGTAGATCTGAAGGGGTAATCATATGAAAAGACTGTTATTGGGTGCACTGTTTATGGTCGCGGCGTTTAACGCAAGCGCATACATTTCCGGAATTGCCATTCACACGGGCAAGGGTTCCAACATGCAGGTTTACGTGAACGGGAAACTTTTTAATAAGCAACCCGGGCACTTCGTACGAATCAAAAGCAAACCCGGCCTGTTTCATCTTAAGGTAAAAGTGCTCAATCCGTATGACAACGTTTACTACGTGGTGAGGAAGGACATCCGTGTTGAAAAAGGATTCGAATACTTCTACCAGGTCGTTTTTGAGAAAGGAAAAAGCCCACGGATCAAGGAGACGAGGCGCTATCCGGTCTACAGCAGATATTTTCTAAATCCGATTCTGTACAACCGTCACCCTACCGCCTAGGGTTGCGTGCTCCGGATCCCCTGGAGCGGGCAAGCGCTACGACCACGACAATGACAACTGCCGCTATGATGAGGTTGCTGTTGAAAAAGCCGGGGAACCAATGCCAATGGTGACCACCAAAGATCCAGCCGAAAATTCCGAAGATTGCACCGAAGATACTGCCAATCACACCGAAGAGGGCGCCGAACAACCCGGCAATGGCACCAAAAATTCCACCTATGATTCCGCCGATCAGGCCGAAGACACCACCCACGATTCCGATGGCCACCGGAAACAGAACGATGCAGATAATGATAATAAGTACTGTAGCGAGCGCTTTTGATTCCATAGGCGGATCGTGATTGACTGCTTGGCAGAATCAAATAACATTCCACCTTTAAAAAGGCGTCCTACGGCCGGGAAACCGGCTTTCTCCCGATGGCCCTGTTCAATGTCGGACACCGGCCTGTTCGTTCTTAAAACGGATACTCGCCTTTCTCAATGACGTAGTCCGCCACTTTTCGCCTCGCCACTTTGAGGTTGTAAGGCGTCACCTTTGTGAACCGTTTCAAGCCGAGCAGCATCAGCCTCAACTCGTCGCCCTCGGCAAAGCCATAAATTGCCTGCATGCCTGCGTTCGTCACCACGCTGAGGGCATGATGCAGATAGATCATCGCCATCTCCTTCTCAATCTCAATACCAGCTTCTCCACGGATGCTCGCCAGCTTTTCAACTCTGAGCAATGTTGATTCGGCCACGTACACCTCGATCAGCATGTCAGCGAGGTTCATCAGCAGCTCCTGTTCTTCAGACAGCTTCGCCATATACTTCTGCACGGCCGCGCCAGCAATCATCAGCCCCGCCTTTTTGAGGTTCTGAACGACTTTTTTCTCCTTTGCGAAAGGTGCCTCATCATCGGATGCACCAAAATCCGGAATCGCCATCAACTCTTTTTGTACGGCCATGGCGGGTGTCATCAGGTCAAGCTGACCCTTCATGGCGCGTTTCAGCAACATCTCAATGGTGAGCATGCGGTTGATCTCATTCGTGCCTTCGAAAATGCGGTTGATGCGCGCATCGCGGTAAGCGCGATCCATCGGGCCCTCCGCGGAGAAGCCCATCCCACCATAAATCTGAACGCCCTCGTCCACAACAAAATCGAGCACTTCGGAGCCGTGTACTTTCATAATCGCACATTCGATCGCGAAATCTTCGAGCGACTTCAGCCGCGCCTTTGCGGTATCTGTGCCCGACGCGACGAGCGCGTTGTAGGCGTCGTCAATGTTTTGTCCGGCGCGATAGCACGCGGCCTCGCTCGCGTATACACGCGATACCATTTCCGCGATCTTATGTTTGATGGCGCCAAAGTTGGCGATAGCCGTGCCGAACTGCTTCCGTTCCTTCGCATAGTTCACAGCAGTGGAAATGGTTTTCTTGCTGCCGCCGATGGCGGCCACTGCGAGCTTGATGCGGCCAATGTTGAGAATGTTGACAGCGATCTTGAAGCCGTTTTCTCTTTCGGACAAAAGATTTTCGACCGGCACTTTGCAGTCGTTGAAAAAGATCTGCCGGGTAGATGATCCTTTGATGCCCATCTTCCGTTCTTCCTCGTTCATGGTGATGCCGCCAAAACCGCGCTCGACAATAAAGGCGCTGAGGTTTTTGTCATCGTCAATCTTGGCAAAGACAATGAACACATCAGCGAAGCCACCATTCGTAATCCACATCTTCTGACCGTTGATCAGGTAGTGCTTCCCATCCGGCGTAAGCGTTGCTTTCGTCTTTCCGCTGTTCGCATCCGAACCGGAGTCTGGTTCAGTGAGGCAGTACGCAGCTTTCCATTCGCCGGTGGCGAGCTTCGGAAGGTACTTTTCCTTTTGTGCATCGTTCCCATAGTATACGATGGGGAGCGTTCCGATACCGGTGTGCGCTGACAACGCCACCGCTACCGAGTGCCCGGCGCCGATGACTTCAGCTACCAGCATGGTGGTATTGAAGTCCATTCCGAAGCCGCCATATTCGGTGGGTACCGATGTGGCCAGCAATCCGAGCTCACCCGCCTTGTCAAGAAGAGACGGCATCAGTTTCGGATCCTTCATCGAGTCAATTTCATCCAGGCGTGGATACACTTCCTTATCAAGGAAGTCTTTGCCTTGCTGTTCGATCATCTTTTGTTCCTCCGAAAAAGATTCAGGGATAAAGATGTCTTCGGCTTTTGTTTCGCGTATCAAGAACTCGCCGCCTCTGATCGCTTGTTTGGTTTCTGCTGACGTTGCCATGGTATTGTGATTTTTTTATTTCTTAATTCAACAACTCGTACACGCCGGCCACGCCCTGGCCGCCACCCACACACGCAGTCACCAGCCCGTACTTCTTCTTCTGTCTGCGGAGCTGATTGAAAAGTTGCACCGAAAGTCGGGCACCCGACGATCCTAACGGATGGCCTACTGCTATTGCGCCGCCATTGGGATTGAGTTTGTTCATATCGATTCCCAGCTCGCGCACAACGGCGAGCGACTGCGCGGCAAAAGCCTCATTCAGTTCAATGATGTCGATATCCTGCAAATTCATGCCTGCGCGCTTCAACGCTTTGGGCACCGCAGCCACTGGACCCATCCCCATGATGCGCGGGTCAACACCGCCGACACCATAGCTGATCATCCGGGCGACAGGCTTAACATTCAATTCCTTCATCATCTTCTCCGACATCACTGCAACGAATGCGGCACCATCAGAAGTCTGTGAAGAATTTCCCGCTGTAACGGTGCCACCCCGTGTAAACACGGGCTTAAGCCTGGCCAGCACTTCGAGTGTGGTGTCCGCACGAATTCCTTCGTCGGTATCGACCACAAACTCGCGTGACTTCTTCTTGTTGTGCTCATCCACATACACTTCCTTCACCGTGATCGGAACAATCTCATCTTTGAACAACCCGGCCTTAACCGCCGCTGCCGCCTTCATGTGGGAATGGTAAGCAAACTCGTCCTGATCTTCGCGTGTCACGTTGTACTCCCGTGCCACCTCCTCGGCGGTCAATCCCATACTCGTATAGTACGTGGGATTGTCTTTCGCGATAGTATAGTTCAGGGAAGTTTTCCATCCCATCACCGGAACCAACGACATTGATTCAGTACCGCCTGCGATGATCACATCCGCCATCCCGGCATGGATGCGCGCGCATGCAATCTGGATCGCCTCTATCCCAGATCCGCAATAGCGGTTGACCACCATGCCCGGAACATCTTTGCCCAACGCCAGCAACGCAATCATCCGCCCGATCTGCATGCCCTGTTCCGCCTCAGGCACCGCGTTTCCGACAATCAGGTCATCGACCATTTCATTTTCCAATCCGGGAATCGACTTCACCAGATGTTTGATCACATCCGATGCGAGGTCATCAGGCCTTGTAAAACGAAACCCTCCTCTTTTTGCTTTTCCTACCGCCGTTCTGAATCCGGCTACGATGTATGCATCCAT
>CAYMWA010000216.1:0-5160 GCA_964393795.1 uncultured Roseivirgaceae bacterium
TTGAGGAATTCAGGCAGATTGGACACGTTGTATTTTTGAAAGGCGTCGATTGCGTCACTATTGGAAATCGCAAAGAGCGAATCATCTTCTGTCTGGCGCAGTTGGGTAGCCATTTGTTCGAGCTCATCGCGAATATCAGCAGTGTCCTGTGCGGAGGCGACGAGGGGGAAGGTCACGTACTTGAGGTCGCGCGTGTGCTGGGTCTTGAACTTCTCTTTGTTTTCGTTGTAATAGGCTTGCAGGTCCGCATCCTTCACGTCGGCCACAGAGTCGCTAACGGCATAGTAGGGCACATAGGCAAACTTGATCTCAGCTACGTCGTTCTGAAGGTGGTATTCGCGCTCTGCTTCTGCCTGGGTGACATAATTGGTTTTCAGCAGCAGGTTCTCATATTTAATGCGTTCCCGGCCCGGTTTCAGGTCCCGTTGAAACAATTCCCACCGAATACGTCCTTCGGACCCCGGAGGCATTGACTGCAGTTGGTTGATGTACGTTCCCAGCATGGCGCGGTCGAACTGTCCGGTTTCCTGATTGATGAACGCCTGCCGAATGCCCGGATCGATGTTGGTGCCACTGATCATATCAACCACCTCCGCATCGGTCACTTGCAGCCCGACTTTCTCATATTGAGGGGCGATGGCGTAGCGGGCAATCAGGAGTTCCCATGCCTGCTGCCTCAGGCTCACCATCTCGCGTTCGCCGGGCTGGCGGTTGAAATTGAGGATATAATTCGCCCTGCGTTCTTCGATCACACTCTGAAACTCTTCATAGGAGATCGAGTTGCCATTGATTTCCGCCACCTCATTCGTATTGAACAGCACACTGTTGTTGGTCAACAGCTCTCCCAGAATAAAAGCGGCAAGGGCGACGAATATGAATACCACGAGAACTATCCCCATCTTGTCGCGCAGCGTGCCAATTAATGCCATAACTAATTATGTATATGTGTTAATGATCTTCAAGTGTCGGATTATTGCTGTTTTCGGGCAAAAAACAACAGTAAAGCCCGCAAATTTAACGCGTTATCTGTATTTCAAAAATTTAGTTTTTAAAAATATGGTACGGGGCTGCAAATGGGGGCGCCGCTCGACCATAATAAGCTGAAAATCAGTCGGGTGTTGGCTGGGGTTCGCGGATCACGCGCACGGTGTTGATGCGGTTCTCATCGGTGGCCTGAACGACAAAGGTAAACGGTGGCAGGCGTACCGTTTCACCTGTTTTTGGCAAATCCTCCGTAAAGGACAGAATAAGGCCGCTTAGGGTATCGTAATCGCCTGTAGGAAGTTTCCACCCATACGTTTCATTGAGATAATCAATTTCCAGGCGCGCACTCATCAGCCAGGTATTGTTATCAATCTGCAATTCGATCTCGGTGTTTTCGTCGTGCTCGTCTTCAATCTCTCCGAATATCTCCTCGATAACATCCTCCATACTGACAATGCCCGAGGTGCCGCCAAACTCGTCTATTACCGCGGCGAGGCTCTTGTGTTCGTTGATGAAGCGCGTCATCAATTCCTTGGCAAGGGTCGTTTCAGGAATAACGATGATGGGTGTGAGAATCTCGTCGATGCTTGACGGCTTTTTGAACAACGCGGAAGAGTGGCAATAGCCGACGATATCATCAATGGATTCGCGGTAGACAATGATCTTTGAGTGACCGCTCTCGTAGAATGCCCGCTGCAACTCTTCGAGTCCCGCGTCAAGCGCCACTGCAACGATCTCGGTTCGCGGAATCATGCAATCGCGTATGCGAACGGATTTGAATTCGAGCGCGTTCTTGAAAATTTTCTTGTCGAGGTCAAGGTTGGGATCATTGACTTTCAACCGCCGCAGGCTTTTCAGGTACTGGTTTACATCCGTGAGGCCGAATACCGGCCTTTCTTTTGAGTACTCCAGCCCGAAAACTTTGCTGATGATGAGCCTGGCCAGGGAGATAATCGTGAATACTACCGGAAAGAGGAGGGTGAAGATGAAGACGAACGGAACCGCCGCCGCGCGCACCATCTTGTTGGAATTGATGATAAAGAAACTCTTTGAAAAGAATTCGACGGTGTAGAGAATGATGACCGACAAAACAAAGGTCAGTACAACGATGGGTACAAGCGTGGAGACGCTCAACGATCGATAACCTTGCTCATACCACGATAATACCAGGAGCGTGGCAAAAATGCCAAACAGGACGAGTGCGGCGATGTTGCCGATGAGCGTGGTGCCGATGAACCAGGTGGGCTTTTTCAGGAAGAAGGACATGATCTTGCCCGCCAGGTTCCCGTTTTTTGCCCGCAACTCGATCTGTACTTTGTTGGCTGACAGGAAGGCGACTTCAATACCGGACAGGAAGACGGCGAAAATCAACGACACAATCATCCAGACCGCAAGAGAACTTTCCATATTATGTTTTTCGCCTTCTCAAATTATACAAAAAAAAGAAAAGCAGGGCGAGCATCAAGGCCCAGTATGCGTTCTCAAAGCCGACGTTAATGGTTTGGTGCACACCGATGATGATGAACGCAATAGAGGATGACAGGAGGAGAACGTCAGGAAGTTTCATCTGGAACAAAAATACGACAAATACCTGGTATGCGTGATGCCGAATTAGTCATCAATAGAAAACACGCCCTCAGGTTTCTTGATGATGTAGTCTGACATGTCTTGCCGCGCCTCCAGGCCCTGGCCATAGATCACATCGGTTTGCTGCCGGATTGTCACAAATTTGTCAGTAAATATTTTCTCTTCCGCTGGTCTCCAGAACAGCTCTTCAGTGTTAAGCTGTTCATTTTTTTTCAGATTGTGCACTTCAACCTTGCCACGGCCCCGCCACTGGTTTTCCTTATTGAAATAATACGCCTCATTGGCCCTCAGGGTTGATTCAAGTTTGCCGGTCTCGTCATAAAACTCGAGATAAATTCCTTCCGGGAATTCACGGTCGCCATTTTCGAACTCGAATACCTTGGCGGCAATCATTTTCACTTTCACCCGGTTATCCTCGGTATAGAAAAGCTCGACATTTTCCAGTGTCTGCGTCGGCCCTTCGTAAATCAACGGCTCCTTGAGGTCGGATTGGTCACAGCTGGCAAAAAGTAGTGTGAACGCCGGAAAGACCACAATCGCGAGCAGTCGCTGTGTAAATGAAAAAGCCATAGGAGTCGCTATGGCCTTCAGAATTGTATGCCTGACGGATGCTAGTCGAATCGACGCTTGATGAACCATTGATCGTTGAAGGTGATTCCAAAATAGATTTTGAAGTAATCTTCCTCCAGAAGATTTCGGGCCTTGTCGCCACGCTTGCCGTATTTGAAAGCGAGGTCGATACTGGACCGCCCTGCAGGCATGGAAAACCCAAAATTGATGCCAATATCCCGCACAGGGTTGCCGTTAGCGAGATAGGGATCCTGCTGATAGCTCACACCTGCGCGATAGGTCATCACTTTCAGATAGTTTTCAGTTGCAAAGAGATCGGGGACGAATTCGCCGCCGAGCGCCACCCGCCACGATTCTTCCATGCCGTGATTCTGGCCGTTCACATTCCGGAAGGCTGACCAGTTCTGGTAGGCGAACTCTGTAGAAATATTCCATTCCAACCCTCGCGCCAGGGAGACGCCCACGGCGAACGACGACGGAATAGAAAAGCTGCCACTCCGTGTGCTGGGCAATATGCTGATGTCAGTCGTGTCGCCCGCGGCGGTGGTGCGGTACAGTTTGTCTGTCTTTCGTGCGTCCAGGGAGGTGGCAAAGTCATAAACCGCCCCGATGCTCAGGCGGTAACGGTGCCGCGAAAAAAGGGAATCCTTGCTGAAGGAAATTCCGGTGCCGAAAGCGAAATCCCTGACGTACGCCTTCTCTTCGACCGCGGCGATGTAGTTCGTCGGTTGCTCCGGATTGATCAGCTGATTCTTGTAGGTGTTGACAATTGAACTGAAGATGTATGAAGCCTTGAGTCCCACAGCCACTTCCCGCGTAAGGCGAACACCGTTAGACCAGTACAGTTGTGTGAGCCCCCCGGTGCCTTCTTCGGTCACGTGGACCTGCTTTTCGCTTCCCACGATGTCGTCGTCGTACTGGAGTTTGTAGTTCACCGATGTGTAGGGCATCAGACCTACCGAAGTGGTCCATTTTGACGGTTTGATCGGGAAGGCGGTGACCAGATAGTTCATGTTTCCGCCCTGACTGGTTTCACTCAGCGTATCTCCGCTGATGTTTCGCCGTTCAGCGACAATTCCCGCCTGAAAAACGGTGTAGATAGAGTTGTATACGAGCAATGCCGGGTTCTGATTGTTGATAAACCGGTATTGTGGCTGGCTCACGCCGACACCCGCCATGCCCTGCTGATTGATCAGCGCATTGCCGTACGGCTCACCGATGCCGAAGGAGGAATACGGCGCACGCGCCGCCTGCCCGAATGCTTCCCCGACCGAAATCAGACAAAAGAGCGCAAAAATGTACTTAGAAACGATTGACATTGTGAATCAATATGCTGTTTAAACCGATCAGGACTAATTCGGGGCTCGCAAATATGGAGGCTTTCAACTGGTTTTCAAAAAATCGACCGTCACCACCGCACAAAATTGGCTGCAAACCGGAAAATTTTTCCTGGTATTGCCGGATAATCCCTTCAATCTCCGTTAACATTCCGTTTACCACGCCGCTCTGAATGGCGGTTTCGGTGGTGTCTGCAATGAGGGCGACGCCCGGTTCAGGTTTTAGTAACGGCAATTTTGCGGTGAAAGTATGAACGGCCCGAAACCGCATGGTCAGTCCCGGTGAGATACTCCCGCCGTGATAGCGTCCATGCTCATCAATAAAGTCATAGGTGATACAGGTGCCCGCGTCGATCACCAAACACGGCGATGTTGGAAACAGCGCGTGCGCGCCGCACACCGCTGCCAGCCTGTCCATTCCAAGTGTCTCCGGCGTCTTGTACAGGTTCTTCACGGGAAGGGGCAGTGACCTTTCGAGTGTCAGCACATGTTTCGCATCCCCCGCCCAGGAGGCGATCATGGGCGCGTCGTCTTTCACAGTGCTGATCAGCACGTGTGCATATTGTGTTTGCTGCATGTACGACTGAAGTGCTTGCAGGTCGGTAAAGGTCATCCTTTTAATAAGCCTTTGATCGTCGAAAATGCCTACCTTCGCAGCACTGTTGCCGGAATCAATTACCAG
>CAYMWA010000217.1:0-5153 GCA_964393795.1 uncultured Roseivirgaceae bacterium
CATTGGGATCACTTCCTCTAACCGACTTGATGAAGGCGGAGATCAGGTCATAGTGCTGTTCGCCGCTCTTATCGTACAAAGCAATGTGTTTCTGCGCGACATCCAATACCAGGGCATCGGTCACTTCGATGTCCCCTGGCACAGCGTCGGAGATCAGTTCCAGCAAATTAAGTAGTTTCCGACCATCTCCGCCGGAGACATTGAGCAGCGCCTTGTGTTCCTTGATGGAAATTTTCCGACCCTTCAGAAAGTGATCTTTGCTAAGGGCCTGGTCAACAAGGGCGAGCAGCTCATCTTCGCCGAGCGGCGCCAGCGTATAGACCTGACACCTTGACAACAAGGCCGAGTTAACCTCAAAAGACGGGTTTTCGGTGGTGGCGCCAATGAGAGTGATGATGCCTTTTTCGACAGCGCCAAGCAATGCATCCTGCTGTGATTTGTTGAACCTGTGAATTTCATCGATAAACAGGATTGAGCGTTGCGACTTCCGCGCTTTGTCAATGACCTCACGGACGTCCTTCACACCGGAGCTGACAGCACTCAGGGTGTAGAAGGGCTTGTGCACCTCATTGGCGATGATATTTGCAATGGTTGTTTTGCCGACGCCGGGAGGTCCCCACAAGATCATGGACGGGATGTTTCCCGACTGGATCGCTTTGCGGATAACGCCGTTGCTGCCGGTCAGGTGTTCCTGTCCGATGAGTTCGTCCAGTCGCGAAGGACGCATGCGCTCGGCCAGCGGAGAATGACTATTCAGAGGCACGTGATAAACTACATTAAAAGTCAATAATACGATAACCCGTTTTGAAAAATTGATGTGCCATACCCTTTTTTCCTTTTTGTGCCCGCGGACATAAAAAGCCGGAAATATATTGAGAAAAACAGCTGAAAATTCGGTTTTTTTGTATCGCTGTAATGGCACTTTCTTCTTTGAACCCCCTGTTGCCCGGTCTTACTCCTTGTTACGTTCACTATGAAGATTTCTCAGCTGATCTTTTTCGGTTTTCTATTTATTCTGGTCATGTTTTCGATCACGACCTACATCAACTACAGACAGGCGGAGAAAGTTAATGAGAATTCGGAGTGGTTCGACAACTCGGCTACCGTGATGCGCGAAAGCAACCGGTTCCAACGCAATATTCTCAACATGATTAGCGGGTTGCGTGGCTACCTGCTCTCGGGTGAGAACTATTTTATTCAGTCTTACGATTCTGCTGCGCTTGAGAATGTAAAAATTCTGGAGCAACTGAACACCATCATTCCGGATACGTCGGCCCAGAAGCAGGCGCTCGCTGAATTGATTCGGCTGAACGACCAATGGATTCTCGACTTCGCCAGCCCGCTCATCGAAGCAAAAAAAGTGTCACACCTCTCCGACAGTAGCTTGCAGGCCTACAATAATTTGTGCCATCAGAAAGTAGTGGTCGGAACCGAACGTTTTGTTAACCGCCGATTGCAACAGCGTTTCCGCAGTTTTACCAACTACGAATTTCAGGTGCGCGAAGCGAGGAGTGAAGTGCTTTCCGCATCGATACGGAAAACGCGCAGAATTTCATTCTGGCTCACAACTTCTTCCATTGTGCTGGGATTTCTTATTTCGCTTTTCCTCGCTTACCGCATATCCACGCGGATCATGGCGATGGTAAAGATGGCCAATACGATCGCATCGGGAAACTATGAAGTGCAAACAGCAGATCGGGGGCATGATGAGCTAAGCCAGCTGTCCGCCTCATTGAACCATATGGCACACGTCCTCTCTGAAAATATCAGGCTCTTACAACGCAAGAACGAAGAACTCGACCAGTTTGCGCACATCGTCTCTCACGACCTGAAGGCGCCGCTTCGCGGGATTGACAATGTAATTACATGGATTCAGGAAGATCACGGTTCGGAATTGCCGCCCAAAGTACGCGAATACATAGCGCTGATCAAAGGGCGGCTGGTTCGTGCGGAAAACATGATTCGCGGCATTTTGATGTACGCGCGTGTCGGAAGACAAAGCGTAGAGCGGGAGTACGTCAATTTGAATGCCCTGCTTCAAGACGTTAGCGAGAATTTGTCAATTCCTGAGGGCCTGCGATTGGAAATCCAGGAAAATCTTCCGGAGATTTACGCAGAAAGAATTCCCTTGCAGCAGGTGTTGTCAAACCTGATCGGCAATGCGATCAAATATCATGACAAGCCCGAAGGGTATATCAAAGTGTACGTAAAGAATGAGATCGACCACTATCGTTTCTTCGTTGAAGACAACGGTCCCGGAATCTCGGAGGCGTACCACGATAAGATATTCGCGATTTTCCAAACCCTCCAGGAACGCGACAGTTTTGAAAGTACAGGGATCGGTCTTGCTATTGTGAAAAAGATCCTCGACGACAGAAGACAGTCCATATCCGTGGTCTCTGATCCGGGGAAGGGTTGTGTTTTTTCGTTCACCTGGTCTAAATGAGTTGCCTATGGACAAAGTTAATGTGATCAATATCCTATTGGTGGAAGACGATACCCTTGATGTAATGGATGCGCGCAGAACCCTCGATCGCATGGACATCCTGTACAAGATGCATGTGTCAAAAAACGGTGAGGAGGCACTTGAATATCTCAGCGAAGTGAAACAAACAGGCGGGGAGCGCCCCCACATTATCTTGCTCGACCTTAATATGCCGAAGATGAATGGCATTGAATTTCTTACCCATTTACGGCAAATTGATTACTGGAAGAACACCAAAGTGTTCATCATTACGACGTCGGAAGAAAAAGAAGACAAATCGCTGGCTCGTGGACTGGGCGTATCCGGCTACATCGTCAAGCCGATGAAATTCAACAACCCGTCTTCCATCGACTCGCTCAACCTTATGATCGATCTCTTAAACATCAAAAACAAATCCTGAAAAAATGAAAAGAACAAGCTTAGCATGGTTTGCGATTATAGCTGTTTGCAGTCAGGCGGTCGCCCAGCAGGTAATGACGCCGGAGCAGCTCTGGCAATTAGGCAGGGTGAGTCCGATCGGCATCACCCCTGACGGACAGGAATTGGTATACCGCGTGACGACGCCCGTCATCGAAAATAATTCGAGTACTACCCGAATGTATGCCGTTCGTCTAAATGGGAGCACAGCGCGGGAGATCAACGATACGAAGGGACTGCTGCGCGACAAGCACATCTCACCAGATGGTCGCCACCGTATCACAGTCAGGGAAGTGAAGATGCAGAAGGTCTATGGAAAGGATTACTACCCTTCGCTGGACAAGTCCAATGTGCAAATCTATGACGCGCTAAGCTATCGGCATTGGGATGAATGGGAAGATGGCGCCTACAGTCACCTCTTTGTTTCTCCTGCTAATGGCAATGGTGAAGGGACGGACATCATGGAGGGGCAACTGTACGACTGTCCTCAGCAGCCGTTTGGTGGTGAAGAGGACTACACGTGGAGTCCCGATAGTAAGTACATCGTATACGTGACGAAAAGGAAGTCGGGCACCGATTATGCGGTGAGCACGAACACTGACATCTACGCCTATGAGGTGGCCAGTGGCAAGACTACAAATCTGTCGGAGGGCATGGAGGGTTATGACACGCAGCCGTCGTATTCGTCACAGGGCGTGCTCGCCTGGCTGTCGATGGCGCGGGAAGGATATGAATCTGACAAGAATGACATCATTGTAAAGAACGGGAATACGTTGGTCAATCTCACGCGCCATTGGGACGGCACTGTCAACAGCTTTGTGTGGAGCCTTGACGGAAGAAGGATCTTTTTCACAGCACCGGTGGATGGAACCATCCAGGTGTTTGAGGTCGACAATATTGGCTTGACGAAAAAGATGCCCGTAGTGAAGCAGATCACGAGGGGCCAGTTCGATGTCACCTCGATCGTCGGTCAGGTGGTGAACAAGCTGGTGGTCTCCCGTACCGACATGAATCACGCGTCAGAACTTTTCACAGTAGATCTTTCAGATGGGAGCTTCACGCAGGTCACACATGTCAACGACGAAACCTATAGTAAACTTTCACTTGGCAAGGTGGAGAAGCGTTATGTTAAGACGACCGACGGCAAGGAGATGTTAGTGTGGGTGATCTATCCGCCGGGCTTTGATCCGGCGAAGAAGTATCCCACGTTGTTGTACTGCCAGGGAGGACCGCAGTCGTCGCTTACGCAATTTTATTCGTTCCGTTGGAATTTCCAGTTGATGGCTGCCAATGGGTACATCGTTGTTGCGCCGGCAAGGCGAGGCATGCCGGGCTTCGGTGTAGAATGGAATGAGCAGATCAGCCGGGACTGGGGAGGCCAGGTGATGAAGGATTACCTGACAGCCATTGATGAGGTGGCGAAGGAGCCCTTTGTTGACAAGGCGCGGTTGGGATGTGTGGGCGCCAGCTACGGGGGGTATTCCGCGTTTTATCTTGCGGGCATTCACGGGAATCGTTTCAAGACCTTCATCGCGCACGATGGTGTTTTCAACCTGAAGAGCATGTATGGCACTACGGAGGAGTTGTGGTTTGTGAATTGGGATATGGGAGGGCCGTATTGGGAGAAGGACAATAAGGCGGCGCAAAGGACATATGCTGAGTTTGATCCCAGCAACAGGGTAGACCAATGGAACGCGCCGATATTGATCATACAGGGGGGAAGGGATTACCGTGTGCCGATCGGTCAGGGGCTGGAGGCGTTCCAGGCAGCTCAATTGCAGGGGATTAAGAGCCGGCTTTTATACTTTCCGGAAGAGAATCACTGGGTGCTCACCCCTCAGAATGCACTGGTGTGGCAGAAGGAGTTTTTCAAGTGGTTGGAGGAGACGCTTTGAGGGGGGTCTGTTCGCTTGACGGGCTCGATGATTGTTGAAGGGGCCCGGTTCCGTTCGTCGAGGCGGCTGAGTTGCAGGTTGCAGGTTGCAGGTTGTGGGCGGGCCCATGGTGTGACGGCTTTGGTTTGAAAGGAGGTCTGGTTGCCGGTTGCCAGTTGACTCCATCTCCGCGCCGTCATCCTGAGCGAAGCTTGTGTGTCAGCAGGCGCGAGCGAAGGATCCCCTGGAGGTCTGCTCGCTTGATGGGTTTGATGATTGTCGAAGGGCCCGGTCCGTGCGTCGCGGGAGCCGATACCCTTTCTACAGCAGGGTAAGTTGCACGCCGCTCACTTGGGCGTCAATGGGAACGAGATAGT
>CAYMWA010000218.1:0-5146 GCA_964393795.1 uncultured Roseivirgaceae bacterium
TGTGTTAGTGTGTTAATGTGTTCATGTGTTCATGTGTTCATGTGTTCATGTGTTGATGTGCTTCGCCCGACGTAGCCTGCGGATGGCCTGTGGGTGGCGGTGAAGTTGGGGTACGCCCGGTCACTGAGCCTGCGCGCGGCAGGCAGACCTGCCGGAGGGCCGGGGTTAGTGCTTCGAAGGAAGATAATGTGTTCGTGTGTCTAATGTCTTATATTATGGGATGTTCGGAATTTTATTGGGTACAGTGTTGTGGTAGGGTTGAGGCTTTCTGTCGTGCGAAATTCTCTTTGGTGGCTATGGTGCTATTGCTGGTCTTGCCGGTGGCGTGTGGCAAAGATGAATTTCCTGACCCGGGTCCGCCAACCCGTCCGGAGGAGATCGGCAAGGCGCAGGTATGGGTGACTACAGGCGATCAGGCGAAATTGCTATCGAAGGAAAGTGATCTTTCGATCTATCCCGCAAGTGAAACGCCTTTGCCGACGATCATTGTCGATCCTGCCACAACGTTTCAGACGATAGAAGGATTCGGTGCGGCACTGACCGGCTCCTCTGCCTGGCTCATCAACAAGAAATTAACCGCGCCACAACGCGCATCGTTGCTGAGCGAACTTTTCGATCCCGATAAGGGAATAGGCATCAGCTACCTGCGCATGACCATTGGCGCTTCTGACTTCTCGCTGTCGGATTACACGTACGACGATATGCCACCGGGTGAATCGGATTTTCCGCTTGATCATTTTTCCATCGACAAAGATCGCGAAGATGTGGTTCCCGTATTGAAGCAAATCATCGGCATTGCGCCGAACATCCGCATCATGGGTTCACCCTGGAGTGCGCCCGCCTGGATGAAGACAAACGGAAGCCTGAAAGGTGGGAAGCTGAAGCCCGAAGCCTATGACGTCTATGCCCGCTATTTTGTGAAGTACATTCAGGCCTTCGCGGCGGAAGGAATTGCGATCGCCGCCGTAACACCACAAAATGAGCCCCTTTACTTTACCGCGAATTATCCATGTATGGAGATGCAGGCTGCGGACCAGGCGGATTTCATCGCCAACCACCTCGGGCCAGCGTTTGCACAGGCCGGAATCGAAACGGACATCATTGTGTACGATCACAACTGGGACAATACGCAATATGCCATTTCGATTCTCAACGATCCGGTTGCGGCGGCATATGTGGCCGGTTCCGCTTTCCACGCTTACGCGGGAAATGTTTCGGCGATGAGCGTGGTGCACGCGGCTCACCCGGATAAGGGTTTATACTTTACAGAAATTTCCGGCGGCGAATGGGCGACCGATTTCGGCGACAACCTCCAGTGGAACATGATGAACATCTTTATTGGAACGACGCGAAACTGGTCGAAGAACGCATTGCTCTGGAATCTTGCGCTTGACGAAAACCACGGTCCGAAAAACAACGGCTGCCAGGATTGCCGGGGGGTCGTCACCATCCATTCATCTAACGGTACGGTTACTCGCAATGTCGAGTACTATGCGATCGGCCATTTTTCAAAATTCATCCGGCCCGGCGCTGTTCGCATTGCGTCCGAAGCCGCGGGTGCGCCCGACCTTCATCACGTTGCCTTTCTTGACGCCAACGAGAACCGGATACTGGTCGTATCCAACGCAGCGACAACGCCGGCAACTTTTGTTGTAAGGTGTGAAGGGGGCCAATTTACCTACAGCCTTCCGGCGAAATCGGTAGCGACGATTGTGTACCCCGGTCCCTGAGCCTGCCTGCCGTAGTGTGTTAATGTGTTCATGTGTTCATGTGTTCATGTAGTGCCCCGGTCCCTGAGCCTGCCGAAGGGCCGGGTTGGTGTGTTAGTGTGTTAGTGTGTTCATGTGTTCATGTGTTCATGAAGTGCCCCGGTCCCTGAGCTGTGCCGAAGGGTCGGGGTTAGTGCGTCGAAAGAAGGGAGGTGTTAATGTCCCGGTCGCTTTGCTGGTGTTTTGTGACCCATTCAGGGGGTAGTCCAGTCAATTCCTTTCTTCAATAAGGAAAGCGTTTTTGCTTCGGGCGAGTTGGGCGCGGGCTGGTGATCATACGCCCAGTTTGCCTGTGGTGGCAGGCTCATGAGTATCGATTCCGTTCGTCCGTCGGTCTCCAGGCCGAACTTGGTACCGCGGTCCCACACGAGGTTGAATTCGACATACCTGCCGCGCCGGAGGTATTGCCATTCCTTTTCGCGTTCGCCAAAAGGAAGGCTGCGGTTTTTTCTCATGAAATGCGTGTACAATGGAGCAAATGCATTGCCGACATCCTGCACGAATGCAAAGCGCGACTCCTTTGTGAAACCGTTTTCTCCCTTGAGGTAATCGAAGAAGATACCGCCGACACCGCGGGTTTCGTTGCGATGGCGGATAAAGAAGTATTCATCCGCCCACTTCTTAAAGTCGGGATAATATCGCGGATCGTGTGCATCACAAACGTCTTTTAGTGCCCGGTGAAAGTGACGTGCATCCACCTCATCCACGTAATGCGGTGTGAGGTCGATGCCTCCGCCGAACCACCAGATTTCTTTTTCGTCGGCACCAGTGTCAACCTCGAAGTAGCGCACATTCATGTGGATGATCGGTACCATGGGATTGGAAGGGTGCAACACAATGGAAACACCGGTCGCAAAAAAGTCCGGCCGCGTTTGACCGGCATCGAGCGAAAGGTTCAACAATCCTAACGTTGCTTCCGGTGTCTTACCTTCAACGGCCGAAAAGTTTACACCACCCTTTTCGATGATATTGCCCGCCGTAATTACCCGTGAAATGCCGCCACCGCCACCCGGACGGTCCCACGCGTCACTGATAAATCGTCCCTTTCCGTCGGCCGCTTCCAGTTGGCGGCAGATATCGGCCTGTAACGATTTGAACCAGTCGCGGATGTGTTCTTTCGTGGGCATTTCGGTCGTGTTGTCGGAGCGTAAAGATGCGAATTATCATGTTCTCAACCTGTATTAAACCTGAATTTAACTTGTGTTCAACCTGCGTTTCGCCGCCATCAAAGGCGCGGTTTAAAGAAGAGATTTCTTATCTTTAAAGACGAACTGATGTATTACATGGCGGTTGCAGCGAAAAAAAAAGCAGGAAGCCGTACGCGGAGGTCGGGTCCGGGCGCCGAAGTTCTGTTGAAAGCGTACGGATTGATGTGCATGACGAAACGCATGGAGGCGTTGTATGAAGAACACCGTGACGTATGCCGCTATGTGCACAGTACTTCGCGCGGGCATGAAGCGATTCAGCTTGCTGCAGGCATGCAGCTGTCACGCGACGACTATGCGTCGCCCTACTACCGCGATGAAGCGATGTTACTTGGGATGGGTCTCGAACCTTATGAACTGATGCTGCAGCTTCTCGCCAGGCAGGATGATCCTTTTACCGCGGGCCGTTCATACTACAGCCACCCTGCTCTGAAGCGCGAGGGCTTCCCCACCATCCCGCACCAAAGTGCAGCGACGGGGATGCAAGCCATTCCTGCCACGGGCATGGCACAGGGCATCGCCTACCTGGAAGGCCGCGGCCTTCTTAAGAATGCATCCGGCGTAAAGCCCATTGTACTTTGCTCAATGGGTGATGGCGCCGTGACCGAGGGCGAAGTGTCGGAAGCGCTTCAGATGGCCGTGTTGAAAAAACTGCCGATCCTCTATCTGGTACAGGATAACGACTGGGGCATCTCGGCGACGGGACGGGAGATGCGCGCGATGGACGCGTATGAATATGCCGGTGGGTTCAAAGGACTGGAACGCATGAACGTCGACGGTGCAAACTTCCCGGCATCGTGGAAAGCCATGAATGAGGCTATCGACTTTGTGCGCCGCACGCGTAGTCCGGTGCTCGTGCACGCAAAGTGTCCGCTGCTCGGCCATCACACCTCGGGTGTTCGCAGGGAATGGTATCGCAGTGATATTGATGCCCAGCAACTTTACGATCCGCAGGTACAGTTGCGGAAGGTGTTGCGCGACGCAGGCACACGTGATGAAGTGCTGGATGAAATTGCATCCCAGGCCTACAGAAAGGTGGAAGCCGACTTTCGACGCGCAAGCGAGGCGGCGGAGCCGGACGCGACTACCTTCGTGAGCCACACTTTCGCCGAGACACCGGTTACCGAAGAAAAAGGAAATCGCGCGCCGGAAGGAGGGGAGAAGGTGATGATGGTAGACGCTGCCCTTCACGCGGTGGACGAACTTTTGAACGCCCACCCCGAGGCATTGTTGTACGGACAGGATGTAGGTCGCAGATTGGGCGGCGTCTTTCGTGAGGCCGTCACACTTGCACATAAGTATGGAGACGATCGTGTGTTCAACACCGCCATTCAGGAAGCGTACATCATCGGGTCAACGGTCGGGATGGCCGTCGTTGGCGCAAAGCCGATTGTTGAAATTCAGTTCGCGGACTACATCTGGCCGGGTATGAACCAACTGGTCATCGAGCTTGCCAAGAGTTGTTTTCTTTCACGCGGACAGTTTCCGGTGCAGAGCCTCATTCGCGTGCCGGTCGGCGCGTACGGAGGCGGTGGTCCGTATCATTCCGCAAGTATTGAATCGACTTTGTTGACGATTCGCGGTATAAAAGTCGTCTATCCTTCCAATGCTGCTGACATGAAGGGATTGTTGAAGGCGGCGTTTTATGACCCCAATCCCGTAATCCTTCTCGAACACAAAGGACTGTACTGGTCGAAAGTGCCCGGCACGTCGGCGGCAAAGACACCGGAGCCAGATGCGGACTATATTATCCCGTTAGGAAAGTCGCGTGTCGTTCAGGAAGCGTCGCCCGACAGGGTCTCCGCTGGCGATAGCGCAGTTATTATTACCTATGGGATGGGCGTGTATTGGGCACTCGAAGCTGCGTCCGCATTTCCCGGGCGGATTGAAGTGCTGGATCTGCGGACGTTGTGTCCAATCGACTGGGATCAGATCGTCAAGTCTGTCGGCCTTCATAGTCGCGTACTGATACTCACCGAAGAACCGTTGGCCAATTCGTTTGCCGAATCGCTGGCGGGAAGAATTGGCCATGCATGTTTTGAAAAGCTCGATGCGCCTGTCACCACCCTTGGCGCGCTCGACCTGCCAGCCGTACCGTTGAACATCAACCTTGAACAGATGATGTTGCCGAATCCCGAAAAAGTAAAGGCGGAGTTGGAAGGGCTGCTGCTC
>CAYMWA010000219.1:0-2392 GCA_964393795.1 uncultured Roseivirgaceae bacterium
CCGCTGACGCCGCCGCTGGCGATCAGTTTGATGGTGGGAAAGGTATCCAATAATTTGGAATACAGATTGACGTTCGGTCCGGTGAGCATGCCGTCGGTGCTGATGTCGGTGCACGTGACGTATTGGATGCCCTTCTTCAGGTAATCGCGGATAAAGTCGGTGATGTCTATGCTCGAATCTTCCAGCCAGCCGCCAATAGCAATCTTTTCGCCCTTGACGTCAGCGCTGAGAATGATCTTGTCTGCGCCAAACGACTTGATCCAGCTTTCTACGAGGTCGGGCGCCTTCACCGCAATACTGCCGAGGTTTACCTGGCGGACACCCACGTTGAAGAGCTGATGAATTTCCGCTTCGGTCTTGATACCGCCACCGAAATCTACGTGAAGTGTTGTATTGGTCGAAATCGACTCGATCACTTTCCAGTTGACTACCTTTCCGGCCTTCGCGCCATCGAGGTCGACGAGGTGCAGGTACTGCAATCCGGCATCTTCAAAGCGCTTCGCCACTTCGAGCGGACGTTCATCATAAATCGTTTTTTGGTCGTAGTCGCCCTGTGTGAGGCGAACGCACTTTCCATCAATAATGTCAATCGCGGGAATGATTCTCATAAGTCAAGGAAGCTTTTTAGTACGAGTTCGCCGGCCATTGCCGACTTCTCGGGATGAAACTGTACGGCGTAAAAGTTGTCACGATGGATCGCTGCGCTGAACGGAGTGATGTATTCCGTTACGGCCGACGTATAGCGGTTCACGGGCACATAGTAACTGTGCACAAAATACGCGTTCTGGTTGTCGAGTACCGGGTTCAGCCAGCCGTTGCTCAGTGTCAGTTGGTTCCATCCCATGTGCGGGACTTTCATGTCGCCCCTGGGAATGAACCGGGCAACGTCTTCATCGAAGATGCTGAGGCAGTCGGTATCATTTTCTTCGGAGTGCCGGCACATGAGTTGCATGCCGAGACAGATCCCGAGCACGGGTTGCTTCAACGACGGAATCAGTTGATCCAGTTTGTTCGCGCGAAGGTGTTTCATAGTCGTACTCGCTTCACCGACTCCTGGAAAAATTACCTTGTCTGCACTCTTGATTGCATCCACCTCATCGGTGATACGAAAATCAACCCCCAATCGCTCCAACGCAAAGGAAACGGATTGGATATTGCCGGCGTTGTATTTGATGATGACAGTTTTCATTTACGATTCTTTGTTTCGATTTCTGGTGCCGGACACGGGTGTCGGACACGGGCAAGCCGTGTCCCTACAAAATGCCTTTCGTGCTGGGTAGTTCGTTGCCTTCTTTTTTAATGCTCATTTTGATGGCTTTTGCGAATGCTTTGAAAATCGCTTCGATCTTGTGGTGTTCGTTGGTGCCTTCGGCTTTGATGTTCAGGTTGCACTTTGCCGTATCGGTGAATGACTTGAAAAAGTGATGGAACATCTCTGTCGGCATTTCGCCAATTTTTTCGCGCTTGAAATCCGCATCCCATACCAGCCACGGCCTGCCGCCGAAGTCGATTGCGACCTGTGCCAGGCAGTCATCCATCGGCAGGCAAAATCCATAGCGCTGAATGCCGCGCTTGTCACCCAGTGCTTTCAGAAACGCTTCACCCAGGGCCAACGCGGTATCCTCGATCGTATGGTGCTCGTCGATATGAAGATCTCCCTTCACCTGGATCGCCAGGTCGATGTTTCCATGTTTGGAAAGCTGGTCCAACATGTGATCAAAGAAACCCAATCCTGTGCTGATGTTTGATTTGCCTTGCCCGTCGAGATCAAGTTCGATGCGGATATCCGTTTCACGTGTTGTTCTGGAGACGGCCGCCGTACGTTTTGGCGCCTTGACCAGGTTGTAAATGTCTTCCCAGCTTCGTGTAAGGAGCACGCAGTGTTCAACAAATTCCGTGGCGTTGAGCTGTTCCTGAAGCGTCCCGTCGTTGAGCAGGATTCCTTTGCACCCCAGATTTTTTGCAAGCTCCACATCCGTCAGCCTGTCGCCGATGACAAAAGAATGTTCCAGGTCGTAACCGCCGCCGATGTATTCCTTCAACATGCCGGTACCCGGTTTGCGCGTGGGCAGGTTATCGTGTGGAAACGAACGATCGATGAACGTTTTTGTAAATACGATACCCTCGCTTTCGAACGTCTGGATGATCCGTTCATGCACGGGCCAGAATGTGTCTTCGGGAAATCGGTCGGTACCAAGTCCGTCCTGATTGGTTACCATGACCAGTTCGTAATCTGTTTCGCGTGCAATTCGGCCGAGCCATGTGAAAACGCCTGGATAGTACTCCAGTTTCTCAAAACTATCGATCTGCTCGTCAGCGGTCTCCAGGATGAGTGTTCCATCTCGGTCAATAAACAATGCTTTTTTCATAGTTGTTTCAGGGCTTCAATAAG
>CAYMWA010000219.1:2492-5142 GCA_964393795.1 uncultured Roseivirgaceae bacterium
TATGGATTCTCGTTCGCGTCGAGGAAAACCTCTGCCTCTCCGTGAAACTCATCGCGTGCCGATGAATACGGTTTCATGTTGAGGACGTTTCGTCGCACAAGCGTATTGATGTCAATATCATTTTTCTTTCGGGCGCACATAGTTATTTGGATAAACGCTGGAGTCTGATGTTGACGGCGCGCTGGTGGGCGGTGAGCGCTTCCGCTTCTGCCATCTGGGCTGCAAAGGGGCCGACGTTTTGTATACCCGTTTCCGAAAGTTCCTGAAATGTGATGTACTTCAGGAAGCTCTCCAGTGAGACGCCCGCATAAGCCCGGGCATATCCATTGGTGGGAAGGGTATGATTCGTTCCTGAGGCATAGTCGCCAATCGCTTCCGGCGAAAAGTTGCCAATAAACACTGAGCCAGCATTGATCACCTGCTCGGCAATCGCGTCGGCATTCGAAGTGTTGATGATCAGGTGTTCGGGTGCATACGCGTTGACAAAGTCAATGGCGGGTGCTTCGTGATCGAAAATCACGGCACGGCTATGCGCGAGCGACTTTTCCGCGATGGCCATCCGCGGCAGGTCGCGCAACTGCGCCTGGATCTCGGTCTGAACGGCATCGAGTTTGGATTCATCGAGCAGCACAAGCATCACCTGGCTGTCTTCGCCGTGTTCCGCCTGTGACAGCAAGTCGGCGGCAATGAACGCCGGGTCAGAAGTTTCGTCGGCGAGCACGAGTACCTCGGAGGGACCGGCGGGCATATCGATCGCGACGCCTTCTTCCGTGATCAGCTGTTTCGCTTTGGTGACGTACTGATTGCCCGGACCGAAGATTTTGTAAACGTTCGGAATAGACGCGGTACCATAGGTCATGGCGGCGATTGCCTGCGCACCGCCGACCTTGAAAATTCGAGTCACACCCACCGTGCTCGCTGCAAACAGGATCGCATCGTTGATCTTTCCGTCTTTGCCCGGCGGCGTGCAAAGCACAATCTCCGAACAGCCCGCTAACTTCGCAGGGATGCCCAGCATCAGCACCGTTGAGAACAGTGGCGCCGTTCCTCCGGGGATATAGATTCCAACCCTCGTTATCGGCACTGCCTTGCGCCAGCATTTGACGCCCGGCATGGTTTCAATTACCTGCGGTTCGCGCTTCTGCGCGATATGAAACTTTGTGATGTTGTCCGCTGCTGTCCGGATAGCCTCCTGAAGGGCGGCAGGTACACGCTGGCGGGCCTGGTGAATTTCATCCTTCGTTACTTCGAGTTCATTCAGCGTCACTTTGTCGAATTGTGCTGTGAGGTCGCGTATGGCTTCGTCGCCCGACGCTTTCACGCGGTTAAGGATGTCTCGAACGGAGCGCTCTAAATAGCCAAGCTCAATCTGTGGTCGTTGCGCGAGTGATTTCCATTTTTCCCTTTCGGGATTCTTGTAAACATTCATTGCAATGCGCTTTACGTATCAGACAATCATTTTTTCGATCGGAACAACCAGAATACCTTCAGCGCCAAAGGACCGGAGCTGATCGATGCGCTCCCAGAAGTCGTTTTCATCAACCACCGAATGCAGCGAACTCCATCCTTCCCGCGCCAGCGGAACAATCGTTGGACTCTTCATTCCGGGAATCACCGAAGTGATCTTGTCAATCGCGTCGTTGGGGCAGTTCAGCAGAATATACTTGCTGTTGCGTGCCTTTTGAACGGCGCCTATTCTGAACAACAGTTTATCGAGAATTTCTTGCCTGGCTTCGTCGAGGTCGTTGCCTGAAATGATGACCGCCTCCGATTGCATAACGACTTCCACCTCTTTCAGGCCATTGCTGAGCAGTGTGCTTCCCGTACTGACGATATCGCAGATCGCGTCGGCCAGTCCGATTCCCGGCGCAATCTCCACCGAACCGCTGATCTCATGGATGCCGGCTGTAACCTTATGTTTAGCGAGAAACGATTTGACAATGTTGGGATACGTGGTGGCGATGTTCTTGCCTTCCAGCGAACCCACGCCACCATAGTCTTCCGTTCTCGGCACTGCGATGGAAAGCCGGCATTTGGCAAAATCAAGCCGCTTGACGAGCCGGTTGGATCGCTGCTTTTCGACGAGGATATTTTCACCGACGATGCCGATGTCAGCCACCTTGTCCTCAACATACTGCGGAATGTCGTCGTCCCTTAGGAAAAGCACCTCCACCGGAAAATTGCGGGCCTGGGTCTTGAGTTGATCTTTGCCGTTGCTGAAAGAAAGTCCGCTTTCCTTCAGCAGGTCGAGCGAGCCTTCCCGCAGCCGGCCTGACTTTTGAATGGCGATGCGAAGTAATGTGTCCATGAAGTCCAGATAAAAATAACGTTTGTAAAATCGGTTGAACAAAAAAAAGGCTTGACACCTCCGTGACAAGCCCTTCAAATTTCATTATCCAAAAACTCAAAGCATAACTGTGCCACGCATCGTGTGATTTCCATGATGGTGGTGGTGTATCGTTATGCCGCGGGTTGAATTCATAATTTTCAGGCCGCTAATTACACAAATTTCCCCGAAAGTTCAAAATTTCCCGGAAATTGGTCATTGGTGTACCCCACTTAAAACTTAGAACTTACTACTTAAAACTTCTGGAAAGCACTCCCGCCAATACCGGAATGAGGGTAAAGAAAAAACCCAATCCGCCGAGCA
>CAYMWA010000220.1:0-5132 GCA_964393795.1 uncultured Roseivirgaceae bacterium
TGCAACCTGCAACTTCAATTACCAATTACAACCAACAAACTGGCAACCAACAAACTGGCAACCAACAAACCGGCAACCAACAAACTGGCAACCAACAAACCGGCAACCGGCAACTGGCAACTGGCAACTGGCAACCGGCAACCGGCAACCGGCAACTGGCAACCGGCAACCGGCAACCGGCAACCGGCAACTCGGCTCACCCGCCGGGACAAGGCCGTCGCTACAAGGGCCAGGACCAACCTGCATCTTGCAACCTGCAACTCTGCAACCTGCCACTCTGCAACCTAATACTCCCCGCAGTCAACACTATGGTTCCTCACCCCCGCGCCCTGGTCATAGACAAGCGTGGCGCCGAGGTGACCGGTGCGGACGAGATAACCCGTTCCAATGAGCATCAGGAGAACGGCGGCAAAGAAGATGAGGGTTCTGAATTTTTCTTTCAACAGCCTGGTTAGGAGCACCACGCACAACACGGCTGCACCGGTGAAAAGATAGGTCATCGTTTCACCTGCGATTTCGTGATCTTTAAGTATCGTAGGGTCACAAATCTTTCGGGCTACGACACCATCGGCAATGTCGCCTGTGCGCAATGTTACCCACGACAACAGCGTACCAGCGAATAGCAGGAGGGATCCTGCTATTCGCCAGTGCCGTTGTGCTGTCTCCCTGACAAAAAAGGAAATCAGCATGGTGATCGTTGCGAGCGGAAGGAGGGCTATCGGAAAATGAACCGTTAGCGGATGCCACACTTCCGGCCGAAAGAAATCACGCTCAAACATTATTCGAGAATCTTGACGGAGACAGGATCAAGTCGCTTGCCTTCTTTCTTCACTTCT
Organism: uncultured Roseivirgaceae bacterium; assembly: GCA_964393795.1. Classification (GTDB taxonomy): domain Bacteria; phylum Bacteroidota; class Bacteroidia; order Cytophagales; family Cyclobacteriaceae; genus Chryseosolibacter. The sequence continues at coordinate 837 of CAYMWA010000220.1, forward strand.
ACCTCTACCTTTTGCCCCTCGGCCAGCGTGCTGAAATCAACCGCCTCTCCGTTGCGTGTCAGCGTCGTGGCCTCTGTGAAGTACAGTTCCAGGAGTTTGCCATCCGCTGTCTTGACATAAATTTCGGTCTTGGCAGCTTCGACTTCATGAACTGTACCTTGATAAGTTCCCGAGTCGACGACATCCGTTTTTTCGCCACCGCAGGAAATCAACAGGGAAAAGACAAGTGCGGCGGAAAGAAGTTTGAATTGTTTCATAGTTGTATGGTTTTTTGTTGTAATGCGAAGATAAAGCGATCCGATCATATTTTGATCTGCAGCGTCAAAAAGAAGGTGCGTCCGTCGGAGGGTAGGATACCCGGGCCGGGATACCCCGTCGCGCGGCGAGTGAAATACATCTGGTCTGCCAGGTTATTGACACTTCCTTCAAGTCGCCACCTTTTGTATTGATAGGAAAGGCTCAGGTCCACTACGGCATAAGCGGGAATCTCGCCGATGACGGCCGACACGCCCCCCTCGGTTGCATTGGTGGCATCTGTGAACTGGCGCGAAACGTAGGCATACTGAAGCGACGCCTTAATATTATCGCGCCCGAGCCTGATGCCGCTCTTAATGTTCAGTGTGGGTACAAACTCCACGGCTTTCCCCTCTACTCCGGGAAGTTCGCTCGATGCATATTGCGATGCTATCCAGGCAACGTTGGCGAAAAGAACGCCACTCCATCGGTGTTGAGCGGGGACGGCAAGACCTACAATGTCGGCTTCTCCGTACGACTCAAGCCCCCGAATGACCGCCCGGCCGATGTTACTCCTTTTGCGCATCACGCGGTTCTGGTCGTCGTAAAACTGTACTTCGCCAATTCGGTTGTCGTAGTTCAAGTAAAAGAAGCTTACATCATAGTTGAACAACGTCGTTTGATCACTGCGTATACCAATATCAAAAGAATATCCTTTTTCATCTTCCAGGTTGGGGTCGATTACCGATGACGGATTCGTGATTCGCATATCACTGAAGGTGATCGACCGGTAGTTTTGCGAAAAGTTGGTATAGATGTCGATGAAAGGTGTCGGCTTATACCCCGCACCGAGTCCCGCTATCAAAAAGCGACGATCGCTTTTGCGATCTTCTTCAGTGGTGGTCACGCGAATGATGTTGCCAGCCAGGTCTTTGTACATACTTCCATAGTAGCCGTCAGCGGTAGTGTGAATGTTTTCGAGGCGAACGCCAGGTGTAAGGGAGAACTTGTCGTTGAGATAGAATACATTTTCGACAAAAAGAGAGGTGTTTCTGTTCGGAAACCGGTAGTCGTACGTAATGTATTCATCGGTGTTGACATAGCTGAAGTCGGGACCCTTTCCACTTGTACCGACGCCCTGTGTGCTGTGGTTGTTGCCGCGATAATATCGGCCACCGAGCAGGAATACAGATTGCACCGTGCTGAAATCATACCGCTTCATGTACCGTGCTTCCAATCCCCAGTTGGCGAAGTCGCCCTTGATCAGGTCGCGTTCGCTGTTGTCGTCTATCGTTGCCACGCGATTGGGACGAAACCCTACCGAATAACGGTTGGCATACAGGCCGAATGCGCGGAGGTTGAAATCGGAAGTGGCGTTGAAGCGATGATCAAAATGAACGGCGAACAGATTCCAGTTGACTTTGAACCAGTTGCGTTCCCGGTTCGTCTGTCTCGGATCCTGACGGAACATGTCATCAGTCAATCCACCGGGTTGCTGCGCGAGGTAACCCATTTGGGTGACGTCGAATCCCAATTGCGTGTGTTCGCTGACAGCGTAATTGATGTGACCGTAGAAGGTGTGGTTGTCGAAGTGGGAGTTGTCCCGCCATCCGTCGCCGCGCTTATATTGAAAGAAGGTGTAATAGCCAACCTTACCCTGCGTGCCGCTGGCGCTGATGAATGAATTAGAAAAGCCATAGGAACCGACAGTCTGTCGGGCAGTAAGTGCTAGTGCCCGGTCGGTTACAGGCTTCTTCATTACGAAATTGATCAGTCCGCCGAACTGTGTTCCGAACTGGAGCGAAGCTGCGCCTCTGACGATTTGTATTTTTTTAACTGCTTCAATCGGTGGGGTGTAGTAGCTTTCTGGATAGCCAAGTGCGTCCGCGCTAATGTCGTAACCGTTTTGCCGGACGTTGAAATTGGAAGTCCGGTTGGGATCGAGGCCACGTCCGCCGATGCTCAACTGGAGACCGCCGCCGTCGTTCTCCCAGATGTTAAGTCCCGGCACACGGGAATAGATCTGGCGGGCGTTGTTCGTCGACAAGTTAGCCACGAGCTGCTCGGGAAGGATGACTTCGGACTTTTTCCCTTCGTATATCCCCATATTCTCAACCGACCGGAGGCGGGTCATTCCAAAATTGGATTGCGCGTCGGTGATCATCACTTCGGCCAGGACTTGCGTACGGGGTGAAAGCAATACCCTCACCGTTGCATTTTCGTTTGAAATCGTCGTCACCAACTGGCGATACTCGTACGCCGTGCTGGTGAAGTGCAAAATGTAGTCACCGTTGGCGAGGTCACGGAACTCGAACCGTCCGTAACCATCCGACACAGCCATCTGCGCGCCATCGTTCAGGTAGACGACACACTCTTTTACAAATGTACTGTCTTCACTGGATGAAATGATTCCCGTCAGGCGATGCTGTGAGTAGGCCTGCCCGCACAAAAAACAAAACATCAATATGCTAAATACCTTTGATTTCATTTCCAAAGGGAAGTATCCAGGGTTTGTGTTGAAATGATTCTTTTTCTTTTGAAAGATCCGTAAGTCCGTTGACCAGGGGTCTGCCGAGGCGCCCGTTGACGGAGACGTACGAATCGACGTATACTTGTGGGGCGTTGAACCCTTTTGCACTGTAGTGATCGCGCAGCATATGGGCATACTGCAATATCATGTCAGGCTGTGTCGACATCATTTTCTCCTGTAGCGGCGTAAGGAACTTGGAGTTGTCGACAGCAACCTGCCGGCCGTCGGTTGCCTTGACGAGGAATTGCGCGCATCCGGCCTTCTCCATGAGCATTACGCGCCAGGAAAACCGATAGCCTTCTTCCGTCCAGAACAACTCTCCCGGATAGAGTGTGTAGCGCAACGGCATCAGGACCTGCACAAGTAAAAATATTCCGAAGCCTGTGGTGAGGATCGCAGAGGCGTTCGGGGTAAAGCGGTAAGTCCTTTCCGGTGTGAGGAATGCGTTTCCGGTTTTAAACCACTTTGATATCGTTGCAAGTATTTTTTGATGGAATTCCGGTGAGAAAAATATCAGTGCGGTGGCCATCATGATATAGGGAAACATTCCGATCGGGAATAGGATTGCGGTCATCGCGTGAAAGACGATGACGGCGCCATAGGCAACGAGACGCGTGCGGGGGTTCAGCAGGAGAAAAGGAATACTGAGATCGTAGAGGCATCCCATCCAGCTGAATAGATAGGCCGCCCATACGTGATTGAAGATCGGCCCGATGATTGGGAGGTCGTTCTTTGCCGGAAGCCATATTCGCAACGGCTGGGCGTGCAACAACCAATCACTGTTCACCTTGGCGAGGCCTGCGTAGCAGTAGACGAGACAGACAAAGAGCTTGAGTGCATCGAGGCACCATCTCGGAATAGTGTCGCATGCAGTGCCTTGCTTTCGCCAGGCGTCCGCGGAAAAGTAAGCGTGCGCAGGCAAAAAGATCATCATCAGGCACACCATGCTGATGAAGTAATAGTGATTGAGGTAAGTGCTCTTGTCCATCAGCTCGATGTAAGTGAAACTGAGGAACAGTCCGGTGGCGGCGACGCGATAGAAGAGTCCGACCGCGACCAACAGCGCACACAAACCGCAGATCGCAAAGAGCAAATAGGTATACTCGCCGAGCGGCGTGACAAATTCAAATCCATAAAAAGGGAAAAAGTGTTTCGGCGCGATATAAAGCTCGTGGATCCATCCCTTTGACCAGAAGCGGATGATACTTCCAAACAACAACAACCCCAGCGCGATCCTGAACACCGCCAACGGCGCCGCCGAAGTTGTTTTTTGGAAATACTGTTTTATCATCTCTCTTCGTTTAACTCAATGACAGAACCGGCCAACAATAACTAACTAACCACCGGCAACCGAAACACTAGTCATTGACTTAAGCCTTTTTTAATTACCTCACCTCAATCCTCTCCTACCTACGGCAGGCAGGCCTACCTACGGCAGGCAGGCCTACCTACGGCAGGCAGGCCTGAAGGAGAGGAAGTCTAAGGAGCTTAAGTCAATGACCGACGTTGAACCAACAACACTAACCAACAAC
>CAYMWA010000221.1:0-5047 GCA_964393795.1 uncultured Roseivirgaceae bacterium
TAAAAGTGGTAGCTCGACATTTTCAAACACGGTGAGTTCATCAATAAGGTTAAAGCTTTGGAACACAAATCCGATAGATCCTTTCCGCAACTGTGCCCGCTGTCGTTCTGAATAACCCGCCACCTCGTGTTCTCCAAAGAAATACTCGCCACCGGAGGGATTGTCGAGCAAGCCAACGATATTGAGTAGTGTTGATTTTCCGCATCCCGAAGGACCCATAATGGCAACAAATTCACCTTCCTTGATTTCCAGGTTGATGTTGTTGAGCGCAGTGGTTTCCACTTCTTCCGTAGTGTAAATTTTTTCGAGATTCTTGAGCTTGATCATAGTGATTCAGATAAGGGTTTGAGTTCCTTTATTTTTAAAAAGTGCTTCCCGGTTATTTTGTGCTTCCTTCCATCCGACTAGTTGAGTAGCAGAACTTCATTATTTCCAAAGTTTTCGTACGATGAAGTGATCACGCGATCGCCAGGCTCCAGGCCTTCAAGCACTTCAAAGTGCTCGGTATTTTTACGTCCCAACCGGATATCACGTTTCACAGCCCGGTCGTCCTGTACAACGTACGCCCAGTTGCCACCCGTATCTTTATAAAAGCCACCCACCGGCAAAAGCAATTCTTCCGACGACTGGCCGAGTTGAATGCGCAGGCGAAGTGACTGACCGCGTCGTATACCCGTCGGCGCTTCCCCGACAAAAGCCATATCGACTTCAAAACGGCCGTTGGTCACCCCCGGATATACATAACTGATCTCCAGCGTGTAATCCTTGTTGTTAAATGAGGTTCGCGCCAACAGCCCCTCCGTGATTCGCGGCAGGTACAGCTCGTCGATCGGCACACGCACCTTGTAACTTCCGACGATATCAATCCAGCCGAGTCGTTGTCCCGGCACCACATTTTGTCCCGGGTCAAGCGGTGGATGCGACAGCAAGCCGTCAATCGGCGCACGAATCACCAGGTTGTCCAGTATTTTACCAACGCCCACGAGGCTTTGCGTCATCTTCTGTTCCGAATAAGTCAGCTCACGCAACTGACGAATCCTGTCGAGCGAATCGTTCTTATACACTTCATAAGTGATCTCTCTGCGCTGAAGGTTGTAGTGATAATCAGCTTCAGTCTTTTCGAACTCCTGTTTAGAGATCAGCTTTTTTTCAAAAAGTTGCTTCTGCCTGTGATACTGTGGTTCCAGAATTTGAAGTTGGTTGTCGATCAACGCCAGCGTCTGGCGCTGCTCAAGGTCGTTGCGGGTAATCGCCAACCGTGTATCGCGTTGCCGCGTGATGCTTTCATTCAAGGCTGCCTCCTGCTGTAAGACCTGCAATTCCAGGTTGAGGTTGCTCAATTCCAGGATCACATCACCTTTTTTTAACATCGCACCGCTTTCGGCGACAACCCTTTTTATCGTCCCCCCTTCTACCGCATCCAGGTAGACCGTACGGCTCGGTTCCACTGTGCCTGTTTGAGGGATAAACTCTTGAAACACGTCCCGCTTAACTGTCGATATGGTGATTTTTTCCGTATCAACTTTCAATTTAGAGCGCCTGTCTGCAAAAATGAATTGGTATCCGACAAATACGATAAAAAGGGCCACACCTGCGTAGGTCGCGATCCTTTTCACCGTCCATTTCTTCTTTTTGATTTGTTTGTCCATGCTGTGGGTTCCACGACAAATTGCGCGCACCATTGCAACGCCATTTTGGGTATGCCCGTTGCCAACAAACGTGCCAAGTGACAGAGGCCATTTTTCAGCTTGAATCGCGCGAAATGCAAAAAACCGCTCGTTCAAATCTGAACGTGTCTGTCCGAAACCGAACGATTTTAAATATCTTCGCAACAGGAATCCCGCCTGTATGGACCAGACAGTGCTTTTTGGATTCCGGTATACCGTTTGCCCGGCAGTGGACACCTGAACCGCCTTATCGCACACTTACCACCATGACTGACAACAAGCACGGCAAAATCCTTATCGTCGACGACAACGAAGATCTGCTAAAAGCAGCCAGGATGTACCTGAAACGGCATTTTGCCCAGGTAGACCTTGAGAAGAACCCACAGGCAATCCCGGCATTGATGAGCCATGAAACGTACGATGTCATCCTGCTTGACATGAACTTCACGAAGGACGTGAGCAGCGGGAGTGAAGGGTACTACTGGCTCGAAAAGATTTTGGAAATTGATCCTTCTGCCGTGGTTGTGCTGATCACCGCCTACGGAGATGTACAGACTGCGGTTCGGGCGATCAAGGCCGGCGCTACGGATTTTGTGTTGAAGCCCTGGGAAAATGAAAAGCTGCTGGCCACACTTTACTCGTCCATGCGCCTTAGGGAATCGCGCGATGAGATCGAAAGCCTGCGATACAAGAATCGGGAAATTAACCAGTCGCAAAATGAGCGCTACAGCGAAATCATCGGCCAAAGCCGGGCCATGCAGAAAATATTCCAGACGATCGATCGCGTTGCGAAAACCGATGCTAACGTACTGATCCTCGGCGAAAACGGAACAGGAAAAGAGGTGATCGCCCGCGCCATTCACCGGCATTCCGCACGTCGGGACGAAACGTTCGCCACCGTCGACCTGGGGTCCATCACCGAAACACTGTTTGAAAGCGAGCTCTTCGGATACAGGAAGGGCGCGTTCACCGATGCGAAGGAAGATCGGCCGGGGCGCTTCGAACTTGCCAACAACGGTACCCTCTTCCTCGATGAGATCGGCAACCTTTCGATGCCCCTGCAGGCAAAGCTTTTGACCGTCCTTCAACATCGCAGGGTAAGTCGTGTTGGTGCCAACAAAGAGACCGCCATCGATATACGCCTGATCTGCGCCACGAACATGCCGCTCTATGACATGGTCAAAGAAAACCGGTTCCGCCAGGACTTGCTTTATCGCATCAACACGATCGAATTGGAAGTGCCGCCGTTGCGCGAGCGCCTTGAAGACGTGTCGTTGCTCGCCAACCACTTTCTCAAACACTATTCGGAGAAGTACAATAAGAGTGTCAACAAAATCAGCGAGGCTGCGCTTACGCGGATGCATAAACACACCTGGCCGGGCAACGTGCGAGAACTTCAGCACGCTATTGAGCGGGCTGTCATCCTCAGCAACAGCTCCGTGCTCCAGCCCGAAGATTTTAATTTTACACCCGCCGCCTCGCGCGAGGAGGCGCAGGTGAACCTCGATCAGTTCAACCTGGAGGAAGTCGAAAAAATCCTCATCCGGAAGGTATTGAAAAAATACAACGGCAACATAACGCAAGCCGCTTCAGAACTCGGCCTTACCCGTTCATCGCTTTATCGCAGACTGGAGAAACACGGATTGTAATTAAATCGTACCTTTATTATTGAACCGAGAATTCAAACTGTCCCTTGAGCTTTAATGACTTCCGCGCCCGGGTAATTCTTCGGGTTATTTTTCTGGGGATTTCAATGGTGGCTGGCGCCCTGATGGTGACGCAACCTGATCTACATTTTGCGGCACTGTTGACTGCGATTATTATCGTCTTCCAACTCGTCGATATCTTTCGCTTCGTCAGCCAGACCAACCGAAAGCTGACGCGCTTTCTCGAGTCGGTCAAATATTCCGACTTCGTTTCCGGCTTTACAGCCGACAACAAACTTGGCAAGAGCTTCAAGGACCTCAACCTGGCGTTCAATGAAGTACTCGAAGCGTTCAGAAAGGCGCGTTCGGAAAAAGAGGAGCACTGGCAATACCTCAATTCGGTAGTGCAGCAGGTGCGGACGGGGATACTGTCATTCGATACCGAAGGGAACATCCAACTCATCAACACCAATGCCCGGAAATTCATTGGCACAAATTCGCTGCAGAACATCGACGATCTCGTCCGCATCAATCCTGGGTTGCACCATATCCTGAAAACGGTGCGCCCCGGCCGGAGTGAACTGTACAGAGCTAGCGAAGCGCTCTACCTGACCATTCAATGTACCGACCTGCGCATACGAGGTGCCGATGTCAAGCTTGTTACGCTACAGAACATTCAGCCAGAATTACAGAAGCAGGAACTCGAAGCCTGGCAGAACCTGACCCGCGTGCTGCGCCATGAGATTATGAATTCCATTACGCCGATTTCGTCGCTCACTTCCACACTGCGCGAGATTCTCGATCACGACCTGGAGCAAAAGAACAGTCACTATGAGTTGAAGTCAGAAGCGGCGGAGGATCTCAAAGAAGGGTTGAATACCATAGAAAGCCGCAGCAAGGGACTAATCAAATTCATTGACGCATACCGGGAGTACACTTCACTGCCGCAGCCGAAGATGACGCTTGTCCGACTTAAAGATGTGATCGAAAAAGTTGCAAAATTTATGCGACCGGAACTGAAGAAAGCTCACATCGACTTTCAGTGTGAATGCAAATCCGACTCCCTGACCATCCAGGCGGATGCCGAGATGATCGAACAGGTGTTGATCAACCTAATGAAGAATGCAGTCGAAGCGTTGTCGGAGGCACCGCATCCACGAATCTCCCTTATCGGCGAATACGACGGCAGCGCGGTGTTGATACAGGTATCCGACAACGGCCCCGGCATTATCGGCGAAGCCGTCGACCGCATCTTCGTTCCATTTTATACGACCAAGCGTACCGGCTCCGGCATCGGCCTTAGTCTCTCACGACAAATCATGCAAATGCACAACGGCTCACTTACCGTACAATCCGAACCCGACGTAAGAACGACGTTTACGCTAAGGTTTTGAAATTGGTTATTGGTTATTAGCTATTAGCTATTAGCTATTAGCTATTAGCTGTTAGCTATTGGTCGTTGGGCATTGGTCGTTGGGCATTGGGAATTGGGCATTGGGCATTGGAAATTGGGCATTGGGCATTGGGCATTAGGCACTAGGCACTAGGCACTAGGAAATTAGGCATTGGTCATTAGGCATTGGAAATTGGAAATTGGGAAGGAGACGGTAATGCTCAGTGTACACTTCCCCGATTGTCAACTGTCCAATTGTCAACTGTCAACTGAGCGTCGGCACTGCGCGCGGATTAAGGGCATTGGTCATTAGTCATTAGTCATTGGTCATTGGTCATTGG
>CAYMWA010000222.1:0-5025 GCA_964393795.1 uncultured Roseivirgaceae bacterium
GCGCATCATCGCGCAGGGCCTGTCGGTGCGCGACGCCGAGCAGTTTTCTTTTAGGCCGAGTTGGATAGGCGGCTTCATACCTGATTCAATAGTTCAGCGGTAGGCATACGAACTCCAGCGACGTAACATTTCCATTCTCCGCACTCGTTTCAAAATCCAAAATAAACACAGGTTCCTTTCTATTCAGCTTCTCTTGAAGAATCTCAGTGGTCATCAACTTTTCACCCATCGGTTGTATAATTAATTCATTTGAACAGGCAATCCCATCACTGCCCAATCAGGATAGCCTTCCTCAAGACGCTTTGCTTTGTAGCCAGCTTTGTTTAACAGAGCAACTGCGTCATCAGCATAAACACAGAACGGTCCGCGGCAGTAAGCAACGATCTCGTTGCGCTTCGGCAATTCCTTCAATCTCCCGGCAAGTTGGTCGAAGGGAATAGATATGGAATGGGCAATATGACCGCTTTTGAATTCACTCTCCGGCCGGACGTCCAGGACGGTGACCTTCCCTGAATCAAGTTTCCGAATAAGTTCATCGATGGTAACTGATTCCAATTGGAATCTGGATTGACGGAAGTCTTTTACAAGTTTTTCAATCGCAGCAATACGCTCAACGCCCAGATCCCTCAAAGCTTTCCAGGCTCTGAACACATTGACGTTCGCCAACCGATAGTGGATGAAATTTCCATTACGCGTAATATCAACGAGTTGTGCGGTCTTGAGGACCTGTAAGTGTTGCGAAGCATTAGCAACTGAAAGGCTTGTTTGTATCGATATTTGCTCGACGGAATAATCCCCCTGGGCCAGCAACTCGACAATTTCCAGTCGATGCGAATTGGCCAGAGCCTTTGTGATTTTCGCCAATTCATCATAGACTCGATCTTTGAATACTCTTTTGTCCATATTTTTAACCTTAAAAGCAAAGATAAACGAATAAGCTCAAGCATTCAATATATCTCTTGAATAGATAGAAAAGTCGCTTTTCGTTCTATTTTTGAGGCATTCGTCTAAAAGGAATCATTACGTCTTAAACTGACACCGGCATGGAGGCCGGATTTACAATGAATCGAGTTGTCCACTTTGAAATTAATGCCGAGAATGTTGAACGTGCTGCGAGATTTTATAAAGCAGTCTTTGGTTGGAAGATAGAACCTTGGGGGCCGCCTGAGTACGGATACCTGCATGTAGAAACAGGCAGTCCTTCAGAGCCAGGAATTGATGGAGGTATCTGGAAAGGACAGGGTTCAACGCCGCCTGCTGGATCGCGACTGAATGCGTTCAGCTGTTCAATCCAGGTAGCCGACATTGACGAGATCCTGACTAAAGTTAGGGCATCAGGTGGTGCGGTCGTCAGAGAGAAAGCACAAATTCCAGGCGTGGGTTGGCTTGCGACATGTACCGACACAGAAGGGAATACCTTTGGCGTGATGCAACCGTAATTCCAACGATCTGCTGAAACGAGGTACACTTCAGGGAAACAATATCTTCCGCCCAAGGCTACGCCTTGTGGTTTCTACCTCCAAGGATTATATTTAGGGCTATCGGCATACCCGCCTTTCGAAATGCGGCCGGACGCCCCTATGTAATCGCTATGAAAAATCCGCACCTCTTCCTGATCGCTGTCGTGTTTACCATCTTCGCTTGTGATTCCGGTGGCCCATCTGAAAGCCAAACTGTAGAACAGCCTCAGGCAGCGTCCCTGCCCCGCACCAAAATATCAGAGATTGAGGCTGGCATCAAGACTTATATCGAAGAAAAATCACAACAAGACGACGGTTTTTTTCATGTTCAGGACAAAGACAAGCTATTGCGCATGAAGCTCGTGAGGGTGCACACTGAGTACTTGTCGAATCTCGGTCCGAAACGCCATTTCGCTTGTGTGGACCTTGCGGACGTGAGCGGCGACGTGTATGATGTCGATTTCTTCCTCTCGGGTGACCCCGGCAATATGGACGTCACGGAAACATCCATTCATAAGCTGAACGGAAAACCATTCTATACCTGGAAACAAAAGGAAGACAAAACCTGGGAGAGACGACCGATTGAGGGCGCGTCCCGGGAACTGCTCGGCGTCATCGAAGGCAAAGACTCGTTTGAGTTTTATTACCAGGTTGTGCTGCCTCAGCTGACATCCGAAGCAAAAATGTGGATTCCCATTGCAACCTCCGATAAATTTCAAAAGGTCACTTTGAAGTCACTGAAGGTGGCAGGAAAACAGGAGATGTTGAAAGACGAGGACAACGGCAACACAGTCTTGTTTCTTAGATTGGAGCCGCGACACAGTGGTGACACTATTGAGATCATTTACGCTGCCGAACGTGTGGAGAAGGGACCATTCGAGGAAAGAGATCCTGACTTACAAAGATATCTCGCTCCGAATGCGCTCATCCCCGTTGGAGGCAGGTTTCTGAAAATTGCTGAGGAGGCTATTGGGGCCAAACGCTCAGATAACAAGCTCGTGCAGGCAAGGGCGCTATACGATTACATCATTGACAATATGCGGTACATGAAACACGGTGATTATGGACACGGCGATGCTGTATACGCATGCGACACACGCACAGGGAATTGCACCGAGTTCCATTCATTCTTTATTTCCCTCGCTCGCTCAGTTGGCATCCCTGCGCGATTTGCGGTAGGCGCTTCCATACCCTCAGACAGGGACGACGGTGGCATTGATGGTTATCACTGCTGGGCGGAATTTTACGCTGAAGGAAAGTGGTGGCCTGTAGACATCAGCGAAGGCAACAAATACACGGCACTCGCTACTTACTATTTTGGTCGCCATCCCGCGAATCGTATCGAACTGAGCCGCGGGCGCGATCTCCAGGTAGAACCCTTGCCTGCATCCGGACCCATTAACTTCCTGGCGTACCCGCTTCTTGAAATCGCAGGCGAGCCAACCAGGGTAGAAACGCTATTTTCTTTCAAAAGAATATTACACCCTCAAACGAAAGACAAAGAAGTTGTGGCGGTGCGATAGAGGGCCGGTAAACCAAGAATTCTATGATATTATTGCTGACCAGTCTCCAATTAATCTCTTTCAATATGTCATCACCAGCTGATACCGCATGTTTCAATCTTAATCCCTACGCAGAGTATTGTGGGCGCCTCCTTGACTTCAATGACACAGGAGCGACCGTCGAGTTGACGGTGGAAGTCGCTCCAGAAACATGGGAGTTCGTCGATATGTTGATGATGTTCAACCTGGATTGGGATAAACGGAATCCGGGCAATATCAGCGGAACGAAGTCCGTTCAGATAAGTATGTTTCTCGATCCGGATTTGTATAAAAAATTGAAAGCATCCGGCGAACTCGTCAGCGACCGCGCCGCATTTTTAGCCATCCAAAAAGATCATCCGATGAAAAGCACTGCCGTCTGGTTTGCAACCGAAGCAACCGAAGAGGTGCACCTTCCCGAAGAGCTGAAAGAAAAAGGAACAGTAAGAGAAGGGTTTACCACACATTGGAAGCAGTAAGCCCGCAACACACTCACAACTAAAGCCGCGAATCAGGCCATTGCTCTACACTACCGCGGACCCGTCTACACTGATTGTGGACTTTTCGAGTATGCCGGCTTGAGTAATACGAAGGAGGGCATCCCGATGATCCACACATAATGGTTGGTATAATCATCTGACAATTAAGCTGTAGAAAAGAACATGCGCCTGCCTGTATCCAACGCCATTCCAGTCGTTCTTGGGGCACAAAAATTTACGAGCCCTTAGCTTATCTAACACCAACTGCTAAAGCTATGATACTAAAAATGGACCGGCTTCCAATTGAATTGCCGAAGCCAAAAAATCCTTCAGCCAATGATGCGGCTGCCGTTCAAGAACTACTCGGTGGTAAATTCGGCGAGATGTCAACCCTGATGAACTACACTTTTCAATCCTTTAATTTCAGAGGACGCGCGCGTCTAAGGCCGTACTACGATGTCATCTCCAGCATTGCAGGAGAAGAGTACGGGCACATAGAGGTTGTTTCCTATGCAATCAATCTTCTACTTACAGGCACGGCCAAAAGAGGCTTTGATCCGGAAGCAGGTCCACTAAAAAACACCACAGATTTTCGGAACACGAGGCACTTCATTGCAAGTGGACAATCTTCTCTTCCAATGGATTCCATGGGTGACTTCTGGACTGGACAAAACGTCTTTAGTAGTGGAAATCTGAAGTTAGACCGTTAGACCTTCTTCATAACTTTTTTCTGGAATGCGGAGCGCGCGGAAATAAAATGCGGGTTTATGAGATGGTGACAGATCCAACTGCCAGAGAAATGGTGGGATATCTTTTAGTCCGCGGGGGCGTGCATATTGTTGCCTATGCAAGGGCACTCGAACATCTGACGGGCGTGCAAGTGACAAAACTCGTTCCCGTTCCAGATCTCGCTAATACTGCTTTCCCTGAAACAAGGAAATACGAAGACCGCGGGGTTCACCGAAAACTTTACACCTTTAGTGTGGACGACTACCGGCAAGCAGGAATTATTTTCAATGGTCCGCATCCGGAGGATGGCCAACCGCTCGAAGTTGTATTTGGTTCGCCCGAAGGCGTTCCGGCGCCGGACTTGGAAGAAGAACCTCAAGTCAACGCCGCGGGAGCCTTCGACGTTGACCCGGAAATGTTCAAGGACATTGCCAAGAAGATAGGTGTAGAGGTGTAGGTCACCTCCCAATCTTTCCCAGGTGAGTATTTTGAAAACTGTCGAAATGTTTCAAACCATAGCCCAGCATCCGATCAAACGAACTGTGCCCGAAGAGGACAAGTCCGGCAAGTTGGAGCGTTGGAGACTGAAGGTATAGCCCCGACAGGTACGTACCGATTGCTATTCCTTTATGATGTAGAAGATTGTACGTGATGGCGCCGACTCGCGGATTAACAGCATAGCCAATAAACCCCACGTCCGGGCTAAGAAACAAGGCCCAGAAATACCAGGCGGGAAAAGGAAGTGATCCGTTGAGCCAAATGGCCAGCGCAAGCATGAGTGCTTCTTCTATTTTGATGAGTGTTTTCATAGGGAGG
>CAYMWA010000223.1:0-4928 GCA_964393795.1 uncultured Roseivirgaceae bacterium
GTGGGCAAGCGCAGAGACGGCTCCGAGTTTCCGGTGGCGGTGAGCCTGAGCCACACGAATGTCGACGGGCAGTTGATGGTGATGGCATTCATCAGCGATGTCACGGAGCGCAAGCGTGCCGAAGAGGCCTTGAAACGAAGTGAGGAGCAACTGCTGGTCTATGCTTCGGAACTCGAGAAGAAAGTACAGTCCCGCACAGAAGACTTGAATTCTACGATCAACGCGCTCGAAAAGGAAATATCTGAGAGAAAGCGGGCGGAAGAGGAGGCTCGCAATGCACTGGGGCGCGAACGGGAGCTCAATGAGCTGAAGTCCAAGTTTGTTTCCATCGCCTCCCACGAGTTTCGTACGCCACTCAGTACGGTGCTGAGTTCTGCAGCGCTAATTGAACAATACTATCAGCGAAAGGAAAGCGAAAAGGTGCACAAGCACGTTCAGCGGATCAAGTCATCGGTGAATCACCTCACTTCGATACTGAACGATTTCCTCTCCCTGGGCAAGCTTGAGGAGGGCCGAATCGAAATTGTCAAGGAGCGAATTTCATTGCCAGACTTCATGAAAGAGGTGGAGGAAGAACTGACACCAACGTTGAAACCCGGACAGAAGATGGTGATCCACTGTCCAGAGGGTCCACCTTATATATACTGCGATCCCCGTATCCTGCGCAATATCCTTTTCAACCTGATCTCAAATGCCAGCAAATATTCGCCGAATGATAAGCCTGTATTTGTGCATTGCCGGCAGGAAGACGAAAGTGTAATTTTCGTGGTGCGCGATGAAGGTATCGGTATACCCTTAGAAGATCAACGGCACATGTTTGAACGCTTTTTCCGGGCGAGTAACGCTGGCAACGTACAGGGTACTGGTCTCGGATTGAATATTGTGAGGCGATACGTTGAGCTCCTGGACGGAGCCATTTCATTCGTAAGTGAGTATCAGAAGGGGAGTGTTTTTACCGTGCGAATTCCCATCGAGTAAGTAATATGACAATATGAAGAAGATTCTGTTGATCGAAGACAACGCGGAAGTCCGCGAAAACATCAGTGAAATACTGTCCCTCGCTAACTATGACGTGCTGGTGGCAGAGAACGGGCGCGCGGGTGTTGACATGGCACAACGGCAAAAGCCGGATCTGATCATTTGTGATATCATGATGCCCGAACTTGACGGCTATGGTGTCTTGCATATTCTCAGCAAGAACGAACAAACCGCTGCCATTCCGTTCATTTTCCTGACAGCCAAGACGGAGAAGACTGACATTCGCAAGGGAATGAACCTGGGGGCTGATGATTACCTGACCAAACCCTTTGATGACACAGATCTCCTCAACGCCATTGAAGCACGTTTTCGCAAGAATGCCATACAGCAAAAGCAGTATGAGGCGACCCCGGAGGGCCTGGACAACTTTATCAAGGATGCACAGTCGGTCTTGAACCTACAGGATCTCGGCAAAGACCGCAAGGTTCGCAAGTTTAAGAAGAAGGCCGAAATATATGCCGAGGGAGACACGCCTTTGCACGTCTACTTTGTCAAATCCGGGAATGTGAAGACCTTCAAATCACACCCCGACGGCAAGGAGCTGATTATGAATCTGTACTCGACCAGCGACTTCTTCGGTTTTGAACCCATCCTTGAGAATACCCCGTATGATGAATCGGCAGTGGCCATGCAGGAAACGGAGCTTATTTCCATTCCGCGACATGACTTCATGCTGATGATCCAAAGCCATCCCGATATTTCAAAGAGCTTTATTCATCTCCTTTGCAAGAAGGTCGCTGAGCGCGAACGGCGGTTGCTGAACCTCGCCTATAATTCGGTCCGCCAGCGTACAGCTGAAGCGTTGTTGCGGTCCGAACAATTGCAGGATTCGCGAAGTGTCATATCGATTTCTCGTGACGACCTGGCGAAGATGGTAGGCACGGCATCCGAGTCGGTGATCAGGGTGCTTTCAGACTTCAAGGACGAAGGCCTTATTGAAATAGAGGGCGGCAAGATCAGGCTCACGCAACCGGCAAAGCTGGAAAAGGTCGTGCGCTGGAACGTGGCGCGGTAGCGTACCAAAAGAGGGGCAGAATGATGACTTTATTCTGCCTTGTTCATGATTTTTGTCATGTGTATGATCACGGTCGACGAATAGATTTGTTGGCAAACAAACAATTATCATGAGCACACAACCAAACACCATCGGCGACAGCAGCCAGACCGTTGCTGACCTTGCCATTTCCCATCCGGGTGCCCTGTCTGTATTTACTAAATACAATATCGACTATTGCTGTGGCGGTAACCGGAGCCTGGAAGACGCGTGCATACGGGTCGGTCTCAATCCGGACAAGATATGGGCCGAGATCATCGAGTCACCTGACCAGGGGTCTTCAATCCCTGCACGGGCGGAGAAGTGGAGTGCGGCACTGCTGGCCGATTACATTGTAGAGAATCATCACAGCTACGTGCGCAGCGCGATTCCGGAAATTCAAGCCCTGTTGGAGAAAGTGTGTCGGGTGCACGGCGACGACAACCTTGAACTGTTGAATATCCAACAGGATTTTGACGACCTGGCCGAAGAGCTACTCAGCCACATGGAGAAAGAAGAAACAGCGTTGTTTCCGGCATTGAAACGCCTGGAGTCGCACGACGATGCAGGCCATCCGTTGGCGTCGACGGTCAAAGCCCCCATCGCCATGATGGAGCACGAACACAACGTAGCCGGCGATCTGATGAAATCCATTCGTCATCTTTCTAACCACTACACAGTTCCGGAAAGCGGGTGTGCCACCTATCGTGCTACCTACCGGCGATTAAAAGAGTTCGATGACGACCTGATGACTCACGTGCACCTCGAGAACAATATTTTGTTCCGAAAAGCCGGATAATCGGGAGCGTCCGATACCCTTTTCCATTTGTGAATCCTCGCGACTATCTCCCCGCCAGGCGGAACGATAGCGGGTATGGGAACGTTATATCAGGGCGAAGTAGGACATAACCCGCTTCGCCCGCTGCGGGGACCGTTGGCCTGCCAACACACTAGCTTAAGCATCCCAACACATCAACACACCAAGACATCAATCCATGGAATTAAACCAACGAATACTAAGCGACCTGATCATCCATATGAAATATGCCCGGTACATCCCCGAGCTTCAGCGACGGGAACTATGGCCGGAAATCTGTGAGCGCTATGCGAAGATGATGATTGAGCGATATCCGCACATGGAAGCGGAAATCTGGAGGAACCTGGCCTACGTTCTCGACAAAAAAGTGCTGCCGTCGATGCGCGCGATGCAATTTGCCGGTCCGGCGATAGCCAAAAACAACAGCCGCATTTATAATTGCGCTTATTTGCCGGTAGATGATATCCGCGCTTTTTCAGAGGCGTTATTTCTGCTGCTGGGGGGAACAGGTGTCGGCTTTTCTGTGCAGTTGCACCACATCGAGAATTTGCCACCCGTTCAAAAGGCCGAGAAGCGGAGGCGGTTTCTGGTAGGCGATAGTCTTGAAGGCTGGGCGGATTGCGTGAAGGTACTTCTTAAAGGATACTTCGGCGAGAGTGAGTATATCCCTGATTTCGATTATTCCGACATCCGACCAAAAGGCGCGCGCCTGGTCACGGCGGGGGGCAAGGCACCAGGGCCGGAGCCGTTGAAGATTTGTGTGGCCCATCTTTCAGCCATTCTCGACCGCAAGAAAGATGGCGAGCAACTGACGTCGCTGGAGTGTCACGATATGATGTGTCACATCGCCAATGCGGTGTTGGCAGGTGGCATCCGCCGCTCCGCGATGATTTCCCTTTTTTCGTATGAAGATGAAGAGATGCTTACCTGCAAGTTCGGAAACTGGTGGGAATTGAATGAGCAGCGAGGAAGGGCGAACAACTCAGTCGTTCTGCCGAGGGAAACGACCACTGAAAAACAGTTCTTTGACCTGTGGAAGAAGATCAGGCTGTCCGGTTCTGGAGAGCCCGGATTTTATTTTACCAACAATGAAGACTGGGGTACCAATCCATGTTGCGAGATTGCCCTGAAGCCCTTTCAATTCTGCAACCTGTGTGAGGTAAACGTCTCGGATGTGGAAAGTCAGGAGGATCTCAATGCTCGCGCCAGGGCAGCGGCGTTTTTCGGCACCCTCCAGGCCGGCTTCACCAATTTCCACTACCTGCGTGAAGTCTGGAAGACCACGACTGAATACGAGGCGTTAATAGGGGTGGGGATGACAGGCATTGCAAGTGGCCGCGTGATGGACCTTGACTTGAGGGAGGCCGCGGAGCAGGTTAAGAAGGAAAACCTGCATGTTTCTGCAAAGATTGACATTCAGTTCGCCGCCCGTTGCACCACCATCAAGCCGTCAGGAACGTCTTCAATTGTGCTGGGCACTTCCTCGGGAATCCATGCATGGCATAATGATTACTACATCCGCAGGGTACGGATTGGGAAGAATGAAGCCCTGTACGATTACCTGTCAAAGGAGCACCCCGAGCTACTCGAAGAAGACCTGTTGAACAGCAAGCAGGCCATCATCCGCATCCCGCAGGAGGCACCGACAGGGTCGATATTGAGAACTGAAAATGTGATGGACTTACTTGAACGCATCCGCAAGTTTAATGCGGAATGGGTACGGAACGGCTATCGCAACGGCGCCAACGCCAACAATGTCTCCGCGACCGTCAGCATTCGCGACGATGAATGGGAAAAGGTGGGGCAGTGGATGTGGGAGAACAAGGCGTCGTATAACGGGTTGAGTGTACTGCCTTTCGACAGCGGCAGCTACAGTCAGCCCCCGTTTGAAGAGATCACGAAGGCGGAGTTTGAAGAGCTGGCGCAACGCCTGACCGAAATTGATCTGTCGAAGGTGATAGAGCCCGATGATGCTACGGACCTTCAGGCTGAGGCTGCTTGCGCGGGTGGGGCGTGTACGGTGGTGTAGGCGGCAGGTTG
>CAYMWA010000224.1:0-4843 GCA_964393795.1 uncultured Roseivirgaceae bacterium
CTGCCGGCGCGCAAGCCTTGAGCCTCGGCAGGCAGGCCTGCCTGCCGTAGGTAGGAGAGGATTGAGGTGAGGTAATCAAAAAGTGCTTAAGTTAATGACATTGGCGTTCGTGTGTTGAAGGAGGTCACCGGCCTACCGAAGGGCCGTACGTGGCCTCCATTGTTGCCGATTGCCAATTGTCAATTGTCAATTTTTCTCTTCAAGATGTCTCGTCTTCCATCTGTTGTGTGACCATAGCCAGCCTGCTGGTTCCATCCTGATGGTCTTCTCGACTTCGCGTACGTAATTTTCAATGACGGATTCTGAGTCACGTGGATAAGGCGGTGTTGCTACGACGACCAGGTGTGCTTCATAGTATCCTCGCTTCAGACGTTTAACCTGGTAGTACACGGTGGGGTATTGCGTGAGAATGGCCATCTGATTGGCGCCCATGAAGAAGACGGTTTCCTGATTCAGAAAAGTGGTCATGTATTTCTTATCCCTTCCGTACCCCGGGTACTGATCGGCTACACTGGCTACTGCTCGCACGATGTCCTTTCTTTTGACCAACTGCCGGGCCACTTCATCGCGCTTGATAGGGTAGGCGCCGAAGCGCGTCCGTATTTTCAGAATGAGAGAATCGACAAAGCGGCTTTGTACGGGTTGGTAAACAAAGTCGACCGGCATCGGCAGGCTAGCACTTGCGGAGACGAGCAACCACTCCCAGTTGAATTGGTGCGACGCCAAAAAGAGGATGGGCTGGTTGGCCGCCCGATACTTTTCCACGATACCGTTGTTGATCAACCGCATGCGGCGGATGAGTTCCTCGCGTGGCATGGTGACGAGTTTCAGGCTTTCGACGGCATAATCGCAGAGATTTCTGTAGAAGGTCTTTTCGATTTTCTTCAGCTCGCCTGCGGTCTTCCCGGGGAAGCTGTTGCGCAGGTTTCGCCGCACGAGCTTCCGCCGATACCCTGCAATGTAGTAGCTGATGATGAAGAGGAAATCAGACAGAACAAAAAGCACGGACAAGGGCAATCTCGAGAGGAGGCGAATAAGAAACATGCGGTGATCCTTGGCGCCGCAAGTTAAACAACTATTCTTATTTTTGAGCCCATGAAAGATAAAGTCGTCGTAATTACCGGTGGAACGTCAGGCATTGGAAAGGCACTCGCGGACGTCTTTGGTGCGCACGGAGCCAGGATTGTGATCACCGGAAGGAACGGTGACGCCTTGTCTGCGGCAGCTACGGAACTTGCCGCAAAGGGCATCACTGTTCAGCCAGTCAAGGCTGACGTTACAAGTGACGCTGACAACCAGAACATGGTCGCGGAGGCGTTGAAGGCCTTTGGACGGATAGACGTCCTGATCAATAATGCCGGCATTTCGATGAGGGCGATGTTTCAGGATGTTGACCCGAACGTCGTCAGACAGGTGATGGACATCAACTTCTTTGGCGCTGTGCTGGCCACCAAATATTGTCTTCCGGAGATCATTCGCAACCGCGGCAGCATCATCGGAATTTCTTCCATTGCAGGCTTTCGCGGATTGCCGGCAAGAACCGGTTACAGCGCTTCAAAGTTCGCCCTTAACGGATTCCTGGAATCGCTTCGCACGGAATTGTTGGACAGCGGCGTGCACGTGCTCACCGCGTGTCCTGGATTTACAGCATCCAATATTCGCAAACGCTCGTTGACTTCAGATGGCACCGCACAGGGAGAGTCGCCGCGCGAAGAAGCGCGCATGATGACTGCTGAAACGTGTGCCGCCCATATTTATCGTGCCACGGTCAATCGCAAGCGAACGCTCGTGCTTACCGCTCAGGGAAAACTTGCTGTATTTTTAAACAAGTGGCTGCCCGGGCTGGCCGACAGACTGGTATATAATGTGATGCGCAAGGAAGCGAACGGCCCTATCCGTTAAGCGGCATCGGCTACGTTTTGCTTTTAAAGACCATCTTGGTGTTGTCGGCTTTACTGATGTTTCTGTAGAAGTCGATGAGGTCCTCATAGGAGGAGGCCGGAAAGGTACCCTTATTCATCCGGATCCGTCTCACGTACAGCAGGCCGGCTTCGTCTATCGAATAGGTGGCTTCATAGCTGCCAAACACGCTTTCTAATAAGACGTTCGGAGGAATGAACTCCGGCGCGATCCCTTCCGGCAGATGGTACCGAATCGTGTCGACATCGATGTAAGCGAAGGTCCGCTCAACAGCCTGTTTTCGATCTCCCACTTTTTGAGGCACAAATGTACTTCGGTTCATCAGGTTGGGTGTCATGAACATCCGATTGCCACTTACCGTCGCGAACTTGTTGATAGCGAGATCGGCGGTGACGACTGCGGTTGGGAGCTTGTCCTTAACGTTCGTCATCGAAAAAGAGGTGATGTCAAAAGATGGGATGCCAATAGCCTGTTGCAGCCACTTTTTCTGGTCGTCGTATTGGCGGGTCACGACAAAGTTAAGATTCCCGTTCTCGTATTGAAGGCCGCTGTAGCTTCTTATCACATGCGCCGTCGCGCTTCCCTTCTGGTCAACTTTAATCTCGGCCGAAGTGAACTGCGTATTTGCTTCTGCGGGATATCGCGTTGTGTTGACGATGGACGCACCGTTATCGGTGATGAGTAGTCCCTTGCGGTCGCCGGTAAATCGCCCCTGATAGCCGGCTGGGGTAGTTTGGCTGGTACATTCAAGCCAAAGCGTATCAGCGCCGTTGGGAACCGCCACGATTACGTGGTTGAACTGCGAACTTGGAAAGCTGACGTCAAGGTCAGGTTCCCCCTCGCCGGCAAGCACGAGGGTGTAGTATCCTTTGATGCCAACGGTTTCCAACAGGGCAAGCATATAATTTGACAAAGCCTTGCAGTCGCCGTAGCCAGTTTTGTCGACGACAGCAGCTTCAAAAGGCTGATAACCCCCGATACCGAGTTGGATGCTGACATAGCGTGTGTTGTTCTGCAAGTAGTTGTACAGGGCCTTGACCTTGTCTTCACGTGTCTGAAACGGACTGGCAAGGGCTTTGATTTTTGCGCGCGTTTCTTCCGGTAGAACGTTTCTTCCGCGATTGAGAGAAGCGATCCATTTGCCGTATTCGTCCCAGGATTCCATCGTGCCCGCATATCCCTCAAATTCAAAGACTGTGGGTGCAGCTTCAATACGAATCATCGCTTCTGTTCGATCAGCGTATGGCTCGAACGTTGGCGGCGGGAGGTTGTCAAATGACCACGTAAGGCTTATGATGTCGCCGTTGTTTGTTCGCTCCGGCGCCTGTTCGACATTGTATGTCTTGTATCGCGGTGCGAGCTTCTCCGGAAAGTTGAGTTGATAGGACGCGTGCTGCACGGGCACGTGTTCGTATGCATTGATCGTTGAACCCGCGATGTGATAAAGAAACTTGTAAGCTATCTCGTATTCAAACTCTACCGTGTAGGGATACCGTGCTTGCGTAAGGTCAGCCACCTTCATGCGGTTGTCGCTAAACATTCCTTCGAAAGCGCTGTGGTCGGTGATCTCTTTGTTTTTAAGCTTTTTTATCACAAAGCCGTTTGCGTCTATCGCCTGTGCTTTGAGTGAACTGATCTTTTGCAGCTTGTCGTAACCGATAGCCTGTGTTGCAAAATGCCGGGCGTTGGCGTTAAAAATGGTAACGACGAGATGCACATGAAGCAAAGCCGTGCTGGCCGACTGTATGGTAAAGGTCATGGCATCTTCGCGTATAACCGCGTGCGCGTCTTTTCGCAACGCTTCGGGTATTTCGCTGATGGGATACCTGGATGCCTCCCTTGCGAATGTATGCGAGGCGATAAGAAAGAGAAGTAAGGACAGTATAGTAGTCTTCATGGCTTTTTCAAAACGATCTGCTCGGCCTGCTTGGCGATACCCTGGCCCGAGACGCCAAAATCCGCCAGGATGACCGCTGCGGCGGAAGTGTCTTTGTCATAAGATGTCATTAAAAGTTCTTCCTTTGAAACATCGCCGAATTTGAGGGGTGGCTTTTGTGCGGTTGTGGCGAAGGGAAGAAATACGACAAGAAAAACAAATGCGAATTTGTTCATATAAAGAGGGTTAGGCAGGTACGACGATTTAAGATAAGGAAACCTGTCAGTTTTTGAAAATAATTGCCTCCGTTTTTCCGAAAGCAGTTAACATTGCATCAAATTTTCCGGGCATGGCCAAATCGAAAACCGTCTTCTTCTGCCAGAGTTGTGGCTATGAATCAGCGAAGTGGCTGGGTAAATGTCCTTCCTGTCAGGCGTGGAATACCTTTGCGGAAGAGCTGGTCGTGAAGGAAAAAGACAACAAGAATGAATGGCGACAGGAGTCCGTTCGCCAAAAAAAACTGCAGGCAAGAACGCTTACTGACATAGAATCGACCGGAGACATTCGCTGGCCTTCCGGCGACAAGGAATTGGATCGTGTTCTCGGAGGTGGTGTCGTACCCGGGTCGCTCGTGCTGATTGGAGGCGAGCCGGGAATAGGGAAATCAACGCTGATGCTGCAGGCGGGCCTGCGCCTCAAGTCGCAAACGGTTCTTTATGTGTCCGGTGAAGAAAGTGAGCAACAAATCAAAATGCGCGCAGAGCGATTGAATGACGCCTCTCCTTCATTTTATATCCTGACGGAAACGAATACGAAGCATATTTTTCAAGCCGCCGAGGCACTCTCGCCGGGAATGCTGATCATTGACTCCATTCAAACGCTCTATTCTTCGCAACTGGATTCGGTTCCGGGAAGTGTGGGACAAGTGCGGCAATGCGCGGGTGAACTCATGCGATTTGCGAAAGAAACAGACACCCCCGTATTTATCATCGGCCACATTACCAAAGACGGTTTACTCGCCGGACCGAAAGTACTCGAACACATGGT
>CAYMWA010000225.1:0-4801 GCA_964393795.1 uncultured Roseivirgaceae bacterium
ATGCGGGCGTTGTTTCTACCATAATGTCGTCCCTACGGGACTTCGTTCGCTATGCGGCGGGCGTTGTTTCTACCATAAGGCCGTCCCTACGGGACTTCGTTCGCTATGCCGAGCATTTTTTTACAATAAGGTCGTCACTACGGGACTTTGGTTGGAGGGTAAGCCGGTCGCGCAGCCAGGTATTCTCTTCACCAATGCCGTCATGTTGAGCGGGCGGCCGAGAGGCCAGGGGAGGGTACGCGCGTAAGCGAAACACCCCCGTAACGCAAGGGAACATACTGAAGGTGTGGGGCGCTGGAATGGGGTGGAAAGGGATGACTTGTCTGGAAAGGGCTGAAAGGTAGGTCACGACACATTTTTGTAGTTTATTTTCTAAATTACGCATGGTCGCGGAAAGATACTGCCAGGCGAATAAGCGGGCGAAGGATCTCCAACGAGATCAGCGTCCTCTGGACTGAATGTTTCCCTTGCATATCCAATCAAAGGCGGATATATATATATCTTGAATCGCATCACTAAAGTTACACCCCGATGACAAAACGGCTGCCGCTTTTAATAACACTATGTTGCGTATCCTTTGCAAGTACCCCATTATTTGGTCAGGAGACGAGCAAGGCTCACAAGGACTCGCTGATTACTATTGTTGATCGATACCTTGCACTTAATTTGAAGATCTTTCAGAAAAATTCTACTCGCTCGGATATTGATGAGGTGTTTGATCTTTTCACTGAAGACTTTGCCTATATTCATCCCAGGTACGGAGGAGAATACTCAAGAGAGCGACTTTACGATGGTTATATCAGAAATCAAAAAAATGGCGCCTATGATGGCAGTGTTAGTGATATCGAAGTGATCAATAGGATTGTGGGCCTGAACGCCCTGGTGTTGGAAAAGAGATTCTTAAGAACAACGGAGAATGGAACAGAAGCAGGGGAACCGGAAATGACTCTTTTTGAGTTCAGAAAAGGGAAAATTTCCAGAATTTTTGAGTACTGGTGAAACAGACGTATTGTGAGAGCCTTCGCTCATACAGTTATTAATAATCAAGAACAAGCAAATGGAAAAAGTGACAAACCCAACCGTCAAACTTCTTGCTACCGGTACTAAATTGGTCGCCAAACAAATGCAGGGGCGCCAAGGTGATTTGTTGCCAAGGCATCAGGCTAACGTCGAATCTATTATCTTTATCCACGAAGGTGAGTGTATCCTTAAAATAAATGGAGAAGACAAGCCGCTCAAACAAGGTGACGCCTTAATTATACCGCCTGACGTGATGCATCAATTTAAGGCGATAACCGATTTCAAGGGTATCCATTTCATGCCGAAAGACATTCAATTTAAGTTTGAATAGTTGAATCAATGGTATCCCTTGGGAATATTTGAGATGGAGGATCTTTTTTTGGACAATTAAGAATATCAGTTCCAAGTCAATGATAAAGGATGACATCATCACGTTCGGCCGTCATGAATGGAGAGTGCTTGATACTAGCAATGGCGAAGGCCTGATTATTGCGGAGGAAATTGTAGGATTACAATGGTACAATGATAAGTTTGTGGATATAACCTGGGCGGAATGTGAATTGAGGAACTACCTGAACAATGTTTTCTACGACACTTTCAGTCAGGAGGAGAAAGCAAGAATCGTCAGCATGACCAATACCAACGCGGACAACCCTTGGTTTAAAACAAAAGGCGGGACAGATACCGTTGATCGCATATTCTTGCTTAGTCTTGAAGAAGTTTGCAGATATTTTGGAGACAGCAGCGAGAATTTGCAGAATAAGGGCAGCCAGAGATGGTTAATCGACGATGATAACAATCAAAGGAGACAAGCAAAATATGCTGGGCTGTATCATTGGTGGCGTCTTCGTTCACCGGGCTATTACGGCCGTACTTCTGCAAGCATTAACGCCAAAGGCAATGTCTACGTGCGTGGAAATGGGGTATATGGCAGACCGCGAGACGGTGGCGGTGTCCGGCCCGCTTTATGGTTGAGATTAGAAGAACGAGAAGCAGTGGAATGAGGCATCCGCACTTATGGTGAATCGTTGACGAAGTGGGATGCACCCAATGGATACTGAATTGTTTGAACCGAGATAGATCAATGGAAGATATCTGTAGATTTCAATAACTGTGAACTCCAGAACCACACTGATCATCTTATTTCTGCTACTGACGTCTATCGCAACGGCGCAGCTTCGCGTATCGGAGAATCATCGCTATCTACAGACAGCGGATGGAAAACCTTTCTTCTGGTTGGGTGACACCGCGTGGGAGCTCTTTCACCGCCTTACACGCGAAGAGGCCGAAATGTATCTGAAGAACCGCGCCGCCAAGGGATTTACAGTCATCCAGGCTGTTGTCCTTGCAGAACTTGACGGCCTGCGGGAGCCAAATCCCTACGGCGAAGTGCCGCTTGACGATCTTGATCCCACAAAACCACGCGAGGCCTATTTTCGTCACGTCGACTATATCATTAAAAAGGCGGAAGAACTGGGACTTTACATTGGCCTGTTACCGACATGGGGAGACAAAGTGTTTATGAGCAGCTGGGGTAAAGGTCCGGAGATCTTTAACGTTGAGAATGCAAAAGTTTATGGACAGTGGCTCGGCAATCGCTACAAAGATCAGAAAAATATCATCTGGATCCTTGGAGGCGATCGTACCCCCAGGGGTGAAAACGACGTGGCGATATGGCGGTCTATGGCAGCCGGGATTGCGGCCGGCGTGGGCGGATACGACAAGGCCCTGATGACCTTTCATCCTCAGCCTAATTCGCTTACAGATGGGGGATCGTCAAAATGGTTTCACCACGATGAGTGGCTTGATTTCAATATGTTTCAGACGGGACATTGTCGCGAGAATAATGTATGGGACCGTATCCAGTATGTTTACAATCTTAAGCCGACCAAGCCTGTGCTGGATGGTGAACCGCTGTATGAGGACCACCCGGTTTGCTTCAATGCGAAAGATCTGGGAACATCCAGCGCCTACGATGTACGCAAGTTGGCATGGTTGGATGTTTTTGCAGGCGCTTTCGGCCATACCTATGGCTGCCATGATATCTGGCAAATGTATGCGCCCAATCGGCAGGGTGTGAACGGGCCCCATTTTCCCTGGTACGTAGCCCTGGATCTTCCCGGCGCCGGACAGATGAAGTATGTGCGACAACTGATCGAGTCGAGGCCAATGTTTGACCGCGTTCCTGATCAATCATTGATCGACGACGCGCGCAATGCCAATGATCGCATTCAGGCTACCCGTGGTAAGGATTACATTTTCGTTTACAGCACGCAGGGAAAGAAGTTTACAGTCAACACTGATAAAATATCCGGCCGCGAACTTGTGGCTCACTGGTACAATCCGCGAAATGGTGAATCTGCTGAAGCGGGAACGTTCACTAAGAAAGGGCCGCTTGCGTTCACGCCGCCCACCAGCGGCTACGGCCAGGATTGGGTGTTAATCATTGATGATGCGGCGAAGAATTATTCGATCCCGGGCACGGAATGAAATGTTGAATATGGCAAAACTTGACCCGATAATCGCTGTGAAGGATGTGGCTGCCAGTGCCACATGGTATCAATCCGTGTTCGGATGCAGGAGGACACACGGCGGAGATGAATTCGCAACGCTGGTAAACGATGATGACGAAGTGTTGATCTGTCTTCACCAATGGGGTGCACATGAGCATCCCACTATGCTGAGTCCGGACATCACGCCCGGCAACGGACTTATCTTTTACTTCAGAACGCACGAAATGAAACAGATTCGTGCGAACCTGGAAAAAATCGGCGGCGCTGCGGAAGAGGATATTCACTTAAATCCAAACTCAAACAAAATGGAATTTTCCTTTAAGGATCTGGATGGATACTTTTGGATCGTAACGGAATTCCATACCTATGACGGCTAACCGAAACCTGTTCCTTGCAGGATTTATTATCCTGAAGTTTGCCCTTCAGTACGTCCTCATTAGCCCGGAATATGAATTGCACCGGGATGAATACCTCTATTTAGATCAGGCGAATCACCTGGCGATGGGATACGCATCCGTTCCGCCGTTGACGTCCTGGGTGTCGTTGCTCATTAAGCTTCTGGGCAACGATGTGTTTTGGGTAAAATTTTTTCCGGCATTGTTCGGGACGCTGACAATTGTTGTGGTCTGGAAAACCATTGAAGCGCTGAAAGGTGATCTGTTCGCGCTCGTCCTGGGTGCCACCTGTGTCCTGCTCTCCGCACTGCTTCGGTTGAACACACTGTACCAGCCAAACTCGCTCGATGTGCTGTGCTGGACGATGCTTTATTTTGTGCTGGTAAAATACATTGACACAGAACGGCAAAACTGGTTGTATGTCGGGGCCCTCGTATTCGCCATTGGATTTCTCAACAAATACAACATCGCGTTTCTGCTTATCGGACTTTTGCCGGCTGTGCTGATGACCCGGCAACGGGCATTGTTTGTGAACCGGAACTTCTATGGCGCAATGCTATTGGCACTGGTGCTTATTCTTCCCAACCTGATATGGCAATACAATAATGAATTTCCGGTATTTGTCCATTTGAACGAACTGGCTGACAAACAACTTGTCAATGTAAACCGATGGGATTTTCTGAAAGCGCAATTACTTTTTTTCACAGGTGGTTTGGTTGTGATCCTTTCTGGTTTGTATGCTTTATGGTTTTATGAACCGCTGGCAAAATACCGTATCTTTTTCTGGAGCCTGGTCTTCACCCTGGCGGTATTCTTATTTTTCAAAGCGAAGGACTACTACGCCATTGGTATCTATCCCATCTATATTGCTTT
>CAYMWA010000226.1:0-4759 GCA_964393795.1 uncultured Roseivirgaceae bacterium
CCTCAAAATCCTTCGGCACCTCTTCGTGAATCCGAAAGATGAGGCCCGTGACAATTTTTCTGTCACCAAACTGTACGATCGCGCGTTGACCGACGCGCGCATAGTCGTTCAGGTTGTAAGGAATCCGGTACGTAAATAACCGCGGCACAGGCACAGGCAACAAGAGCTCCGCAAAGAGCGTCTTCCGCATGTCGGACTCCGCAAACAGTTCTGTCGTACTCAAGAATCATTTAATGTTGTGGGGGTGCAATATAACTGTTCACGCGCATCTTCAATACGGTGAACAGGCCGCTGACACGTTTTATTGTAGCACACGTAGACAGTGAACTGGTCGTTTAACGCTGTCTTTCCTTCGAGCAACGGCAGGTCGTGGTTGCCACCTTCGGCACCCATTGCAAGGGCAAACGGCTGAAAGTCGCTGAAAAGTTCGCGGCCTTTTGCGGCGGCCGACGTGCCTGCAAAAACGACTTCCGCCATCCCGTGCCGGATTTCTGCGTATACGATGCCCCAGTGCGACATG
Source organism: uncultured Roseivirgaceae bacterium (assembly GCA_964393795.1). Taxonomy (GTDB): domain Bacteria; phylum Bacteroidota; class Bacteroidia; order Cytophagales; family Cyclobacteriaceae; genus Chryseosolibacter. Next base: position 521 of record CAYMWA010000226.1, read on the forward strand.
TAGTTTGGTTCGGAGGTGATGAGGTGACCCAGTGACAACGTCATCTCTTCCGCCATCGTTTTCCATTCGGAATCGTCGAAGAAGATGCCCAGGTGGAAAAGATTTTGCGCCATCACTGAATTGGATCCGGGGATAACATTGTCAAACATCTCTTTCCTTGAGGCAATCAGTTTTTCGGCATCTTTTCCCGCATAGTGAAAAAAGCCATCGTGTTTGTCGAAAAAGTTGCCAAGCGTGTGGCCGGTCAGCGCTTTCGCGCGATGAATCCAATAGCTGTCAAACGTCACCTCGTACAATCCGATGCAGGCACGTATCAACCAGGCATAGTCGTCGAGAAAGCCTTTTACCTCTGAACGTTTGTTTCTGTGCGAACGGTAAAACGTCAGTCCCTCCGACAGCGCGTTCTCCAAAAAGCGCATATTCCGAAGCGCGGCATCCAGAAACCGTTTATCGCCCAACACCTTGTAGGTATCGACCAGTCCCGTTATCATCATGGCGTTCCACCCTGTCACAATTTTGTCGTCAAGCCCCGGCCGTACCCGCGCATCGCGCACGGAGAGAAGTTTGTCCTTGGCGCGCCTTAGTTTTTGCTTCCATTCATCCGCCGAAAGGCCGTGCTTTTTCAGAAAGTCCTCGTCCTGCTGCACCCGCATCAGGATGTTCTTGTCCGGCTCCCAATTGCCATTCTCCTTAATCGAAAAATAATCGGCGATCAAGTCTGCATCGGCCCCCGTCACCGCCCGCAACTCCTCCGTTTTCCATACGTAAAACCGTCCCTCCTCCCCTTCGCTGTCAGCATCCAGCGCTGAATAAAAACCTCCCTCACCACCGGTCATTTCCGTCTGGAGCCATTCGAATGTTTCATAGAGTACCGTTTTGAACTGTTCGTCTTTGGTCAGCGCATACGCCTCCGCGTACAGGGTCATGAGTTGCGCGTTGTCGTAAAGCATCTTCTCAAAGTGCGGCACAAACCAGTAGCTGTCTACGGAATAGCGGGCAAACCCTCCTCCGATCTGGTCGTAAATTCCACCCATCGCGATCTTCTTCAGGGTAAAAACAAGATGCGCGCGCGCTTCCTCATTTCCGGTGATATGATGATAGCGCAGCAACCACCGCCAAACAGAAGGCATGATGAACTTCGGCGCCTTCGCAAGTCCGCCCCACGCTGTATCAAATGCAGGTTGAAGCTTCCCGTACATGGTGGCAAGCGCATCCTTTAGCGCCACTTCGTCCGCCTTGCGCTTTAAACGCGTATTGTCATTTTGATTGAGGAGCGCGGCCAGTTCAGATGCCGAGGCTTCTATATCCGATCGGCGGTTGGTAAAGGCCTGATGAATTCCCTGGATCACCTGGGTCCATTGGTCAGGTGCAAAATAGGTCCCGCCATAAAATGGTTTTTGCTCGGGTGTAAGAAAGACGTTGAGTGGCCAGCCACCGCTGACGCCCATCGCCTGCACCGCCTCCATGTAGATCTGGTCGATGTCGGGCCGCTCTTCGCGATCGACTTTAATACACACCAGGTGTTCGTTCATGATGCGAGCGATGGCTTCCTTTTCAAACACTTCACGCTCCATTACATGACACCAGTGGCACGACGAATACCCGATGCTCACCAGAATCGGTTTGTGCTCACGGGCTGCTCGCGCCAGGGCTTCCTCTCCCCATTCGTACCAATCCACCGGATTGTAGGCATGTTGAAGCAAGTAGGGCGAGGTTGCGTTTATCAGGCGATTTGCATTTCCCTTGAGATTTGCCATGGTGTTTAGGTTATGAACCGCTATTTTATGAATAAAATTTCCCCAGGAGTAACTTCCGGGAAATTCGGGTTCGGGGCGGCCCTTCGACAGGCTCAGGGACCGCATTCGAGCGGAGGCAACTTCCGGGAAGTTTGAAACTTCCCGGAAGTTCCCGGCGGCGGGCTTTCCGGTTCTAAAAAGCCCCGAAAACAAATATGTTACCGCGAACATTTGAAAATTTCGCACATTTTGAGATACTTTACACCTCCAAATCAAGCGCACGACATGAACACTGATTTTACCGCCTTTGAAAAGATTCCCGTAAGCGTTTTCGGCACCTCGGGAGAGGCCTCCAAATTTGTAGCTGACCAGATTGCAGCCGCCATCCGCACGCGAGCGAAAGAAAACAAGCCGTGTGTGCTGGGACTTGCCACGGGCTCTACGCCGACGGGCGTTTACGCGGAACTCGTCAGAATGCACAGAGAAGAGGGCTTGAGCTTCAAAAACGTGCACACGTTTAACCTGGACGAGTACTATCCGATCAAGCCGGATGCGCTTCAGAGCTATGTGCGCTTCATGGGCGAACACCTCTTCAATCACGTCGATATTCCAAAGGAAAACGTCAACATACCGGATGGAACGTTGCCAAAGGAGAAAGTGGCCGAGTATTGCCGGAACTACGAAAAACGGATAGCTGACCTTGGCGGCATCGACATCCAGATCCTCGGTATTGGGCGCACCGGGCACATAGGCTTCAACGAGCCCGGATCTTCTGAAAGGTCGTTGACCCGTCTGGTTACGCTTGACCAGGTAACACGGATCGACGCCGCGAGTGATTTCTTCGGTGAAGAAAACGTTCCGCGCAAAGCGATTACGATGGGCGTCGGATCCATCCTGAAGGCGGCAAAGGTATTCATGATGGCCTGGGGCGAAGGAAAAGCCAGGGTCATCAAGAAAGCAGTGGAAGGCCCGATCACCGACCAAATCCCGTCGTCGTTCCTCCAAAAGCACAATGATTGTCTTGTTGTGCTCGATGAGGCCGCCTCGTCGGAACTTGTGCGTTCCAAAACGCCGTGGTTGCTCGACAGCATTGAGTGGAACGACCGTCTTATTCGCAAAGCAGTGGTATGGCTTTGCCAGACAGTCCAAAAACCGGTGCTCAAGCTCACGAACCACGATTATATGGAGCACGGAATGAGCGACATCATCACCGAACACGGGTCGGCTTACCAGGTAAACATCAAGGTCTTCAACGACCTTCAACATACCATCACCGGTTGGCCGGGTGGAAAGCCGAACGCAGATGACTCACACCGTCCGGAGCGGGCCACGCCATTCCCGAAAAGGGTGGTCATCTTTTCGCCGCACCCTGACGATGACGTGATTTCCATGGGTGGAACCTTTATTCGCCTCGTCGATCAGGGTCACGAAGTGCACGTCGCCTATCAAACATCGGGCAACATAGCCGTATTCGATGACGATGCCATTCGGTTCGCCGACTTCGTGCGCGACTTCAATGAACAATTCGGGTTGAGTAAATCTGACGGCGAGAAGTTCTACAAGAGCATCGTACAATCGTTGGAGAACAAGGGCCCCGGCCAGGTCGACAGTCCGGAGGTGTTGGCCATCAAAGGACTCATCCGCCGCGGCGAAGCGAAAGCGGGTGGCCGTTACGTTGGCATCCCCGACGATCAAATGCACTTCCTCGATATGCCATTCTATGAGACGGGCGCCGTCAAAAAGAAACCGCTCGGCGAAGAGGACATCAAACTGATCACCGACCTGTTGCAGAACATAAAACCGCATCAGATTTATGCGGCCGGTGATCTTTCAGACCCGCACGGCACACACCGCGTCTGCCTGGCGGCCATCCTTGAAGCTGTAAAACGCCTGAAGCATGAATCGTGGATGAAGGACTGCTGGGTGTGGCTCTATCGCGGTGCATGGCAGGAATGGGATATCGACCAGATCGAGATGGCGGTTCCGCTGAGTCCCGATGAACTGATGCGCAAGCGCAGGGCTATCTTCAAACACCAGTCACAAAAAGACAGCGCCATGTTCCCGGGATCCGATAAGCGCGAATTCTGGATGCGTGCGGAAGACAGAAACCACGCTACCGCGGATGCGTATAACAAGCTTGGTCTCGCCGAATACGAAGCAATGGAAGCTTTTGTGCGCCACCACTTCTGATTAACTTCCGGGAAGTTGCCCGCTTTATTTTACTACTTACTTCCGCACCGCTCCTTCAATTCTACTTCGGTCATCTCTTTTCGTTCGAACGCCTGGCGGAAGTGTTCGCATGCCTTCGCCCTTTCTCGATTGGATTCGTACGCCTTGCCGAGATAGTAGTGCGTCATCTCCACAAAATCTGACATCTTGAGGGCGCGCGTCAGCAACCTGATCGCTTCGGGGTAGTCGCCCTCTCCCAGATAGTAGATTCCCTTGTTCCGGTACGCCCACGGATTGTACGGATCCTCCACGATACTCGCATCAATATCCGCCA
>CAYMWA010000227.1:0-4758 GCA_964393795.1 uncultured Roseivirgaceae bacterium
GCCTGCCTGCCGGTGCTGTGGCCTTGCGCGCTGGCAGGCAGGGCTGCCAATTACGCCACATCCGCTAATTTTAACCACTGAGGCACTAAGATCACGTAGATACACTAAAGAATACCGAAAAACATAAATCTTGGCGTTTCTTAGTGTACTTAGTGCCTTAGTGGTTAAAAAAGGCCCTTACTCCTCCCGCTGCTTCATGCTGATCTGCGGTCAGCCGCAAAAGGAGGGCAAATTTAGAGATATTTCGGGAATAAAGAATAATTTCCCATTGTTTAACTAGTGACGTTCAATTGACATTTAAAAGCGTTAAATTACGAGTGCGATATGGGCATATTGCCCTATGTGTGCGCCCGTTCACTAAACCAACCCCAATAGTAAAGTCTTAGAGTAAAGTTTAGCAAACTTTTGTGACCAATGATGGTAATAGACACCGAGCAGGAGAAAAAAGAAATTATTAACCGGTACCGAAGATTGTTGCGCAAGGCCAAACCCGTTCTGCGGGAAGGAGACGCAAAGCTGATCAAGAAAGCGTTCACCATTGCACTTGAAGCCCATAAAGATATGCGCCGGAAATCTGGCGAGCCGTATATCTTCCATCCGCTGTCGGTCGCGGAAATCTGTACAGAAGAAATCGGGCTGGGGACCACCTCTATCGTCGCTGCACTCATGCACGATGTGGTGGAAGACACCGATATTGAACTGGCCGACATCGAGCGGACGTTCGGCAAAAAAATCTCCCGAATTATCGACGGATTGACAAAGATCAGGGGCGTATTTGAATACGGATCGTCCCAACAGGCGGAGAATTTCCGCAAAATGCTGTTCACCCTTTCAGAGGATGTCCGTGTCATCCTGATTAAACTCGCCGACCGGCTGCACAACATGCGCACCCTCGACAGCATGCCGCGGAACAAACAACTGAAGATCGCTTCTGAAACTATCTATTTGTACGCTCCCCTGGCCCATCGCCTTGGCCTTAACGCGATGAAGACGGAGCTCGAGGACCTGTACCTGCGGTTTACCGACCGACATATCTACGATACGATCGTTCAGAAAATTGACGCCACCAAGACGGCACGGAACAAATTCATCAAGCAGTTCATGGTGCCCATCGACGAGGAACTTCACAAGATGAAGATCAAGTACGAGATCAAGGGCCGTCCGAAATCCATCTATTCCATTTGGAATAAAATGCGTAAGCAGAATATTCCGTTCGAGGAGGTCTTCGACTTGTTTGCCATCCGCATTATCCTCGACACACCGGTGGAGCAGGAGAAGGCGTTGTGTTGGCAGGTGTATTCCATCGTGACTGATTACTACACGCCTAATCCCGACAGGCTTCGCGACTGGATCAGCACTCCTAAAGCGAACGGGTACGAGTCGCTCCATACCACTGTGATGGCCAAAAACGGCCAGTGGGTAGAGGTACAGATTCGGACCAAGCGCATGGACGAAATCGCCGAAAAAGGCTATGCAGCGCATTGGAAGTACAAGGACGCTCACTCAACGGCGGAGTCCAACCTCGAGAAGTGGCTGGCCCGGGTGCGCGACCTTTTGGAACAGCACAACCACTCCGCCCTCGATTTTGTCGACGATTTCAGAGGCAACCTTTTCAGTGACGAGGTGTTCGTGTTCACCCCCAAAGGCGAACTGAAGAATCTGCCCTACGGCGCGACGGCCCTCGATTTCGCCTTCGAGATCCACACACAGATTGGCTCCAAGTGCATAGGCGCCAAAGTGAACAACAAGCTCGTGCCGATCAATTATGTCCTGAAAAACGGCGACCAGATCGAGATCCTCACATCCCAAAAACAAAAACCGCATGAAGACTGGTTGCGGTTTGTCGTCAGTTCCAAGGCGAAAGCGCGGATCAAGGAAGAGCTGAAGGAGGATAAAAAGAAAGTGGCTGAAGATGGCAAGGAAATCCTCTTCCGGAAAGTGAGGCAACTAAAGGAGGACCCCAGCCAACAGATACTCGAACAGATGCGCGATTATTTCAAAGCGCCTACGCATTTCGACCTCTATTTCAGGGTCGGCGCCGGCTTTATTACGACCGCCGACATCAAGCGCTTCGTTGAGAATAAACCGTCATCGCCTATCCGCTCGCGGCCGAATGTACCCATTGCGGATGCGCGCCCGGTGGAGCAGGAGATTAACAAAATCAAAGGCCGCTATGAAGACAGCCTCCTGATTGGCGAAGACATGGATGTGGTGGACTACAAGCTCGCCAAATGTTGCACCCCCATACCGGGCGACGATGTCTTCGGATTTGTCACGGTAAACGAGGGCATTAAGATCCACAGGACAAACTGTCCCAACTCCCCTGAATTGCTTTCGCATCATGGCAACCGGGTGGTCAAAGCGAAATGGACATCCCAGCACGAGGTGGCCTTTCTCACGGGGCTCAAAATATGGGGCGCTGACCGGGTAGGCCTGATCAACGATGTTTCCAAAATTATCTCCGAAGAATTGAAGGTGAACATGAGTTCCATGTCGATTCACACCGAATCGGGGATTTTTGAGGGCGAAATAATGTTGTATGTGAACGACACCCGCCACCTGGAGCAGCTGATCAACAAGCTCCTTAGTGTGGAGGGGGTAATAAAGGTCGGCCGTTTCGACTCTAACGAATAAATCACTTTTGAAAGGGGGCTGTGAATGTTATCTTTGACCCCGCAATACTAATATGCCGCTGAATCTGACGATATACGATGAGGTAAAGAAGATCTTTACCGCGTACCTTGAAAACAAGGAGTTGAGAAAAACGCCGGAGCGTTACGCCATTCTTGAGGAAATTTACTCGCGAAGCGGCCATTTCGACGTCGAGTCACTCTATATCAGTATGAAAAACAAGAACTATCGGGTGAGCCGTGCCACGGTATACAATACACTTGATCTACTGGTAGAGTGCGACCTCGTTTCGAAGCACCAGTTTGGAAAGAACCTGGCGCAGTATGAAAAATCCTATGGATACAAGCAGCACGACCATTTGATTTGTACGGACTGTCACAAGGTGGTCGAGTTTTGTGATCCGCGGATTCAAAACATCCAAAACACCGTTGAAGAGATTCTGCATTTTAACGTGCTGCACCATTCGCTCATTCTGTATGCTGCCTGCAATCGCAACAATTGCGAAAACCGGAAGGCTGACATAACCCCCCCGTTAACATGAAGTTTGAACAAGAAATCAGGGACAACCTATTGATCTTGCGTCTTTCCGGTGATTTGATCGGAGAAGATAACGGCGCCAATATTCTGGATAAGGTGAGCACCGCCCTTCAGAATGACATCCGGACTTGCATCGTTGACATTGCTGATGTGCGCTATATTAACAGCAGCGGCATCGGGGTGCTCATCACCATACTCACAAAGTTCAGAAACAAGGGCGGCGAAGTGTACCTGATGAAGCCTTCAGAAACCGTCAGGAAACTCCTGGTGATCACCAAGCTCAACGCCATTTTTCAGATCATCCAAAACGAGGAAGAAGTTCTAAAAACTGCCAAAAAATAAAATGTCGAAAGTAGATGTATTGTTAGGCCTTCAGTGGGGAGATGAAGGTAAGGGAAAAATTGTCGATGTACTGGCCCCGCGCTACGACGTAGTCGCGCGTTTTCAGGGAGGCCCGAACGCCGGCCATACCCTTGAGTTCGATGGCATCAAACATGTGCTCCACCAGATTCCTTCCGGCATTTTCAGAGAGACTACGAAGAACGTGATCGGCAACGGCGTGGTGCTTGACCCGATCGTCTTCCGAAGCGAAATAGAGAAGCTTCAAAAGTACAACCTGAAAGTTCACGACAACCTCTTTATATCAAAGAAGGCTACGCTTATACTGCCCTCGCACAAGTTGCTCGATCAAGCCTACGAAACGGCCAAGGGGGACAACAAGATCGGCTCCACGCTGAAGGGAATCGGCCCCGCCTATCAGGACAAAGTCGGTCGGCACGGTCTGCGCATCGGGGACCTTCTCGCTGCCGATTTCGAAGACCGCTACAGGCAGCTGACGGCCGCTCATTTTCACATTTTGAAAGACTATGAGATCACATGCGACTGGCAGGATCTCGAAAAGCAGTTCCTCGATTCTATCGCCTTTTTAAAAGATTTCAAATTGATTGAAAGCGAGTATTTCCTCAATGCGGAACTCAGGCGCGGGTCGACCATCCTGGCGGAGGGCGCGCAAGGTGCGTTGCTCGACATCGACTTCGGAAGTTATCCGTTTGTAACGAGCTCCAACACGGTTACCGCGGGTGCCTGCATCGGCCTTGGTGTTGCGCCGGCCCGGATCGGTGAGGTTTATGGTATTTTCAAGGCGTACTGCACGCGTGTGGGGAGTGGACCCTTCCCGACCGAACTGCTCGACGAGGATGGTGAGCGGATCCGCAAGGAAGGAAATGAGTTCGGTTCGACCACCGGGCGTCCCCGTCGTTGCGGATGGATCGATCTTCCGTCGCTGAAATATTCGATCATGATCAATGGGGTGACACAGCTGTTGATGATGAAAGCCGATGTGTTGAATGTGTTCGAGACGATAAAGGTGTGCACGCAGTACCAATTGGCGGATGGTACCGTAACGGATGCGCTACCCTACGAAATGATTCACGGCAAAATTACGCCGGTATACGAATCGTTGCCCGGGTGGAATTGCAACCTTGCGGGCATTTCCGATGAAGCCATGCCGGCCGAACTGCGCAACTACGTCGATTACCTGGAAAAATATCTGAGTGTACCCATCACGTTGATTTCGACCGGTCCTGATCG
>CAYMWA010000228.1:0-4735 GCA_964393795.1 uncultured Roseivirgaceae bacterium
AGCTTGGCCGGTATTTCCTTTACGATGTTGTGAAATATCCTGACCACATCAAGCACGCGTTTCACCCCCCTGAAATTGGAGGTATGGACAATCAGCGATTCACCCTGAGGGCAGATCGCGCGCTTGAAGTGATCCTTTTTCTGCTTTTTGAATTTTTCAAGGTCGATGAAGTTGGGGATTACCTCGATTTCACGGGTGATCTTGAATGAGCGGTAGGTCTCCTTTCTCAGGTCTTGTGAGACAGCGGTGACACCGTCGGATTGGTTGATGCTGAATGCTACCACAGGCTCATAAGTAGGATCCTTGCCCACCAGCGTGATATCGGTTCCGTGGAGGGTGGTCACGACCGGGATCTCGATGCCGTGGGTTTTCAATATTTGCTTGGCCATGTAGGCCGCTGATGCATGCGGGATGGCGTAATGGACATGCAACAAATCCAGTTTTTCGTTCTTTACCACGCTCACCATCTTGCTGGCGAGCGCCAGCTCATAGGGCGCATACTCGAAAAGTGGGTATGTGCGTGTGTTGACCTCGTGGTAAAAAAGATTTTCGTTCAGAAAGTCAAGCCGTGTGGGCTGTGAATAGGTGATAAAGTGAATCTGATGGCCTTCTTTGGCGAGGCCCTTGCCCAGTTCAGTGGCTACCACGCCGCTGCCGCCAAAGGTGGGATAACAGACGATCCCGATTTTTATAGGGTCCACGTATTTCGAGTTTTGATCAATATTTAGCGCCAGGCGCTGTTTTTTGTGTCGGAAAAAGTGCGGTTTTATTGCATCGAATAGCTTTCCGACCCAAAATCGCCACTTTCATCCGTCTTACAAAAGTCGAAAATCGCTTCATAAATCACACTCTGTATCCGAGAACGGATATTGGTCTGGATAAGTTTATCACTGCGGTCAGGAAATACCCGGTTCGAAAGAAAAATGTAGACCAGATTGAATTCCGGGTCAATCCACATACATGTTCCGGTGAAGCCGGTATGCCCGAAAGTCTTCGGCGAAGCGTATGGCGAGGTGGGGCTGTTCCATTCTCCCTGCACCGGCTTATCCCAGCCGAGGCCCCGCCGGCTCGATTCATAGGTTTGGGCGGTAAAGTGCCTTACGGTTTCAGGTTTGTAGTAGCGCAAACCGCCATAAGTGCCCTCCTGCAAGAGCATCTGCCCGAGTTTGGAGAGATCGTTGGCCGTGGCAAACAGTCCGGCATGGCCGCTCACGCCTCCGAGCATGGCCGCCCTTTCATCGTGCACGGTGCCGATGACGAGCCCGCCGCGGAACAGGGTATCGAGTTCGGTAGGCGCAATCCGTTCCGGCGAAAAACGCTCAAGCGGCTTGTAACCCATGCTGTACGCACCCAGCGGGTCATACAGGTTTTGCTGAAGAAATTCGTCGAGGGGTTGATTGAGCGTGCGCTCTGAAAGCTGTTTGAACATCATGAATCCCAAATCGCTGTACCGGTATGAATAGGGCGTGCGCACGGGCTTCGGGAGCATCTTGGAATAGATGATCCATGACCAGACACTGTCTTTCAGAATGGTGGCGCCGAACAAATGGGGCGAGATCTGAAGCGGATATCGCACGTTCTGCTGCGAACTGTAATACATCGGCTTTAAACCCGGACCCTCGACCGTCAGTGGCCACAACGGCACGAAAGGTGCCAGTCCAGCCTGGTGCGTCAACGCATCTATGATCGTGACATCTTTCTTGTTTGTGCCCCGCAGTTCGGGTAGATACACCGATAGTTTCTTGTTAATGTCGATCTCGTGCCGCTCCTGAAGGAACATGATGGCCTGCAGCGTGGCGGACACTTTCGTCAGCGAAGCCAGGTCATAGATGGTTTCGTCCGTTACCGGATGTTGACCGTCGTAGGTTAGATGTCCGAAGGCGTGGTCATACACCACCTTTCCATCTTTCGCTACCAGCACATAGCACCCTGGGGTTGATCCGGCCGATATCGCCTCATTTGCAATGTCGCCGATCCTGGCAAGGGTGGCACCGTCGATGCCCGCATCTTCCGGGAACGAATACGCCAGGCGATGGAGTGAACGCGTTTGAATAGCAGTACCTGATGCAATATGTGCATACCTCAGCGGGAGGATGCCATTGCCAGGTAAGCCGCCAAAAATTACCTGAGGAACCATGCCGACCACATCATACTCGTCGGTGTAGCCTGTGATGATCGCCGGAAAATGCGAGACATAAGGTGCGAGATTTGCGCATCCAAAATCGGCTACAATCACTTTTTGCCAGGGAGCGAGTTCCTGAAGGATGCCCATCAGGTTCTGCAATGCTTTTTTTGAAGTTGTCCGAAACACGGACACGAGAATGACATCCTGTTCGGAAAGGTCGGGGGCGCTGGCGACATCGCCGATGTCAATCCGGTTAACGGGAACATACTTTTTAATGCTGCGGAAAAAGATGTCTCCGCGTATTGTCGAATCGCCTACGACTATACAGGTAAATTGTTTGTCTTCAAGATTGACAATCGGCAGCGCATTGTTCTCATTGCGGACTACCGTGATCGTTTCTTCGTATGCGCGTCTGCGCTGTACCTGTGCATCGGCCGTGTGGAGACGGGCATTCAGCAGGTGCAGGTCGACGCGTTCGCGCTTATAAAGGCCGGCGTCGTACTTCATCCGGAGAATCTTTTTCACGCGCGCGTCGAGGCTGGCGCTGTATTGCTTTTCGTTGTGAAGCAGTTTCCTTATTTTCTTCAATGCAGTCTCTACACCGCCCTCCGGGATGATGATGTCGGCACCGGCCTGAAAAGCGAGCAGCTCCGCATCGCCCGGCTCAAATGCGTCGGACTGGTGTACCATGGCTTGCACATCGACCATCACAATACCATTATATCCCAGCGGGCCATGGAGGAGGTCGCCCTGTTCGAATTGCCTGAATGTGACATCCGCCAGTTTTTTCTTCAGGTCGGATCGCCGCGGTTCAAAGAACACATGCAGGTCTTTAACATCGGGGATAACGGCGTCAAGCCCATTGTGAAAAAGGTGTTTGAACGGGTTGGAGACCAGCGTATCGTGATAGAGTGTGATTTGGGCTTTTCCTTTTTGGTCGATGACCTCAATACTTTTAAGGGGAAAATATTTTGCGCAGCTGAGGATGCCCGCGGCGTGCAGGCCGCTCATGTGCATAAGCGATTTTCTAGCTACAGCCCGACCGTTGTCGCCGTACAGATCATCCTTGTTGAGGGTGGTGGAGTGAATGGGTGCCGCATTGGGACTGAGACTCATGTGCACGCCCAGCGCTTTCATTTGCCTGCCGGTTTCGTACGCGATCTGAAAGACTGTGCTGTCATGACGAAGGGCGCCCTGCGCGAGTGGAACGGGAAACACCATGGCACTGTCGAGAAGCTGGCCAAGGCCGCCGCTGCCGTCCAGGCTGATCAACAGCGGTACAGCGGCTTCGTCTTGCAGTCGATTGGTGATAAGGCCTTGACGGTAGGGCGATCCGGAAGTAAAGATGAGCCCGCCGAGTTGTGCGGATGATACCTTTTTTTCTATGTTCCTCACTGCCTCATCAGGCGCATAGGACGAAAAGCGCGCAAATAACATTTGCCCGATTTTTTCGTTCTGGTTGAGTGTGCGAAACACACTATCCACCCACTTCTCTCGCTGGTCCTGGGCCGTGACAGTTAATGTCGCTGCGAGTAGCAGCAGTATTGGCCACACTACAATTTTCCTTCCTGTCATATCGATCTACCTACTAAACGTTTCGGGGAGATTGTAAAGTGTCAACAAGTTATGAAATTCAAATCTATGGCAGCTTAAATATATTTTTTTGGTATGCACTTGCGACAAATAAATTAATTTGCGGGCTGAACTGCTGTATTTCATGTCGGATATTATTCAACTTCTCCCGGATTCCATTGCGAACCAGATCGCCGCAGGAGAAGTGGTTCAAAGACCGGCCTCAGCATTAAAAGAGTTGATGGAGAACGCCATCGACGCGGGTGCCACCCATATCCAGGTGATTGTGAAGGATGCGGGGAAGACGTTGATTCAGGTGATCGACAACGGGATAGGCATGTCGGAAACCGATGCCCGGATGAGTCTCGAACGGCACGCTACATCAAAAATCCGAAAAGCGGAAGACCTGTTCACCCTGACCACGAAAGGTTTCCGGGGTGAGGCGCTGGCCTCTATCGCAGCCGTTGCGCAAATGGAAATGAGAACGCGCCCGGAGTCCGAAGAGCTGGGCACCTGTCTGGTGGTGGAAGGGTCGGAGGTAAAAAGGCAGGAGCCGATCGCTTGCGAGAAGGGCACCAATATCAGCGTCAAAAATCTTTTTTTCAATATTCCCGCACGCCGAAATTTCCTGAAGTCAAACCCCGTCGAACTCAGGCACATCATTGACGAATTTCAGCGGCTGGCACTCGCCCACGCAGACATTACTTTTTCTTTTGTTCAGACAGATGAGGTTGTGTACGACTTGCCTCCAGGTAAACTCAGCCAGCGCATCGTCAGTATTTTTGGCAAATCGTACCAGGAGCAACTGGCCGCTTGCAAGGAGGAAACCGATGTGGTGCGGGTGTATGGCTACGTGGGGAAACCGGAGTTTGCGCGCAAGACCCGTGGCGAGCAATTTCTCTTTGTCAACCGCAGGTTCATCCGCAGCAACTACCTGCATCATGCCGTTATGGGCGCCTTCGAAAATCTGCTTCCGGAAAACAGCTTTCCTTTTTACGTACTTTTTATTGAGATCGATCCGAAGCACATTGACGTCAA
>CAYMWA010000229.1:0-4731 GCA_964393795.1 uncultured Roseivirgaceae bacterium
CAGATGAGAACCCTTAAGACCCGCTTGTCATCCCTTGAAAAAGACATTCGCGTCGCCATTATCGGTATCGGCTCTATTGGCAAGGGCCTGGTGTACCAGGTGCATGCCACACCAGGGATGAGCCCCGTAGCCATCGCCGATATCCATGTCAACAAGGCGATTGATTGCGCTAAATGGTTGAACCTCGACTATGAGGTGGTGAACACCCTCTCCGATCTCAACTACGCGATTCAGCGCGGCAAAGTAGCCGTCACTGATAAAGGCGAACTGATCGCTTCGAGCGGACTCGTGCATGTGATGATCGAATCATCCAATGCCGTTCTTGAGGGAGCGCAGCATGCACTTAAGGCCATACACAACCATCAACACGTGGTGATGATGAACTTTGAAGCAGAAATGATGTACGGCCCCCTTCTTCTTCGCGCCGCACTGGAAGAAGGCGTCGTGTATACTTGTGCCGACGGCGACCAGCCCACCGTGATCAAACGGATGATCGATGAAATTTCACTTTGGGGACTCGACATCGTCATGGCAGGAAACATCAAGAATTTTCTTGATCGTTACACCGATCCCGTGAAGATTGCGCCTGAGGCCGACAAGCGGACGCTCGACCATAAAATGTGCTCATCGTATACCGACGGCACCAAGCTTTGTGTGGAGATGGCTGTGCTCGCCAACGCCATCAACGGGAAGACAGCGGTGCCCGGCATGTTCGGACACCGCATGAAGCATGTCAACGAGATTTTTAATCATGTGGACTTTGACAGCGTGTGGGACCGTGAGCATCCGCTTGTCGATTACGTGTTGGGTAGTGAACCCAAGGGGGGCGTTTTTGTCGTCGCGCACACTGCCGATAAATTTCAACAGTACACATTCAATTGGTTTCCGCCCGATGTAGGTCCCGGGCCGTATTTCATATTTTCGCGCCCGTACCACCTCGGCCACATCGAAGCCATGCGCTGCGTGGCAGAAGCCTATCTCGATGGCACAGCGCGCCTCCAGCCGGTTTACGGCATGAGAACGAACGTACACACCTACGCGAAGCGCGACCTGAAAGCAGATGACCGCCTTGATGGCATGGGCGGATTCAACAGCTACGGCCTCATCGAGAACCTTTCCGATAACGAAAAGAATCCGGGACTGCCGGTGCTGCTGAATGAAAATCTGAAACTGAAACGAGATATTGCCAAAGACCAGCGAATTGCACTCGAAGATGTTGAATTCGATCCGCAGGATATGGCATTCCAAATGTACTTCCAGGCACTGGGTCGTGAGCTTTCTCCTGCGGTGCCTGTTTCGACATCAACTCAATCCGACTTTCAATTTGCATGAATATAGAATCTGCTCCACTGGTCACGGTGGTCATTGCCACCTACAACCGGGCCGACACATTGAAATACGCTATCGAGAGCGTCTTGTGGCAAACGTATGAGAATTTTGAGTTGTGGGTAATCGGCGACTGCTGTACGGACCATACAGAAATGGTCATGCAGTCGTTCCGTTATGACCCACGCGTGAACTGGTATAACCTTCCGCAAAATTCCGGCTATCAAAGCAGGCCGAACAACGAAGGTATACGGCGTGCAAAGGGTGCGTACATCGCGTATCTGAATCACGACGACATCTGGCTGCCGAACCACCTTGAAGATACGATGGCGCACCTGAAAAAAACGGATGCCGACATTGTGTTTTCGGTTATTCAATGGGTGTATTCGTTCACATACTCACGGCCCGATATTCCACTCCTGCCTTCGCTGCCCATACCGCCGGAAGCAACGGCCGTCGTCCACAAGAAGTCGATCGTTAACAAAATCGGCTACTGGAAGGATATCGACCAGACGTATTCATATCCGCGGGTGGACTTCTTCCGACAGGCACAGTTCGCGCGACTGAAGTTTGAAATCGTGCCCTCCCTTACGGGATTGAAATTCCTTTGGGATGAAAAAAATTATCACGACGTCGGACCGCACCCGGTATATATGGAACGGCTGCGAAACGAACCGGACTATGCGAACCGCGAACTGACCGCGATGCTCATCCGGGCAGAACACAAGATATACACATGGCCCGACCGAAAGCGGTTACTGTTCATGTTGTACAATCCCGTTCGTGCTCTTATGCTCAAATGGAAGATCGACCCTGCATCGCTGCGCTTCTGGCACAAGAGAGGAACACAAATCAGAATATGGCGAAAACGGCACGGCCTGAGCGAGAAAGTGGGGAAGGTGGAGAATTTGCGAAACGTGGCGACTGTCGACGAAAGCATTGCGATCAAGAAATCTGCAACCATAGAAAACTAGCGCGCTACTGAACCCTTATCATCAAGGATGTTGTCGTGCGAATGTCCCACTCATTGCCTGCAGCGAAAGGCGTGACACGCCATATTACGGCTGTACTATTCGAGCTCACGAAAAGTATTACCCTCGTCAATGTCACCGGTTTCGAAACCTCGCCGGAACCAGTACATGCGTTGCTCAGAAGTGCCATGGGTAAACGCATCAGGCACCACATATCCCTGCGCTTGTTTCTGGAGGCGGTCGTCACCGATAGCATTCGCAGCGCGAAGAGCCTCTTCAATATCACCGGGCTCAAGGATTTGCTTCATCTCCTGCGCATGGTGCGCCCACACACCTGCATAGAAGTCGGCTTGCAACTCCAACGCCACGCTGAGTTTGTTCCCCTCTGTCTCACTCATGCTGCGTCGCGCTTCATGTACCTTACCCGAGGTGCCCAACACATTTTGAACATGATGTCCTACTTCATGCGCAACCACATACGCCAAGGCAAAGTCGCCGGCGGCGCCGAAGTTGCGCGCGAGATCGTCCGCAAAACTGAGATCAATATAGACGGAGTTGTCGAGCGGACAGTAAAACGGGCCGGTCGCGGCACTCGCAAATCCACAACCGGACTGATCGGATTGCGAAAACAGCACCAACGTCGGTTCGGGATAGTCCGCACTGAATTTCGACCGAAACAAAGCACTCCAGACATCTTCGGTATCTTTGAGCACTACGCCGACAAAACGGGCGTTTTCATCTTCTTCGGCCGATGGCGTGTAGTGCTCTTGAGCCCCTATGTTGATCATCTCAAGTGGATTGCCTCCAAGCAACAGCGAGAGTACAAGAATCACGACACCGCCGATACCGCCGCCGACTGCAAGTTTGCCGCCCATTCCGCGACGGTCCGATACGTGACCACTCCCCTGTCTTCCGCGCCACTTCATGTCAAAGATGTTATCGTCGGTTTCTTGATACCATTCTTTCTAAATTGTTATGCCATTGGAGATTAAACGTTTGTGACTTATATTAATGAATATCGCGGCCTCCACACTTGAAAAACAATGAATGTCATTTACCGCCGAGAACATATTGCTAATTGGGTCGATCTTGCTCTTCCTGAGCATTGTTTCGAGCAAGACGTCCTACAAGATCGGCGTTCCCACCCTCATCTTGTTTCTGATCATCGGCATGCTTGCCGGCTCCGACGGCCCCGGCGGAATCTACTTTAACGATCCAAAGACAGCTCAGTTCCTCGGCGTTGTCGCGCTGACATTTATCCTTTTTTCCGGCGGCCTCGACACCAAATGGGAAAGCATCCGACCCGTCGTTCGCAACGGCCTTGCGCTGGCAACAGTGGGTGTACTGATCACTGCAGCCATGGTGGGCTTGTTCGCCTCGTATGTGCTGAATTTCGATATCTATGAAGGGTTACTGCTTGGCGCGATTGTCTCGTCGACTGATGCCGCGGCGGTGTTCTCCATTCTGCGATCAAAAAACTTCGGACTCAAGGGCACGCTCCGCCCCCTACTCGAACTGGAGAGTGGAAGCAACGACCCTATGGCCTACTTCCTGACCGTCAGCATGATCAAGGAACCCGATGTGTCGCCCTGGGCGTTGGTACCCCGATTCTTCGTCGGCATGTTCCTGGGCGTGGGGTTCGGATACCTTTTCGGCAGGGCGATGGTCTGGATGCTGAATCGTATTAAACTCACGATCGACGGACTCTATCCCGTCCTGGTCCTGTCGATGGTGTTCTTCACTTTTTCATTCACAGAATGGCTCGAAGGAAACGGCTTCCTCTCGGTTTATATTTCTGGCCTCGTCCTTGGAAACAGCAGCTTCATTCACAAGAAAAGTTTGATGCGTTTTTACGATGGACAGGCGTGGCTCATGCAGATCGTCATGTTTCTTACTCTCGGGCTTTTGGTCTATCCGAAGCAGATTATACCCGTCTTCGGCGATGGTGTCTTGATTTCCTTCTTTTTGATTCTGGTCGCCAGGCCCATATCGGTATTCATTTCCCTCGCCTTTGCGCGCGACATGAATTTCAGGAAAAAACTGCTTATCTCGTGCGTGGGACTTCGTGGAGCGGCGCCAATCGTCTTTGCCACGTATCCCCTCCTGGCGGAGGTGGAATACGCCTACACTATTTTTCACCTCGTGTTCTTTATCTCCGTGTCGTCAGTGCTCCTTCAGGGTACAACTTTGCCCTACATCGCCAAATGGCTTCACCTCAACGTAGCGGAAAGCATAAGGCGGCGGTTTCCACTGGACATCGAACTCCGGGAAGACATCAACTCCGAACTCGTCGAAATTGACGTGCGCGAAAACTCGCGAGCAGCCGGCAAGGCAGTGGTCGACCTTGACCTGCCGCCGAGTGCCTTTATCGTGCTTATCCACCGGACAGGTAAATATTTTACAGCCGCAGGTGATACCGTGCTTGAAGCCGGCG
>CAYMWA010000230.1:0-4669 GCA_964393795.1 uncultured Roseivirgaceae bacterium
GGCGGGCGAAACAATGCCTGACATCGGCAACTTGAAGGGTGTAGGTGGCAACTTGCGATGGAGACGGTGGGAAAACTTGTTTTAGAAGGCCATAAGATCGTATTTTGAGACCGAGTTGACCTCCAGCCTGGTTTCCCTTGAGAAATCAGTGACGGAAAGGCAGAAAAATAATTTGGCGTCTGCTTTGCCGTAGGGTTAATATGAACAAAATGAAAATAGAGGCTCCTGACAAGCACACTTTGCAAGATGAGATTCGCAGGGTAAAACGTGAGAAGAATATTGTTTTGCTTGCCCACTACTATCAGTTGCCCGAAATTCAGGACGTGGCCGACTATGTGGGTGACAGCCTCGGTTTATCGCAGCGTGCCGCATCAGTGAAGGCTGAAACGATTGTTTTTGCCGGCGTGCACTTTATGGCGCAGACCGCCAAAATATTGAATCCGGAAGCAAAAGTGTTGTTACCGGATTTGGCTGCGGGCTGTTCGCTGGCAGACTCTTGCGAACCCGCCGACTTTGAGCAATTCCTCAAAGCCCATCCAGGTCACCGGGTGATCACCTACATCAATTGCTCTGCCGAAATCAAGGCGATGAGCGACATCATCTGTACCTCATCCAATGCCGAAAAAATTGTGCGAACCATTCCGGAGGACGAACCGATCATTTTTGCCCCCGACAAAAACCTTGGCAAATACCTGATCAAGAAGACGGGCCGCGATATGGTGTTATGGGATGGTGCCTGTGTAGTGCACGAAGCGTTTTCAATTGACAAGTTGCTTCAGCTCCATCAGGAGTTTCCCGAGGCGCAGATTGTCGCACACCCCGAATCGGAAACCCATTTGCTGAAGGTAGCCCACTACGTCGGCTCCACGACCGGTATGATCAACTACGTCAAACAAGCGCCGAACAACCAATTTATTGTGGCCACCGAAGCAGGTATCCTGCATGCCATGCAGCGCGAAGTACCGGGTAAGACGTTGATCCCCGCCCCGTCGCACGAGGATAACACGTGTGCATGTAGTGAATGCGCGTTCATGAAAATGAATACCCTTCCGAAACTTCTCGCCTGCATGGTGAACGAGACCCCGGTAATCGAGGTGGAAGAGTCACTGCGACTGAAGGCCCTGGTGCCGATACAACGAATGCTGGAAATATCCAGGAACTGATATATGTTAAAGACAGATGTGCTCGTCATTGGTTCAGGTATCGCGGGCCTTTCCGTTGCCATTAAGGTGGCACAACGATTCCCCACACACAGGTGCCTGATCATTACCAAACAGGAGTCTGCAGAGTCGAACACACGTTACGCTCAGGGCGGGATCGCGGTCGTTTCCGACTTCGCACACGATTCCTTTGAAGAACACATTCGGGATACCCTGACAGCCGGCGACGGACTTTGCGATGTGTCGGTTGTTGAACACGTCGTTCATCAGGCTCCGGAGCGGCTTCGCGAATTGATTGAGATGGGTGCTGACTTTGACCGCAGTGATGACGGCGAACTGATTCTTGGAAGGGAAGGCGGTCACAAGGCCAACCGAATTATCCACCATCGAGATGTGACAGGCCTGAACATCTCCACGGCATTGCTGGAGAAGATCAAGTCGCTACCCAATGTAGCGATGCTTTCACACCATCTTGCGATTGATCTGATTACAACACAGTCAACGGATGATGCCGGAAAGACGATAACCACCTGCCATGGCGTCCATGTGCTGGACGTGGAGACCAACCGTATCGAACAATACAGGGCACGTCATACGGTTCTGGCGACCGGAGGGGCGGGTCAGGTTTTTGAAACCACGACGAATCCGACCATTGCCACAGGTGACGGCATTGCGATGGCCTATCGCGCGGGTGCCAGCATCAGCCACATGGAATTTGTTCAATTTCACCCGACGGCCTTCTACGAACAGCGCAAAGGGCCTGCCTTCCTGATCTCTGAAGCGGTCCGGGGCGAAGGTGCATATCTTCGGAACCACCAGGGTGAACGCTTTATGTTCAAATACCATATTGACGGCGAACTGGCGTGCCGTGATGTCGTGTCACGCGCGATCGCTTCCGAAATACGCAATGGTGATGAACCCTTTGTATATCTTGACTGCACGCACATTCCGCAAGAAAAGCTCTTAAAGCATTTTCCCAATATCTACGAAACCTGTCAGGCAAAGGGTATTGATATCACCAAAGATTATATCCCCGTTGCCCCTGCCGCACACTATCTTTGTGGTGGGATCGATGTGAATCTGCGGAGCAGGACGACGATTGACAACCTCTACGCCTGTGGAGAATGCTCCAACACGGGCCTCCATGGAGCAAATCGCCTCGCTTCGAACTCGCTCCTTGAGGCGACGGTATTTGCCCACGAATGTTTCAAAGACATTGAACGATTGCTCGACATCGAGCAGGAAGCAGCCGTCATTGAAACGGGTGACATGGAAACGTTTGGCGCTGCAACGGATGGACAACCCGACCTGAGGAAACGACGCACGCAACTTCAGACGCTGATGAGCAAGTATGTCGGTATTGTTCGCGATGATAAGGGGCTTGCTCATGCGAAGGCCGCACTGGATGATCTGGAAACGGAATTCAAGGAAGACGCCAGCGACCTGGTGCACAGCATTGAATGGTATGAACTTAGAAATTTGATCACGTGTGCCAAACTGATCGTCCGCATGTCAATAGCACGCAAGGAAAACAAGGGCGGATTTTTTAACCGCGATTTGGCTACTGACGAAGTGGTGAACTAGCGAGCCAGATGTTCCTGCATTTTTGTTTTGCGGCAAAGGTGCGGAGACGCGAAGCGCGCAACGCTTAACTTGCATCGCCGAAAAAACGGTGTTGCTTAGGTTGAGAACGTCAGACGCTTTTTGCGGTCGGTATGCTGTTAGGCAGCGTTTCGCCGATGATCCTTTCGAATCGCTCTAGCTGTTCAAGAAAATCAGACTTTCCTTTTCTTACAATATCCTCCGCAAGGTCGCGATAATAGCCAATTCCAGTGAGAAGCTGTGCTGCGAAATTGTGCACTTCCTTTAATAGCTTTTCATTGCCTTTGCTGATTTTGGCGATGCGTTCCTTCAGATAATCAACATTGAGATGAAGTTCCTTGATAAACATGTGGGGCCTGGGTCGTTCGGACAGGATGTTGATCCTGCCGTAGATGTGATCGACCATCTCCCGAAGGGTAACCACTTTCGTGAAGTAGGCAATGTTAGGGCCCGGGCAAATGGTGACCGCCTCCAGTTTTTTTACGGGCGGCAGGTCGTACACGTGCACGGCTGAATTCATTAGCCCGATACACAGGCACTCCTTACTCACTACTTCGTTGTATTGTCTTTCATATTCCACAGCGGGCAAGTTCAGGGATTGCAGCTGAGCGATCTTTTTCTTTTGATATACATGTGAGGCTGTACAAATGGGCTCTTTTGTAAACTCTGTGTTTGACACAAGATGTTTCTCCGTGCAGGGACTTCCCGGACGGCCTTCGCGGATACGGCGTTGTTTTTCTTTTTCCGCCGATGTGCCTTTCAGATAGTTGAACTGCACACCAAGGGGAGAGTTGTTGCTCAAAACGATATCCTCTTCTGTGGCGGCACTCAGGAGCTGGAGCGTTTCTTTGTCGACAGTGGTCGCTTCAGGGCACAGCAGAAATGGTGTTCCCCATCCTGTGCTGTACACGCCGTAGCGATCGTAAAGGAACGCCGCTTCTTCGTGTGTCCCGATTCCTCCCTGAACGGAAATGCGAATCGGATGCGGTTCATCGAAGAACAGTGCGCCTTTCTCTTTTATCGCCGGGGCGTATAAGGAAAACAACGCGTCTTTCAACTCGTCTGCTTTCATCCTGAATTCTTCCAAAATAGGACCGAGCAAGGTCCCATCGGTGGCAAAAGCATGCCCGCCGCAGTTCAGTCCCGATTCAATGCGGAATTCACTTACCCAAATGCCTTTTTTGGCCAGATATTTTCCCTGGATAAGTGCTGAACGGTAGTCGCTGACCTTGATCACCACTTTCTTGTCAAACTCGCCATAGCCGCGTGCATCGAAGGCCCGTACTTTCTCCATATAGTTGAACAACCTCGGATTAAGCCCGGCGGAGAAGACGACTGATGAATTGGTGAGGTCGCTGTCGATATAGCCGCGAAG
The DNA here is from genome assembly GCA_964393795.1 of uncultured Roseivirgaceae bacterium. Classification (GTDB taxonomy): domain Bacteria; phylum Bacteroidota; class Bacteroidia; order Cytophagales; family Cyclobacteriaceae; genus Chryseosolibacter. Next base: position 4,138 of record CAYMWA010000230.1, read on the forward strand.
GGCGGCGACTGCATCCGAAGCGTCAGGAAGCGCATTCCCTTCGCGGTCGAGGTTGTTCTTGTCGACTTTCGTCATGATGTTTACATCAATGCTTCCTGGCCGAACTTCAGCCCTCAGTTCTTGCTGCAATAGGTCACGCTCCGCAGGCGACTCCGTTTTCAACATTTTGTTGTAAATGCTTTTGATCGGGTGATGATCCGGCATCAACTCGAAGTACTTGATGATTTCCGATCCTTTTTCAAATGCCGACTGGCGCAGCTTTTCGACCTGGTCGTTGACGATGGTATTGACCAGATTGAGATAGTCCGTAATGCGCCGTGCCCTGTAGTCAGCTTCATCCGTGGTAATCGGGGTGAATGGTGTATTGATTTGGCTGTAATAGTGCTTGCGCATCATCTCAATGAGCTTGTCTTCTATGATGGACACCACAGACGAAATGCCGTAGCGTGCCACTTTTATGGGCGTGTCGACGGTGAAGGCGAGTCCCATAACAGGGATGTGAAAGGAGTGAGGATGGGTTGATATGTTCATG
>CAYMWA010000231.1:0-4665 GCA_964393795.1 uncultured Roseivirgaceae bacterium
GAGCACGCCGGACACGACACCGGGGTGACGGTTGATGTAAGTGGTCGGCTGAATCAGCGTCGTAAACTTTAATGTGCCGGGAGTACTTTCATTGTTGAGTATCGTAAGGGACTTTTCCAATGAGGCCACTACCATATCGGTCTTCCCGTCGCCGTCGATGTCGCCAAAATCAAGGCCCCATGGACGTGCATCGGTATCGATCGTGACAGGGGAAGAAAATGAGATGCTGGTGGAGCCGGTGTTTCTGAAGACGGAAACCGTTCCGTCGCCGATCAACTGAGTGGCAGCGATCTCGGGTTTTCCGTCGCCATCCAGGTCTCCTGTCTTGAGGTTGACAACCGTGCCGCCGATGTTCAGTGTCTGATCATACGCAAACACGATGTTGCCCGGCACGCTCTTGTTTTGCAGGATGAAGACGTTGCTCGTTTGTGTCAGAAACTGCGAAGTAGCGATGTCGGGGAGTCCATCGTCGTTGAAATCCGCTATCGCCAGTCCATCAGTACTCGCCGCGCCAGGCACAGCAATGGTTTGTGCGGTAGGCGCAAAGGCGATGTTCGCCGTTGTGCTTTGATTCGCGAGGATCGTAATGTTGCCACCGGTCTGATTCGTGATAATCAGCTCTGGTTTTCCGTCGTTGTCGAGGTCCGCGATACTCGTGCGCTTGACTTTTTTCCCCGTAAGGGAAATGGCCTGAATCGAAAACGTAAAGGAACCGGGGCCTGTACTGGTATTCCGGAAAATAAAGAGACGGTCGCCCGCAGCGCCTCCCTCGGAAATCACAAGGTCGGGCTTTCCATCGCCGTTGAGGTCGCCACATCGGGCGTGCAGTGATCGCGTGTTTATCAGGAACGGAATGCGGTTAAATGATATATTGCCGAGGCCGGGCTGGGCGGTAGTGTTTGCGAAAATGTTGATCGAGTTGATGTCGTCATTCGCCGTGGCAATATCAGTTTTACCATCGCCATCGAAATCACACATACAAAAATCATATAACCCGATCTTGGAGGTCGGCGTCACAGAACCGTCACTGCTGAAGTCGACCTGCCCTTCGAGGCTGGCCGCGGTAACACCATGGCCGCCGCCGAAGCTCAGCAGGAAGGGCGCCGCCGATTGTGCGCTCAGCCCTGACGTTAGATCCGTCACCACGATGGGTGCATACGTGGTGCCCGGCGGAACGGCGACTTCCAGCAACTGGTCCGAGGCAAACTGAACATCTCCCTTTACCGCGCCAAAGGCGACCGACACTTTGGTCTTGTCGTTCACAAAAGTGCCCTGAAGGGTGACCACCTGGCCGCTGCCTGCCACGGACTTGTCGGTTTCGCGGATGACGGGTTTTTGGGCAAGCGATGCATAGTAACCCATGCTGATACACGCTACCAGAATCAATCGCCGCAAACTTGTGTGAATCGCATTCATCGCATCATGAATATTGTTCAAGGGTCTTCAGTAACCTATTTTCTTGGCGCAATGGTCAGCACGCGCGCGCTGTTAAGTTTGGTGTAGGTCTTCAGGTTCCGCACTTCCTGATGCGCCTCAGACGCTTTTTCCGTCTCCAACACATGTACATAGTACCGGCGGTCCTTCTCGTAGTAGAACACATTCGCGTTGAACTTGTCCTTGCGCAATTCCTGCTTGTAGTTGTCAGCCGACTTGAAGTCTGAGAAGACCTTGATCACAACATAGTACTTCGTCTTTTCTACGGTAGTCAACTGAATGGCATTGTTCAGCGGCGGAATTTCCTGGCGGAAACGCGACGATCGCTGTACGGTTTCCTGGCGCAGACGTGAGAGGAGCACAGGTGACTTCTTGCGGAAAGATTTTAGTTCACCCAGGCGCAGGCCCAACTGAATCTCGTGTGTGCCCTGCGAAAACGCGGGCTCGGGCTGGTTGCCGGGTTCATACGAATAGCTCATCAGGAATTTGCCGATCGACAGGCCGAGCGCGCCGCTCATGCCATACGATTGGCGGTAACCGCCACCTACCCAGAAGTTTGGAGACAAATTGAGTTTCACCATCGCTTCCGCCTGGCTGTTACCTGCCTTGGCGTATTTGTACATGACGTACAGTTCCAGCGGTGCGTAGGCTTCGTCGACTTTTACCTTCCGGTTAACCCCCTTTCGCCGGCGGCTCACCATCTGATCGGAAAGCTTCTTCCGGTAGTAAAGAGAAACAATCGCGTTGTCGAGGGGAGAGACAGCGGTGTTGTCAAAGCTGCCGGCACTGTTGAATTTCGGTTCGAAAAGTTGTGGGAGCGCCACGCCGAAATTGATCCCTGATTCCGACTTGAACATCATGCCGAAATTGCCCGCGGGCTGGATGTTGTCGGCGAGGTAGCTCGCAACCGCCGGGTCTGACATATCCGCCTCGTCCAGGTTGATGTTGTTGGTGATTGCGCCGCCTGATAGCGCGAAATACAACTTGCTTTTCTCACTGAGGCCGATGCCGTAAGCGTAGGTCAGCGCAAAATCGCTCGTGTTCAGCAGCCCGCGCTGGAAGTTGGACATTTTGACGCCGATCGCGCCACGCGAATTATCAAACCGCGTATTGAAATTCACCGTAGTGAGTACGGGGGCCCCCTCGATATTCATCCACTGTTGACGGTGATTGACAAAGACATACGCGTAATCGGTGGCCGCCTCCGCGGGATTGTAGAGATAAGGATTGATGAAATAACTGTTGTATACGGGATAGTTCTGAGCGTTGACAAACGTGCAACTCAGGATGTGGGCAATGACTACGGCACAGAAAAGATTGCGCATTCTTTGCATTAATCGGTATCGTGGGTAAAAGTCACTAAAAAACCAGACTTCCTCGTCTGTTTTCCCTGTCCGCGCCTGGCAGGTTCCAAAAAATCCTTTCCCGAAACGCTTATATGAAACGGATATAAAGATTCACGAAGTTTACCCTACATTAAACTTACGAATATACGGCGTTTTTTTTATTTGGCATACCCCCCGGCGACTTATCACGGGCAGGACACGGGCAGGTGTGTCGTGGTGCAAGTGAATTAACGTAGGACACCAGCCCGAGCCGTGTCCTACCGAACAATGGTCACGGTTCCCGTGTTGACCTTCCGGTTCGGACAACCGAAGACGTAGTAGTATACGCCTTGCGGTAGCGGGGTGCCGCCCATCGTGCCATCCCAGTTGTTTTCATAACCTATCGTGCCGAATACCTTTCTTCCCCGCCTGTCAAACACATTGAATGAACAGTCCGGATAGTTTTCGACGCCTTCGATGACCAGCACGGGGTTAACTTCATCCCCGTTAGGGGAAAATAACACAGGTACCCGGATATTGACCACTTCGCCGCTGACCAAAATGTCGATGGTGGCCGTTGCACTGCATCCATCGGCAAGGGCGCCGGTGACGGTATAGGTGACGCTTTCCAGCGGTGAGGCCACCGGATCGGAGAGCGTCGAATCGTTCAACGTCTTGCCCGGCGACCACGAATATTCGTCTGCGCCGGAGGCGGACAGCTGTGCCGACTGGCCCGCGGCTATCGCATCCCGGTCCGACAAAACAACCAGGACTGGCATGTCCTTTTCGGCGATGTTGATCTCTGCTTCGGACTTACATCCGTTTTCATCGATGACGATAAGATGGTAAATACCCGGAGCCGTGGCGACGGTCTCCGCAGTGGTTTCGCCGGTGCTCCACACGGTGGACGCGAATGTGCCACTGACAGACAACGTTGCCTCATCGCCGGGACAGATCGCTGTGGCGGATGCGTCGATAAGCGCGGAGACGGGAGCGACGACGTCAATCGGTTTAGTAACCATCGCCGAACAGCTTCCGAGGTTCTGATAGGATACGCTCAGGGTCACATCATAGGTGCCGGGTGTGACAAACGCGGTTGTTGGATTTTCTTCATTGGACGACTGGCCGTCGCCGAAAGTCCATTGATATACCCATTGAACTGCGGGATTTCCAGTCGATTGTTGCAAGAATTCGGTTTCATTTCCCGTGCAACTCAATGCGGGCGCCTCAAAGTCTGCCACCGGAGGCTCCAGCGCACGCAGGGCCACTACGGCGGTCGTCTGCGGTGCACATCCGGAGTTGTCTGGCGTGATGACGGCATAGAATTCCCCGGATGCGTCAGCTACATATGCCGGGAGGTCCGCCCCATCAACAGCACCATCCGATCGCTCATACCATTGAAACGCGAAGCCGTTGCTGACTGCAGGGGTGATGCTGAGCGTTTTGGTGCTGCCCACACAAAAGTCGGTGCTGCCATCGTACAAAAGAGAAAATTGCGGGACCGTTATTGCGCTGACGAGCACCGAATCGGTTGTGGCCACACAGTTTCCCGTCACCACGTCGACGAAATACCAGCCAGCCTTGTCCACCCCGAAAGAGGGGACACCCAGTGTGGTCGTTGTGATGGTCTGAGAAAAACGATCGGGGCCGCGCCATCTGTATTCGGACGCACCGACATCGTCAACCTCGAGGTTAAGGGCATTCCCCGAACACACCGGACCGTTGCTGCGCGCATTGGGAACCGCGTTCGTCAGGTCCAGCGCCGGCGTGGAAACAGTGACCCCCACTATACCGGAAGCATTTGCGCAGGATGGCGTTGAAGAAACAGCCACCACTTTGTAGTTACCTGATGTGGTGACGTCAAGATAATTGTCATCGCCCGATTTTACAGGGGTGGCCACGCCCT
>CAYMWA010000232.1:0-4642 GCA_964393795.1 uncultured Roseivirgaceae bacterium
TTTACCTTGAACTTTTTTACCTAATTTTGCGACCCCGTGGGATCATTTAAGGAAAATATAGATTTCAATAATTTGCCCAGGCACATTGCCGTTATCATGGACGGCAACGGAAGATGGGCAAAGAAGAAAGGCGCGAGGCGAATCTTTGGACATCGCAACGCCGTACAGGCGGTACGCGACGTCACGGAATGCTGCGGCGAGCTGGGGGTGAAATTTCTGACGCTTTACGCCTTTTCGACCGAGAACTGGTCCCGGCCCAAGGACGAGGTTGACGGATTGATGGAACTGCTGGTAAACACGCTGAAGCAGGAAATCGGCACACTGATGGAGAATCAGGTCAAACTGAAGACGATCGGCGACACACAACATCTTCCCGGCCGTTGCCAGAAAAATCTCGAATGGGCGGTCAACGAAACAAAAAACAACAATGGGCTGACGCTCATACTGGCACTGAGTTACAGCGGCCGCTGGGAGATTGTTGAGGCAGTAAGGAAAATCGCGTCGGAGGTAAAATCAGGAAGTCTTGATATTTCTACCATCACCGAGGCCACTTTCGGAAACTATTTGAAGACTTCCGGCATCCCAGATCCGGAGCTGTTAATCAGAACGAGTGGAGAACTGCGCCTCAGCAACTTTTTGCTCTGGCAGATCGCCTACACAGAACTTTACATTACACCAACGCTATGGCCCGATTTCAGAAAAGAACATCTGTATGAAGCGATCTGGTCCTATCAGCAAAGGGAGAGACGGTTTGGAAAAACAAGTGAACAATTGAATCCGGTCAGTTGATGAAGAAACTCTTTTTAGCCGCCATGCTGCTTTGCGTGGCTTTCGACAGCTGGTCACAATTCCGGAGAGCCCGTGAACGGGAATCGCAGCCGGTACAGGAAGGGACGCTGAACTACGCGAACCCTACCGAATATACCATCGCCGGCATTGAGGTGACCGGTATCGAAATACTGGATAAGAACGCCATGATCTCTATTTCGGGGTTGAAAATCGGCGACAAGATCAAAATCCCCGGCGACGATATCTCAGGCGCCATCCGCAAAATATGGAAGTACGGCCTCGTGGGCGACATCTCCATTTTGGTCGACCGTATCGAGGGGTCAAACATCTACCTCATTATCGAGCTCGCCGAGCGATCACGACTTAACTCGTTTTACTTTACGGGCATCACGAAGGGTCAGGAATCAGGACTCAAAGATGACCTCACCCTCATTCGCGGTAAAATCGTGAACGACGCCATGATCCGCAATACCGAACTTGCGGTGAAAAAGTACTTCGTCAAGAAAGGGTTTCTGAACACCGAGGTGAAAGTCGTACAGGAACTCGATACGCTCAATGATGGCATCAAACTGCGTATTGATGTTGATACAAAATCAAAGGTGAAGATTCACAGTATCTCCTTTGTCGGGAATAATCACTTCGCCGATGGCACACTTAAAAAACGGCTTAAGAAGACGAAGGAACACCCACGCTTTATCCTGCACCGCACCTTACTCGCCAACGCACTACGTCCGGAAAAATACCTTGGCGAACGTTATGACGTTACCTGGCGCGAGGCGAAAGAATGGTTGTCCGACAATATCAAACTCAACGTTTTCGCCAGTTCCAAATTCATTCAGGCCGAATACGATGCGGACAAACAGAAGCTGATCGACTTCTACAATTCAAAGGGCTATCGCGATGCGGAAATCGTTGAGGATTCGATCTACAATTATAATGACAGGGCCATCAGCATTCAGTTTGAGGTTTACGAAGGACCGAAATACTATTTCCGCGATATCGACTGGAAAGGGAACTACGTATACACCGACCAGCAGCTGGCGGCCGTCCTCGGTATCAGCAAAGGAGACGTCTATAACAAGGAGCTGATTCAGCGCAAGCTGCAGTTCAACCCAAAAGGAATGGACATCAGCGGTCTTTACATGGATGACGGCTATTTGTTTTTCCGTGTGAATCCCGTGGAAATTGCCGTTGAAGGCGACAGTATCGACGTGGAGATGCGCATCTTCGAAGGCGAGCAGGCGACCATCGATCAAGTCACCATCAGTGGAAACGAACGCACCAGCGATCACGTCATTCGCCGTGAATTGATGACCATCCCGGGCAACAAGTTCAGCCGCTCAGACCTCATCCGGACACAGCAGAGTCTGTCGCAACTAGGCTACTTTGCCCCCGACAAAGTCAACCCTAACCTCGAACCAAATCAGCAGGAAGGGACAGTCGATATTGAGTGGCAGGTTGAAGAACAGTCCAACGACCAGATTGAGTTGTCAGGTGGCTGGGGTGGATACTACGGGTTTGTCGGCACCCTTGGTTTGACGTTCAACAACTTCTCTCTGCGGAATATTCCGAACTTCAAGAACTGGAAACCACTGCCGGTAGGGGATGGACAGCGTCTGCAATTGCGCGTACAAGCCAACGGACGGCAGTATCAAAGCTATAGCTTCTCGTTTACGGAGCCGTGGTTGGGCGGCCGCAAGCCGCATTCGTTCACGGTCAGCCTCAACAGTTCCGTGCAGCGCTATCTCTACGGCGGCTTTTACGCGCCACTTCCCGATCCCGATGCCAGCACTCCAACACTGAAGGTCAACAGCATCACCGTTGGCCTCGGACGGCGACTTGAATGGCCGGACAACTACTTCACGTTGACGAACTCCGTATCCGTGCTCAAGTACACCCTCAACAACTGGATCTCTTCTTCCGGGGGACTTGGCTTTAGCGATGGCGATGCCAATAGTGTCACCTTCAACACGACGCTGGCGAGAAGAAGCGTGAACGAGATCATGTACCCCTCGTCAGGATCTGATATTTCGCTCAGCCTGACGCTGACACCTCCGCATTCGCTGTGGCGCGATATCGACTATGCCACTGCACCCAACGCCGAAAAGTTTGCCTGGATTGAATTCCACAAGTGGATGTTCGACGCCAAGTATTATCTTCCACTTGACAACAAGAAGAAACTCGTGATCGAAGCCAAGGCGCACTTCGGATTTATCGGCTCGTATACCGACAAGGCGGGTATCGGCCCGTTTGAGCGCTTCTTCCTTGGCGGCGATGGCCTTGCCGGCGGATTCAACTCCTTCCTTCTCGGCCAGGAGGTTATCGGACTTCGCGGATACGAAAACAACAAGGTGACTCCGCCATTCTATAACCGCCATGGCGAAATCGCGCCAGGTAATACGGTGCAGGGCGGAATCGTTTATGATAAGTTGGGCCTTGAACTCCGGTATCCGGTCACGACCGGAAGCGCCGCCACCATTTACGGATTTGCTTTTACCGAGGCGGGCAACAACTGGAACAATTACCAGGATTTCAACCCGTTCAAATTGTACAAGTCAGCAGGATTCGGTGCCCGTATCTTTATGCCGGCATTCGGACTGATCGGGTTGAACTGGGCGTATGGATTTGACACGCTGCCCTACGCCACCGAGCCGAGCGGATCGCACTTCCACTTTACTATAGGCCAGCAAATCAGGTAATTATGCGGGTTTCCCTAGTCATTGCTTTTTTTCTCATTTTCGGCCTGAATTTTGTCTTTGCACAGAGGTTCGGCTACATTGATACCGATTTTATCCTCAACAAGATGCCCGAATACAAAAAGGCACAGGATGAAATTAACCAGTTGACCGAAGCATGGGCGAAAGAAGTTCAGGATATGAACAAGGAAATCGCCTCCATGTACGCCGCCCTGCAGGCCGAGCAGGTGCTGCTTACCGAAGAAATGAAGAACGAACGCACCGCGGCCATCCAGAAAAAGGAGGACGCGATGAAGGAGTACCAGAAAAAAGTTTTTGGCTTCGGCGGACTGTTATTTCTTAAAAAGCAGGAACTTGTCAAACCGGTCATGGACAAAGTCTGGGACGCGGTAGACAAGGTGGCCAAGCAGAATAATTTGGCCATCGTATTTGACAAGGCCGGTGAACTCGTCATGATTTACACCGACCCCAGATTTGACTATACGGATTTTGTGCTCGACGAATTGGGTCTGGGAGACCCGGTCGATAAGATTAAAAACTAAAATTGAATAAACTCCAATGAGAAAACTCGTCTTACTTTTTGTGTTTGCCCTCGGTTTCATCACCACTCAGGCGCAAAACCCCACGGCATCATCAAAAATCGGATATGCTGACGTCGATTATATCTTCAGCCAGATGCCTGAAGCTAAACAGATCGAAACGGAACTGAAATCGACCCAGACCCAACTCAAGAACCGTATCGACGCCAAAACGCAAGAGTTCCAGAAAAAGCTTGCCGACTACCAGGCAAACCTGAATACTATGCTCGATGCGGTTCGCCAAAACACCGAGCGCGAACTCACCCAACTACAGGAAAACCTGCAACAGCTTCAACAAGACGCTCAGGTGACCATTCAAAACAAACAAGCCGAGTTAATGGAACCGGTATACAACAAAGTAGGCAAAGCAATTGAGGACGTCGCTAAGGAAAACGGATATACTTTCATCCTCAACCAGCAGATCGGTGGTCTTGACGTGATCCTTTACGGTGACGAAAAGAATGATGTATCCGACCTCGTGCTGAAGAAACTCGGTGTGACCCCGAAACCGGCACCGGCGCAGGGCAACAACTAGACAAAGGTTGAACTACTGTAGGATTTGAAGGCCTTCTCTTCGTA
>CAYMWA010000233.1:0-4608 GCA_964393795.1 uncultured Roseivirgaceae bacterium
ATTCCGCCTGTGCGTATACAAGGTATTTGATAAAGTCTGCTTTATATCGCTTTCTACCATAGCCTTCAACAATCATTGATGCAATCGACTTTGATGATCGGCGAACCTGACCACCTTCCTCATACATTTCAAACTTCGGCAATCTCAAAGTCATCGAATGAACTTCAATCGCGAGCCTTTTAGACTCGTTGTAAATGTCAAGGTCTCTGTAACTTTTCATATGTCGGGTCTTTTTAAGTTTCAATCAAATTTCAAAACCAGAAAACTCTGCAACTCTGCAACTCTGCAACCTGCAACTCTGCAACTTGCAACTTGCAACCTGCAACCCGCCCACCGCGCGTAGCGCAACCCGTCGGCCCTCGCCGCCCCTCCACGCGTGCCCTAAAAATACCCATTCTTCTTCCTATCCTCCATCGACGTTTCGGAGCGTTTGTCGTCGCTGCGCATGCCGCGTTCTGTTTTTCGGGAGGCGGCGATCTCCATGATGATCTTCTCAAGGGTATCGGCCTCTGATTCGACGGCGCCGGTAATGGGCATGTCGCCGCATGTACGGAAACGTACGCGCTTGCGTTCGGGTACTTCCTGAGGACGCAGCTTCAGGTACGGCGATGTCGACAACAACGCGCCATCGCGCATGATCACCTCACGCTCGTGCGCAAAGTACAGCGACGGAATGGGAATGTTCTCCGTCAAAATATATTGCCATACATCCATCTCCGTCCAGTTCGAAATCGGGAATACGCGGAAGTGCTCACCGATGTGTTTGCGACCGTTGAAAAGATTCCAAAGTTCAGGGCGCTGATTCTTCGGATCCCACTGGCCAAACTCATCGCGATGAGAAAAGAAGCGCTCCTTTGCCCGCGCCTTCTCTTCATCGCGTCGGGCACCACCGATGGCGGCATCGAACTTGTGTTTCTCAATGGTGTCGAGCAGCGTGACGATCTGCAGTGCATTGCGACTTGCATTGGCACCGCGTTCCTCCTGCGCACGCCCGGTGTCGATACTCTCCTGCACCGAACCGACGACAAGCTGCACCCCCAGACGCTTAACCAACTCATCACGATATTCCATCGTCTCCGGAAAATTATGTCCCGTATCAATGTGCACCAATGGAAACGGAATCTTTGCCGGATAAAACGCTTTGCGCGACAAGTATGCCAGTGTTATCGAATCCTTCCCTCCCGAAAACAACAATGCCGGATGTTCAAACTGTGCCACCACCTCGCGAATAACAAAAATCGCCTCGGCTTCCAATTCTTTAAGATGACTTAGATAATACTGACTCATGTCTGTGTTTGCTCAAGTTGTATTTTAATAAAATGTTTTTTCTGTATCTGCCAAACTGGTTGCCAGTTGCCAGTTGCCGGTTGCCAGTTACAAGACACGGCTCTGTAAACGTACGTCTTTAGCTGCACCCCTTCTACCCTAAAGCACCAACAACAGCTCTACAACCCACAACCAGATACCAACCAACCAACCAACTAACTAACTAACTAACTAACTAACTAACCAACCAGCTAACTAACCAACTAACTAACTGGCAACTGGCAACTGGCAACCGGCAACCGGCAACCCGTCCTCCCCCTCCGCGTGGGGACTTCCGTTATTCACCACCCAACATCCACGCGCAGTAACGTCACTTCCCCCCCACGCGCAGTAACGGCACCACCCCCTCCATCAACCTTTCAATCGACTCCTCGACGCTCAGTTTGTCAGTGGAAATGACCATGTCGGCATGCGACGGCTTTTCATAGGGGGAACTGATACCTGTAAAGTTCGCTACTTCTCCGGCACGTGCTTTCTTATACAATCCTTTTACATCGCGTTGCTCACAGACTTCAAGTGGTGCATCGACAAACACTTCAAAGTAGTGTTGCGGTCCCACGATGTTTCGCACTTGTTCGCGATCCGCTTCAAATGGCGATATGAATGCCGACAACAACACCACACCTGCGTCGATAAACAACTTACTCACCTCGGCAATCCTTCGTATGTTTTCTACCCGTCCGTCATCCGTGAACGTGAGGTCTTTGTTCAACCCCGACCGAATGTTGTCGCCATCAAGGAGGTACGTCTTGAATCCCTGTGCATGCAAGGCTGCCTCCAGCTGAACGGCCAACGTCGACTTCCCCGAACCCGACAATCCGGTGAACCAAATCAGCTTCGGCCGTTGGTTCATTAACATTTGGCGCGCCTCGGCACTGACCTTTGTCTTAATAGGATAAATATTGTCTTGCAAGCTCAAACCAGGTTATAGAAATACGAAATAAATACAATACACAATATGGTGTACATCAACGTAAGCGGAAATCCGACCTTGAAAAAGTCTCTAAAAGTATACCCGCCGGGGCCGTATACCATAAGGTTCGTCTGGTAGCCGATGGGCGTCATGAAATCACCCGATGCCGCAAACGCTATAGCCACAAAAAATGGCGTATGGGCCATCTCCATTTGGTCCGCCACTGCCATCGCCACCGGAAAGATAATCGATACCGCCGCGGCATTCGTGATGAGAGCCGTGAGCATCGTCGTGGAAAGAAAGAGCGCCGTCAACACCGCCACCGGACCCAATACCTCCACCGAGTTCACCAGAAAGTCTGCAATGGCATCCGCAGTGCCTGATTTTTCCAGCCCCACCCCCAGCGCCAGAGAACACACGAGGATCAGCAACAGACTAAGGTCAAGCTCACGCCTGATCTCTACAAGGCTGAGTATGCCGAAGAAGACCAGGCCACATAAGATGATCAGACAGGCGTGAAAAAGAGGAACGAACCCCGTCACCCCGGCAATAAGCAGGAGCGCGCTGCCCAGTCCGATGTAACGAACGTGCTTTTTCTTCTCCTGGCGAACCTTTTTCGGCACCGAAAGAAAAAACAAGTCCTTTTCGTGATTGTGACCATTGTCGCGCTGCCCGCCGGCGAGCAGAAGGAGGAAGTCACCACCTGCCAGTGACATTTCGCCTACCTTACCCGGAAGACGCTTGCCATTTCGATGGATGGCAATAATGGATGCCTTGAATTTCTTGCGGAAGTCCGAATCGCGAATGCGCGTTCCAATCAGCTCTGAGTGTGCCGGAATCACCGCTTCCACGAAATTAAAACTCTCCTCAGGTTCCGGCTCGGGCTCCTTCGGAACAATCAGGCCGTTGTCTTCCCTGATCAGCTGATAGATAGATTGCGTGTTGCCCGAAAAGAACAGCGCATCTTTTTCTTCGAGCACTTCGTCGGGCGATACCGGCGAGATCACCCGGTCATCGCGAATGATCTCCACGAGAAACACATCGCGGAGGTTGCGCAGGCCCGCCTCCTTCACCGTCTTTCCTATCAACGGCGAACCAGGCTCGAACGACACTTCAACAATATATTCCTTCAGATTTTCACGCAGCGCGTCAATCTCGCTCATATTCGAAGGCAGCAAGCGATATCCAATAAAATACAGGTACAAGCACCCCGTTACCGTGACAGCCACGCCAAGAAAAAAGAAGTCCTGAAACCCCAGCATTGGAAGTTCATACTGGGATATCAGCCCGTTTAATACGAGGTTAGTCGACGTTCCAATGACCGTGATCATCCCGCCAAGGATGGTGGCATAGGAAAGCGGGATCAGGAATTTCGATGGCGGATTGTTCGTGCGCTGCGCCCAGTCTTTGACATAGGGAATCATGAACGCCACAATCGGCGTGTTGTTCAAGACCGACGACAACGACGAGACGGTGGCCATCATCCGAAGCAAAAATGCCCTTGGTGATAGCCCCGAACTGAACAATTTACTGAGCGCCTCGGGTCCAAAGATGCTGCGGAGGCCCGCCGTTATCAGCATCAGCAGGAAAATAATGATGATTTGCGGATTCGAGAGCCCCTGCAGCAGGTCGGTCGGCGTAATGACCCTACCCAGCAACAAACCAATTGTCGCGATAAAAAAGACCAGCGCGGGGTTAAACCATTCCCGGTACAGGGCCAACACCAGGAAACCCACAACCAGTAAGACGTACCCCTGCGTTAAGCTTAAGTCCACTAAACCGGTAGATTTAAAATACAAATGTAGAATCTAATACGCATTTGCCAAATGCCAGCGGCGCTCTCTTTTCAAAAAATGTTGGCATAACGCGTAGATTCACATCTGGTTAAAAAATCCTGCCGCTCCAATTGGGCATTGGGCATTGGGCATTGGGAGGGGACGGTAATGCTCGGTGTACACTTTGTCAACTGCCAATTGTCAATTGTCAATTTGAGCGCCGGCTTTGCGCGTGGGTTAAGGGCATTGGGAGGGGGACGGTAATGCTCGGTGTACACTTTGTCAACTGCCAATTGTCAATTTGAGCGCCGGCTTTGCGCGGGGGTTAAGGGCATTGGGCATTGGGCATTGGAGACTGAGCACAAACTGGCAACTGGCGACCGGCGACCGGAAAACTGGCACGGCCCTTCGGCAGGCTCAGGGACCGGGCCCACTGGCAACTGGCAACCGACACGGCCCTTCGGCAGGCTCAGGGACCGGGCCCACTGCAAGCCCAAACCCGCTTCACCATGGCCAAAAATCCTTCCATCTCATTCAGTGGAATCATATTCGGTCCGTCGCTGAGCGCTTTCGCGGGATTGGGGTGGGTCTCAA
>CAYMWA010000234.1:0-4600 GCA_964393795.1 uncultured Roseivirgaceae bacterium
TGACGCAACCAGGCGTATTGCTACCTGCGCTAAAACTCCGCAGCAAGCGCATCATCACCACTCACCACTCACCTGGGCTAAGCTCAGGCACCGAGTATCAGAGGTTCTCGGACTTCGTTTTCGCGGCATAGTACTCGCGGTTCATGCGCGCGATGTTGGAGACGCTGATGCCTTTCGGACACTCTGCCTCACAGGCGAGCGTGTTGGTACACGATCCGAAGCCTTCAATGTCGGCCTGTTCAACCATTCGTTCAGCCCGCTGTTTCCGTTCGGGCTGCCCCTGTGGCAAGAGGGCCAGTTGGGAAATTTTCGCGCTGACAAAGAGTGCCGCCGAAGAGTTCTTGCAGGCAGCGACGCAAGCGCCGCATCCGATGCAAGCCGCAGCGTCAAAGGCTTTGTCTGCCTGCGTTTTCGCGATAGGAATATCGTTCGCATCGGGCACACCGCCGGTGTTAACGGAAATGTAGCCACCCGCCTGCTGAATGCGATCAAAAGCCGTCCGGTCTACGACCAGGTCTTTGATGACCGGGAAAGCTTTAGCCCGCCACGGCTCGACGATGATCGTCTCGCCATCGTGGAAGCTGCGCATGTGCAATTGACATGTGGTCGTTTGCAACGGCCCGTGAGGGCGACCGTTGATATACATGCTGCATGCACCGCAAATACCTTCACGGCAATCATGGTCAAAAGCCACCGGCTCCTCGCCCTTCAGCACAAGATCATGGTTGAGTACATCGAACATTTCGAGAAATGACATGTCCGATGAGATATCGTTTAGTTGATAGGTGACGAACCCGCCTTTGCTTGCCTGGTTTTTCTGTCTCCAGACCTTTAGTGTAATTTTCATCTTGTAGGAAGTTTGTGTTGGTGGCACCGGCCGAAGCCGGCGTCACAATTGCATTATTTGTAGCTGCGCTGCGTCAGTTTTACATTTTCGAATTCGAGCATCTCCTTGTGAAGTTCTGCCGGCTGTCCGACGCCCTTGAACTCCCACGCCGCCACATACGAAAACTCGTCATCCTTGCGGAGGGCTTCTCCGTCAGGGGTTTGAGACTCCTCGCGGAAATGGCCGCCGCACGATTCGCTGCGATGCAGGGCATCGTCTACGATCAACTCACTCAACTCCATAAAGTCGGCCACGCGACCTGCCTTCTCCAGCTCCTGGTTGAGTTCGTTTGCGCCGCCGAGTACGCTGACGTTCTCCCAAAATTCATTGCGCAATTCCTGAATACGCGACTTCGCTTTTTGCAAGCCTTCGGCGGTGCGCGACATGCCGCAGTAATCCCACATGGTCAGTCCGAGTTCGCGATGCAACTGGTCGACGGTTTTATGCCCTTTAATGCTGAGCAGTTTTTGCGTTGTAGCGTGGACGTTTTCCAATGCTTCCTTAAAGGCGGGGTGATCAGTAGAAATCCTGTCGCTCCACCCCGTGTTGGCGAGATAGTCGCCGATCGTATAGGGAATCACAAAATAGCCGTCGGCTAGCCCTTGCATGAGTGCGCTGGCACCGAGCCGGTTGGCACCGTGGTCGGAAAAGTTTGCCTCGCCCAGTGCATATAGTCCCGGAATGGTGGTCGAAAGGTTGTAGTCAACCCATAGTCCTCCCATCGTATAATGCACTGCGGGATAAATCATCATCGGCACTTCGTAGGGGTTGTCTCCTGTGATCTGCTCGTACATCTCAAACAGGTTTCCGTATTTTCCTTCAATGACTTTGCGTCCGTCACGTTTGATGGCGTCAGCGAAATCGAGGAATACGGCGAGACCGGAACCCACACCCCTTCCTTCATCGCAAGCATACTTGGCATTGCGCGATGCGACGTCGCGGGGGACGAGGTTTCCGAAGGAGGGATATTTCCTTTCGAGGAAATAGTCGCGTTCGGATTCGGGGATGCTCACCGCCTCCCTTGCTTTCAATCCGGGTCGCGCTGTCTTGGGAACCCACACCCGTCCATCGTTGCGCAGCGACTCCGACATCAGCGTCAGCTTCGACTGGTGATCACCAGAGACCGGGATACACGTAGGGTGAATCTGTGTGAAGCAGGGGTTTGCGAACAGCGCGCCTTTCTTGTGTGCGCGCCATGCAGCGGTGGCGTTGGAACCCTTAGCGTTTGTCGAGAGGAAAAAGACGTTGCCGTAGCCGCCCGAGCACAGCAGCACCGCATGAGCGCTGTGCGCTTCAATCTTCCCGGTAACCAGGTCGCGGGTAATGATGCCGCGGGTTTTACCATCGCTCACCACCAGGTCGAGCATTTCTGTACGGCTGTACATCTTGATTTTGCCAGCGGCAATCTGCCTGTTAAGGGCACTATACGCACCGAGCAACAATTGCTGGCCCGTCTGACCGCGCGCGTAAAAGGTGCGCGAAACTTGCGCGCCTCCAAAAGAGCGGTTGTCAAGAAGACCACCATACTCGCGTGCAAACGGAACACCTTGCGCTACACACTGGTCGATAATGTTGACGCTGACTTCCGCGAGGCGATAGACATTCCCTTCCCGTGCGCGGTAGTCACCGCCTTTGATCGTGTCATAAAACAGACGATAGACACTGTCACCGTCATTTCTGTAGTTCTTCGCCGCGTTGATACCTCCCTGGGCGGCGATGCTGTGCGCACGACGCGGACTGTCCTGGAAGCAAAAACACTTTACATTATATCCGAGCTCAGCAAGCGAGGCCGCGGCTGAAGCCCCGGCGAGACCGCTCCCCACAACGATGATCTCGTATTTCCGTTTGTTGGCTGGATTGACAAGCTTGAGGTTGAATTTGTGTTTGGACCACTTTTCGGCTAACGGGCCCTCGGGGATTTTAGATTCTAATTTCATGTCCTGACATTTATTCTTATGCGTACCGCAGGGTCCGCATTGATATGAACGATTAAGTTATGGCACGTCGTCACATTCAAGTGAGATACATGTAGATCGGAATGAGCGCGAACAACGCCGGAACGATGATCGCAAAAGCGACACCGACAAACCGAATGAGCGGGTTGTACTTCACGTGATTAAGCCCGAGGGTCTGGAAAGCGCTACCAAAACCATGGAACAGGTGAAATGCGAGCAGCGCCATGCTCACCACATACAAGATGACAAACCAGAGGTCGGCGTACGCCGTATCCACCACCGTGTAAAGATCCTTGTATTCGCCGCTTGCATACGTGGCTGTCGGAATGCCACCCCAGTGCATCTCGTACCAGAAGCTGCGCAGGTGTATCACCAGAAAGATGAAGATGAAGGTGCCGAGAATGCCCATGTTGCGCGATGTCCAGTGAGAAGAGTTCTTCACCACCGCGTATCCCTCCGGACCACGGGCTTTGCGATTTCTCCGTGTAATCAGGATCGACCAGATGACATGCACCAGAATCGCCGTGTAGTTGACATATGAAATGACGATAATCAGCGGATTAGACGTCATGAAAGCAGCGTAGATATTAAACGATTGTCCCTGATCACCCTTCAGCAGCTGCAGGTTTCCGATTAGGTGGACAACCAGAAAGAGAATGAGAAAAAGACCCGTGAGAGCCATCATCAATTTTCTCCCAATCGTGCTGGAGAAAAAACTTGCGAACCAATTCATAGCTTGTTATTGACTGAGTTGAGGTGCGCCAAAAATACTTCTCAGTGCTATAACAAGCAACGGACGGCTTCTATTTTAAAAACCATATAAATAAGAAAAGCCGCACAGTGCTTAGCACACACGCGTCACATCACCTCAAACAACAGCACAATCAAACCAATGACCGACAGGATCACAAGGAGAAACCATTCCTTACGAAAAAATGTAACAATCTTTTTGAACAAGGGCTTCATAATGCTTCATTATTTCCACCACCTATATCCAAAATCAAGCCTCAATGCGTAAGATACTGATTATGTGCTTATTATACATACACCTCCTGTAAATTGGTCTCATAATTGTTCCTATTATCGGGAAAAATTCCCATTTTGGGTCTATTGGCAACTTTGAACCCTCGCTCCGGGCTAATGACCAATTTCCAATCACCAATGACTAATGTCTAATTTCCAATCACCAATTTCCAATGGCCAATGACCAATTCCCAATGACCAATGACTAATGACTAATGACCAATGACCAATGACCAATTTCCAATTCCCAATGACTAACTTTACGCCACAACCGCACTTACGATGTACCTGATTTTTGACACCGAAACCACGGGCATACCCCACAACAAGACGGCTCCGATAACCGATCTTGACAACTGGCCCCGCCTCGTTCAGCTGGCATGGCAGGTACATGATGGCAAGGGTAAGTTGCTGACGCGGCAAAATTTTCTTGTGCGGCCTGACGGCTTTGATATCCCTTACAAGGCTGAACAAATACACGGCATCTCCACGCGGCGGGCACTCGAGGAGGGACACCCCCTGCGCGATGTGCTGAACCTGTTCATGTCGGATCTCACCCGCTGCTCCCTGCTTGTTGGTCACAATATCGAATTCGACATCAGCATCCTGGGTGCTGAATTGATCAGGCAGTCACTGGAACACGAGCCGCTGCTCAAGCTCGACAAGCTCGATACAGGCATTGTATCGACGGAATTCTGCCAATTGACCGGCGGCATCGGCGGGCGTCTGAAGATGC
>CAYMWA010000235.1:0-4594 GCA_964393795.1 uncultured Roseivirgaceae bacterium
GAATTATTTTTTATTTCTCACAGCAAAATGGCGGTTGGTTGTTGGTTGTTGGTTATTGGCTGTTGGCGGCTCCACGCGCATTGCCGGTGTGCCGTCTCCTTATAATTTATAATGACGTCATGCTGAGTAGGCGGCCGAGAGGCCTGGCATTGCAAGCGCGTAAGCGAAGCATCCCTATAACTGGGACCTCCTCGCTGCAACGCCTCCGCTACAACTATGCAACCAGCAAAACCGGCAACTAAACAACCCAAACCGGCAACCGGCAACTAAACCAAAACCGGCAACACCTACACTCCTGCGCAGATGCCTACGCAAGCTCTGGCAGGCAGACCGACAACTATTTCAGTCCCACCGCACCCTTATATACTTCTCATTTTTCTTGAAATGCGGGGGTATCGCATGCAATATGGCTTCGCGGAGGCGGGCGATCAGTGCTTCTTTAACGAATCCGTAGTGGACAGCCAGGCTCACTTCGCGTACAGGCTCGGGCGACGTAAAGCGTTTGGCCTGCTTCCGGCGGGTGTCGACCGCCAGTTCAGGAATCAGCGTATAGCCATAGTCGTTGTCAACCATCGCCCGCAGGGTTTCAAATGAACCGCTCTGATAGTTCAGCTGCTGCCGGTCGCGCTTGCTCTTCGGACAAAGGTTCATGACCTGACCGCGGAAACAGTGTCCTTCTTCCAGGAGCAGGAGGTGTTCGGTGTTGAGTGATTTCAGCCGCACCCGTTCCTGCCGGTAGTACTTGAGACTTTGCGAGGTGTAGAGCAAAATAGGCTCATAGAACACCGGGATCTCGCGTATCTCCTTGTCGTCCAGCGGCGTTACCAGAATACCGACGTCCAGTTTACCTGCCTTCAGCTGCTTGACGATGTCTTCCGTCAGCATTTCGACGACCGTGAACGAGGTGTCCGGATTCTTTTCGAGAAAGGCGTTGAGGAACCGCGGCAAGAGATAGGGCGCGAGTGTGGGAATGACGCCCAGGCGAAACTCGCCGGCAATTGAATCCTTCTCACTGCTGATGAACGCCTTAAGGTTTTTGATTTCCTGGAGGATCTGCCGGGCCCGACCGATAATAATCTCGCCGGAAGGCGACGGCTTAAGCGGCTGACCGCGATCAAAAATCTTGACACCAAGTTCTTCCTCCAGTTTTTTCACCATCATGCTCAGCGTCGGTTGCGTTACATGACAGTGCGCCGCTGCTTTCGCGTGGTTCCTGTGGATGTCGAGGGCGACGATATACTCAAGCTGTTGAAGGTTCATTCGATTGCATGACGTCAGAAATCGTTTTCATAGACAAAGGTAATAATGACATAGGTAATATTGATATGATTTATATCGAAGTTTCTGTTATGTTTGCAGCCGTATTCAATAAAATGTTTCTTTTAAACTATGAGCACAGGTATTTTATCAATCGGGCAGGCGTTTCCTGCATTCAAAAAAACGGCTGTTGTTTCACTGGACAAGGGTAAGGAATTTTTCGACATTTCCTCCGAGGATCTGATCAACGACGAAGGGCGGTGGACCGTCATGTTCTGGTGGCCGAAAGACTTTACATTTGTTTGTCCTACAGAGATTGCTGAATTCAATAAGAGTTTCGGAGAATTCCGTGACCGCACCACCAACCTGATCGGTGCTTCAACCGATTCGGAGTATGTTCACCTGGCGTGGCGCAAGAACCACGAGGATTTGAAAGACCTGAAATTTCCGATGTTGGCTGACACCTCGAAGTCGCTGGCAGAAGAGTTGGGAATTCTCGAGGCCAACGAAAAAGTAGCGTATCGTGCTACCTTCATTATCGACCCTCAGGGGATTGTGCGCTGGGTAAGTGCGTATGACCTGAACGTGGGCCGCAACGTGAAAGAAGTGTTGCGTGTACTCGACGCGTTGCAAACCGACGAGTTGTGTCCGTGCAACTGGGAAAAAGGCAAAGAAACGATCAAAGCTTAACTGAGTAATGGAAGATACACTGGTATATTCGGAGACGACGCAGGAGTTCCTGGATTTTCTGAAACTGGA
Organism: uncultured Roseivirgaceae bacterium; assembly: GCA_964393795.1. GTDB lineage: Bacteria > Bacteroidota > Bacteroidia > Cytophagales > Cyclobacteriaceae > Chryseosolibacter. Next base: position 2,017 of record CAYMWA010000235.1, read on the forward strand.
TAAGGAGTACCGCACCGAGGCACTGGACGTCCTGGAAGAGGGGAAGTCGCGTTACCTGGCGGATCTGAAGCTGAATTTCAAGAATTCATTCGAGAGCGATCACTTGAGCAGAAAGGAAGTGGCGCTGCTGGGGTACGCGATTGCCGTCAACAATGGCAACGCGACGCTGAAGCGTTTTTTCCGGGAGAATGCCAACGAGGAGGGCGCAACGGAGGCGGAGGTTGCCGAAGCTGCCGCTTGTGCGTCGCTCCTGAGCGCGAACAACGTTTTGTATCGCTTCCGGCATTTCGTCAACAAAGAGAAATACAAGGAGATCCCCGCCCGCATCAAGATGAACATCATGGCGCGGCCGGCAACCGGAAAAGAGTTCTTTGAGCTGATGAGCCTCGCTGTGAGTGCCGTCAATGGTTGTGAGATGTGCGTTCAATCGCACGAGCACTCGCTGGTCGAGCTCGGCAGTGCAGAAGAGCGCATTTTCGAAGCCGTAAGACTCGGCGCAGTCATTACGAGTGTCTCGAAAGTGATCGCTTGACCGACAGAGAAGGTTAGTTTGTTTTATTGTTTAGATGGTTAGTTGCGCGACAGGCAACTGTCGTACACAAGGCGGGTTTGAGAAGGCCCGCCTTTTTTTTCGTGTACGCTTGTGGTGCCGTCATGGTGGTGGAGGGTTGAGTACGTGCAGAGTGCCAGTTGCAGGTTGCAGGTTGCAAGTTGCAAGTTACAGGTTGCAGGTTGCAGGTGGCAAGTTGCAAGTAGCAAGTGGCAAGTGGCAAGTGGCAGGCGTCCGGTTCGGCTATAGCGCTGACTTAATCGGATTGTATTGCGTGATTCGTCGGCGTGATAACTGTTTGTCGAAAAAGCCGAACCTACCTTAACTGAATGATCCTACCTGCCTCGTATCACCAGACAAGCTTAATTCCGATTCTCCGAGGGGATCATTTCTTCTGACCTTTGTTCTTGGGTTTTTTCTTTGCTTGCTTCTTCGTTTCCTGCTTGTTACTTTCTTTCAATGGCAAAGATGTTGCGGCATTCAGGGATGTGACTACTTTTTTACCTGTCTTTGCTTCTAATTCTCTCCTCGCATTTCGGGCAATAGTGCCGCCCTGTTTTGCTACTTTTTTACTGTCGTCGAACGTCTTTTGGCTTTACAGCTTCCGAAATATCTTTCGCCGATGCTTCAGCCAGCATATTTAAAATCAGTTCTGTGTTGGTCATGTTATCCCGAAGGCTTTCTTTTTTTAAGCCTTTCAGGATTTTATATTCTTTCGTGGTTTTGTCCGACCATGCTTTGGTGATGATATCCGTAAGTGTGGCGAACTGAACGCCTTCCTTGAGCCCGCGATTTTTCCATTCGTTGGTAAGCTCTTTGCGTATTTCGATGCTTTTTAGTCGTTGGTTAATCCAGTTCTCGGAATAACCCAGGTGCACATATTGCTGTAATGCGCGGTCAATAGATAGTTCAGGGTCCTGCATTTCATCTAATCGCTCAGATGCTACCTGTGCCAGCCAGAGTTTAAAAGGCTCTGCCTTTGGCGATGGGATCGACTGAATAAGGCGGAAGAGTTGCTCCGTATCGGCAACATCGGTTAACCGCATTTTCCCGTCCGGTGCTTCCATTTTCAACTGGTTACAATTTGTAACCGTTTCATTTCCTTCTTTTAAAAGCCTGTGTTTCAGAACCTTCCAATAGTTTCGGGCTCCTTGATAGCTGATTTGCTCTGTAAGCACCGCGATAACATCAATAATAGAGATATACCACTTTTCCTGTTCTGCATCCCAGACCGTTCTAACTTGCTTATCCTCAAAGATTTTTGTTTCGTTTTGCCTTTCCATGTGGATGGGACCTATTTCTTTTCAACTGTGACAATCCGTTACGGTTCGACTTGTCCTGTTTTTCCGAATAACTCAAGCTGAACTTTAAGATATCGGATTATTGCCAGATTAAAAATAGCAATGTAGCAGGATATCGCGATTATAGCTTGCTGTCATAGCTCAGGGTACGCAAAACGTTAAGATGTTCACCGCCTCCCCATCCTTCCCCACCTTATACACCGCCACACACCTAATCCAATACTTCGTTCCCGCGTCCTCACGACCAACGACATTCGCATTGACCCAGCATTGAAGCGATGCCAGATTAGCGTGATGCGTCCAGGAGCTTGACGTATCCAGCCGGCTTTTGTAAGTAACCCCGGAAAGCTCATTCGTAAAGTCCTGTGCCAATGAATTGATCTTCCCGCTAAGGTGAGAGGATTACCTTCGGTGATCTTGGAAGGGGGTGGTCTAAAAGCTGAGAGGCCTTGCGTTCGCTGCGCTCATTTATAGGGCTTTCAGCTTTGTCGTCTTGACTGGACAAATCTCGAACCTGAAAACAGGATGTGATCGAAGCTTGAAGTCGGGCCTCGCCCGACGAAGCCAACTCCAAATTCCACTTCGAAGACAAATTATTGTAAGCGAAACCCACCGTCGCTCCGAGGCGGAGCTATGGCGAGCGAAGTCGATTTGCGAGAACAACTTTCGAACTTGCACTCAGGTCATGATGAAAGTACGGATCGGGCTTTGCCCGACGAAGCTCGCC
>CAYMWA010000236.1:0-1436 GCA_964393795.1 uncultured Roseivirgaceae bacterium
AGGCAATACGCCAACTTCGACTCCAGTGTGGGTATGTAGTAGATGCGCTTGTATTCCGACTGATAAATCATCTTGTCAAGGTCGTAAAACTGACGCTCGAAGGGGTTGTCCTTGAACTGCGTCACCATGTAAGCCTCGAACGCCCAGCGCGACGCCATCATCTCCCCGGCAACAGGAATGCCTACCGGTTTTCCGACGCTGGGATTGAACTTGTCAAAGCTGATAACGACGCCACTGAGCAGCAACTGCGGAATAAGCAACACAGGAATCAGGATATAGATCGTCACTGCCGAATTGAAGGCCGCGGAAATGTTGAGCCCCAGCAAATTCGCAAAACATGTCGTGCTGAAAAGGATGAGCCAGTATCGCATTTCCGCTACAGGAATTTCAAGTATGTAGTTTCCCACAATAATAAAGAGCAGTGTCTGCATCGCCGAGATGAGAAACAACACGCACACCTTGGAAACCAGGTAACTGCTCCGACTCAGGTGCAGGAACTGTTCGCGTTTCAGTATTCGACGGTCGCGAAAAATCTCCTCCGCACTCATCGTCAGGCCGAAGAACAACGCGACCACTACACTCATAAAAAAATAGACGGGAATGTTGTGGTTATTATAAAAGGTGTACGCCTCTTCACCGTTGAGTACGTCGTGGTACTTCACCATAAAGGCGATAAAGAATGCCAGAACGGGGGCCTCCAGAATATTGATCACCAGGTATTGTCTGTTGGCGATCTTGGCGAGGATATCGCGCGTAGTAAAGATGCCAAGCTGCTTGAACCAGTTCGGAATATCCTGCGTAACGGGCAGCGCTTCCCGCACGTGTTCGATCCTCGGTATTTTGATCCGCTGTTTAAAGTACTGATACCATTGACCGGGCGAAATCTTGCGTGTATTCGTATGGCGCCCGTATTCGTTGACGATCTTCGTTTCAATGATGCTGAAGATCTGCTCGGGATTAATATTTCCGCATTCGGGGCAGGCACCCTGATTTTTGTTGGCCGCGTTCACGACGTCGCGGAAATACAGCACCGCATCGATGGGGTTGCCATAGTAAATCTGAAAGCCCCCGGCATCCATAATGATCAGCGTATCGAACATTTTGAAAATATCGGAGGAGGGCTGGTGAATCACCACGAAAACCATCTTTCCCCGAAGGGATAGTTCTTTCAGAAGGTCCATGATGTTCTCCGAGTCGCGTGACGACAAACCCGAGGTCGGCTCATCGACAAAGAGGATGGCCGGTTCGCGCAGCAATTCAAGTCCGATGTTGAGCCGCTTGCGTTGTCCTCCGCTGATGGTTTTCGCCAGTGCGGAGCCAACCTTCAAGTCGCGAATTTCCGTCAGTCCGAGGCTGAGCAACGTTTGCTCGACAAGCGCAGTGGTCTCTTCTTTCCGGTAGTAACCGAAGCAAAGGCGCGCCGCGTAATAGAGGTT
>CAYMWA010000236.1:1536-4573 GCA_964393795.1 uncultured Roseivirgaceae bacterium
TCGTCAATGTCCTGGCCCGTGACGAATGCTTTCAACGCCTGCACATCGGCCTTCGGAATCTTCAGCGCCTGGCCAATATAGAAAATCAGGTTGCCCTGGCGATCGGAGATGTCCGTTTCTGTATGCACCAGTTCGATGATCTTGACGATCATGACCATCTTCTGCTGCATGGTCAGGGCCTGATTGACCTGTTTGACGATCTGCATGATCTTAGCCCAATCGTCGACAAACTGTTGTGTTTCTACGTCGAGTGTGCCCAAATCGCCGGGACTTTCGATTTGGTGGCTTTCGACAAACTCGTCAAATAATTTCAGGTAGTAGGCCGTCGCATCGCGGTTCAGGTGAAGGCCAAGGAATTCTTTAACGTTTGCGCGTTCACGGTCGGTGATGTGCTCACGCGCCACAATCGCAAAAAGTTGAATGATCGCCTTAAGCAGTTCTTCACTCATGTTTAGACCTTAATAAGGCAAAATAGTAAAATACTTTGAAAGTCGATGGCCGGCGATGGCAGTACACAGTTCATCGTGAACGCATTCGCCGGCAATCTGATGCTGGTTGAAATGAGCAGGATATGATGGCGGGCAAGGGCAGCCGCTAACCGATTTTCGAAGTAATGAGATCGCCCAGTACGAAAAGCCCCTCGCGCAGATATTCGTCTCCCAGTTCATGGAGATCGCTGGTTGCAGGCTCTTCCTTTCCGGCAATCTTAGTGCTCAACCTTGCCCCGGCTGTCCGCTTCTGCGCTTCTTCCATTTCTTTCTTCCGCACGGCTTCATTCAGTGACACACGTGTTTCCTGCAGGCTCTTCCGTGTAACAGCAGTGGAATCCACGAAGCGGTTGAGGTTGCGATCAGACTTCAATCTTTCATTGTACGACTTGTTCAGGGCGGCAATCACCTTGTCGTTGATCACCGGCGTACGTTGATAGGGCGTGCCACTGATCTCATCCCAAGGCAGCGCGCTCGGCTGTGAACTTTCGCCATATTGCTCAGGATCAAGCGCCGTGGGCAATTTGATGTCCGGCATGACCCCCTTGTGCTGGGTGCTGCTGCCCGTTACGCGATAAAACTTTTGAAAAGTGAGTTTCAGCTGACCCACCTCGTTGTCCGGGTCCCTGATAAACTTATCAAGCGCAATGACCGTCTGGACGGTGCCTTTTCCATAGGTAGACTCACCTACGACGACACCGCGGTTGTAATCCTGTATTGCGCCGGCAAAAATCTCCGAGGCGGAGGCGCTGAACCGGTTGGTCAATACCACAAGAGGTCCGCTGTACACAATGGTGGGATCGTCATCCGACCCCACTTCCACCTTGTTGGCAGAGTTCTTCACCTGAACCACCGGGCCGTTCTTGATGAAGATACCGGTCAGATCGATCGCTTCGGCAAGGGAGCCTCCGCCATTGTTGCGCAGGTCGATTACCAGTCCGTCCATCCCGTCACGCTCGAGCTCACGAATCAACCTTCGCACATCGCGTGTCGTGCTGTTGTAGTTCGGATCGCCCTTTTGGTAAGCTTCAAAATCCATATAAAAACTCGGCAGCGTAATCACGCCAAGTTTCATCGCCTTTCCGTCTTTCTGGTAGTTGATCATTTGGCTCTTCGCCTGCTGATCTTCCAGTTTGATCTTGTCACGCACCAGCACAAACTCCGTGACAGGGCCGCCCACTCCTGTCTCAGCGGGAAGGATGCCCAACCGCACCTTCGTGCCCTTTGGCCCTTTGATCAGTTTGACCACGTCGTCGATGCGCCAGCCAATGACGTCGACCATTTCGCCGTCTTCACCCTGCCCTACCGAGACGATCCTGTCGTTCACGTGAAGCAGGTTACTCTTTTTCGCCGGGCCGCCCGGCAGAACCTCTACCACTTTGGTGTAGTCGTTTTCTGTCTGCAGGCGCGCACCGATACCTTCGAGCGACAAGCTGATGCTCTGTTTGAACCGCTCTGCGGCGGAAGGAGAAAAATAGTTGGTATGCGGATCGTACGATTCCGTGATGCAGTTCATGTACATGCTGAAGATATCTTCGGCATTGACATCGCGGGTATAGGTCTTGATCAGGCGCTCATAACGTTCCCTCAGTGTCTTTTGAATTTCCTCGGGATTTTTGCCGGCCAGTTTGAGGCTCAGTGCCTGGTTTTTGATCACCTTTCTCCATATGTCATTGAGTTCTTCTTCACTTGCCGGCCATGGCTTCTTGCTGCGGTCTGTTTCATAGTACTCATCGCGGGTATAGTCGAATTGCTCGGAGATCAGTTTGTTCAGCACATAGTCCATCCGCTCGTCAAACCGTTTTTTGAAGACGCGATAGATATCATACGCCGGGTCGACGTTTTCCGATTTGGTGAAGTCGTCGATCAGATAGCGGTATTTGTCGAAGCTGGCCACATCGGCCTGCGTGAAATACGTTTTGTTGTTGTCGAGCGCCTTGATGTACTCGTCGAGGATGACTGACGACAGGGAGTCGTTAAGCCTGATTTTTCGGTAGTGGTTGTTGTCGAGGATAAAGGAAATGATCTTTGCTTCCTTCCCAAATACCGGTTTTGCCTTCAACTCGGTCGTATCCGCCGGGGTCAGGGCATAAGTGTTCCAGGCGAGCAGCCCGAAAATCACTAAATAAAATAATCGCTTCATAATTTTCTCTACTTGCAAACGCAGAAACCCGGCTTTTGGTTTTGAGATAACGGCCGGGCCAAAACCAGTAAAGCAAGGATTGTACCTATTGCTTCTCCCTTTCCTCGATTTCGCGCAAGAATTTCTGTGCCTGGGCCAGATCGCCAAATTCGTAGTGTTTGGAGCCGCCATCAGTCGATTTAATCTCCACCTTTACGAGCACACTTTCTTTCTCCTTGCGGAATACCGGATTGTCGTGCTTGAAATCCTGCCCCTCCATTGTGGATATCTTAAAGGCGGTAGCCCGCACCGACTTGCAATAAGAACATTCGTAGTGCTTGATCAGTTCTCCCGGAGCGTCGGCGGTCGGTGTTTGGGTAATTTCTTCCCGCACTACCTTCAGGGTAAAAAATCCGCAACTTCCGCA
>CAYMWA010000237.1:0-4572 GCA_964393795.1 uncultured Roseivirgaceae bacterium
AGTGTACACCGAGCATTACCGTCTCCCTCCGAATTTCCAATTTCCAATGACTAATGACTAATGACTAATGACTAATGACTAATGACTAATGACTAATGACTAACGTCTAATGACTAACGTCCAATGACTAACGAATACACCAGCAATGCGACGAAGAGGATAAGAATCATCACGCCCCTAACCATATTGTCCTGAACCCTTGTGGTCATTTTCTTTTTGTGTTTGTTGCACAAAGATCCGGCGGTGGCCGGCCGGAAACATCAGCAAATACCGGATTTGAAATAAATCAGCGAATGCCTGTTCCGTTCTTTTGGAGGGCACAGGTGAGTCGTTTGTGACTATCTGTGGGCGAGTCAAAACAGTGAGGGACGAATAACCGCACAGAGAAGTCAGGGAATACCCCTAGGGGTTTTTCTGATATGTCAGGGTTTTTCTGATACAGAAATTGTCATTAGCTTTTTCGTTGCGACGTGAGCGGTAGTTTTTCCACATAAGCGGCTAGTCATTACGTTGTTCACGTGCACACCTGCCGCGCTAAAAAAAAAATCATTCATTGGGCGTGATCGGGTTTTCTGTAGTATTTTTATAGCGGGTTTAACGATTGTAATCCGGCCTGTTTATCGCCGTTCTGATATACATTTTTTGTCACTTTAATTTTTTAAGATGACCCAGCAAGATGGAGTAGAAATTCTCTTGGTTGAGGACAGCCTCAGCGACGCGGAGCTCACGATACGAGCCCTTAAGAAAAAGAACCTGGCCAACAACCTTATTCACTTGAAGAACGGAGCGGAAGCGCTCGACTTCCTGTTTTGCCAGGGTCCTTATAGTTCGCGCGACATCACCGTTGTGCCCAAGGTCATACTGCTGGACCTTAAGATGCCCAAGGTCAATGGCCTGGAAGTACTTGCCGCACTTCGCGCGGATCCAAGAACGAAAATGATTCCTGTGGTGATCCTCACGTCATCGAAGGAGGATCCGGATGTAGATGCGTGTTATGCGCTGGGTGTGAACAGCTATATTGTCAAGCCCGTTGAATTCGACAAGTTTTTTGAAGCGGTGTCCGAGCTCGGCTTTTACTGGCTATTGCTGAATCAGGTACCTCCGAAGGGAAAATCAGTTTCGCAAACTTGATGCATGGGAGAACAGCTTAAAATATTGATACTGGAAGATTCGGTCGATGATGTTGATCTGATCAAACGCGAGCTGTTGCGCGGTGGCATCGACCACGTTTCGACTGTCGTCAAGACCCGGCAGGCTTTTGAAGAGGCCCTGCATTCGTTTCAGCCGGATATTGTCCTGTCGGACCACTCACTTCCCCAGTTCAATTCGATTGAAGCGATGGCGATCTGGAAGGAATGGCAAAAAGATCAAGCCGGTACCGTTCCCTTTATCCTCATTACCGGTTCCGTTTCAGAAGAGTTTGCCGTGCAAAGTATCAAGGCAGGTGCAAGCGACTACATTCTGAAGGACAGACTGAAGCGTCTGCCATCGTCAATCAAGAGCGCCCTCGACAAAGCCCGCCTGGAAAAAGAACGCCTGCATTACCTCGGAGAAATTATTTCCCAGGCATCGATGATGAAGGAAGCGGAACACATGGCCAGGTTTGGCAGCTGGCAAGTCGATTTGATCAGCGGAAAACACAGGTGGTCGGATGAGGCGTTCAGGATCTTCGGGTTTGAACCAGGAGAAATTGACCCCGACTACCAACGGTTTTTTCAGTTCGTTCATCCCGAGGACAAAGCCGGACTGGAGCACGTACTCAGGCAGGCAACCAAAAGCACCCATCCGCAAGAAACGGAATTTCGTATCATTGACAAGGATGGAAAGGCTAAAATTCTCCATTCACGTATTCTTGTAAAGAATGATGAAAATGAGCGCGTGCGCTACCTCGTGGGTTTTACCCTCGATATCACCCAACAACGGAAACAAACAGAAGAGCTGGAATTGCAGAACCGAAAGTTGATGGAAATCGCCTGGGTGCAGTCGCATGAAGTTCGCGCACCCCTCGCGCGCATCATTGGGCTTGTGCAGTTGGTCAGCCGCTATCCTGACGAAAACGTCAATCTGAAGACGACACTGGGACGCATTACTGAGAGCGCAAACGACCTTGACGAGATCATCCGGAAGATCGTACGCAAGACAGAAGAGATAGTCTGATCAACATGCGTCTATGTGTTGCGCGATGGGTTTCCTTTCAGGCGGATGTAAGGTTTTGGGCCCAACCTTAGGCTTTTCAAACTTCGATATTGTATACCTTGCGCAGAAATCTGGATTCCAACGTCGCGGGAAGGATGTATGAAAGCAATGGGTGAGATTGTCCACGTTCGCAATGTTTTTGACAGCGTATCCGAGATATGGGTACTTGTCGACAATGCAGGCACAGTATTGCTGACAAGTAAACATCTCAATCGGTTTGATGACGTGATCAAACCGCCGCTGCAACCCGGCGCCTCTGTTTTCGACTCCATCCCCGATACATGGAAAGCAGTTGCAAATAACGTACTGTCGACGCTGCTGCATTCCACCTTTCCCTCGGTACTCGAGGCCAACTACCAACATCCTGACGGCAGGGAAACGCACTACGAAATAAAGTGCACCGGGTTGCGCGATGATGATGGCGTTGTCAGGCAAGTGTTCATCGAAGCGCGTGACGTTACCCCCCAAAAGATTTTCGAACGCAAGATCACGATTGTGGCGCGCGAGTATCAGAGCGTAATTGAAAACGCCAATGCCGTCATTTTTGGTACCGATTCTCGCGGGTACATTACGGAGTGGAACGAAAAGGCCCACCAGGTAACGGGATACACAAAGAATGACTCTTACATTCGCAAGCTTTCGGATTTTCTCGTAGACGACGCCCGTGAAGCGTTTTCGCACGACATGCATAATGTACTGCGGGGGGACGTCATTACGAATTATGAACTGATCCTGCGCGCGAAGGATGGAAGAAGCATCACCCTGCTGATCAATGCTACCCCCAGGACGAGCGCATCGGGAGAAGTGGTGGGGGTACTGCTCATCGGCCAGGACGTGACGGAACTGTCGGCGTACCGTAAATCGCTCGAAGCGAAAGTCAAGGCGCGTACAGAGGCGCTGAAGTCAGCCCTGGAAAACGAGCGAAAGCTGGTGGAAGTCAAGGACCGTTTTGTGTCGATGGCCTCACACGAATTCCGGTCACCGATTTCGTATATCCACCGAAACATCAACGCAGTGAAGGAAAACATCGAACGGTTAAGTCACCAGGAGATTTTCGACCGGCTTTCAAAGATTCAGTCGCAGGCGGCACACCTGACATCGCTGCTGGAAGATGTGCTCACCATTGGCAAGTCGGGTGCCACCAATACGCGACTGAAAGCAAACCTGACAATGGTGGAGCTGAAGGATTTTTTTCTCAGAATTATAGACGAGGTGCGAAGCAATACGCAGCATAGTCACCGGATAGACTTTGACTTTTCGGATGAACGGCTTGAACTGATGAGCGATGAAAACCTGCTACGGAATATTTTTGTAAATTTGCTTACCAATGCCATCAAGTTTTCGCCTGGCAAAGACGAAGTGCGGCTGTATGTAAGGTCAGACAACCGCATGGTGGAATGCAGTGTTCAGGATTATGGACTGGGAATCGAAGAGAACGACCTGGCTCGCATATTTGAACCGTTCCATCGCGGGAGCAACGTTGGGAATATCAATGGCACGGGTCTCGGACTTCCGATCGTCAAGAAGGCCGTTGAGGCACTCGACGGTCAGGTAGAAGTCTCAAGCGAGCCGGGGAAGGGCACCGTCTTTAATGTAAAACTAAACTTACACGATGCATGAATGCACCCGCAGAATCAAAAATTAAGGTCCTGATCGTCGACGATCACAGGCTTTTGCGCGACGGACTCGCCGCTCTGCTGGCGCAAGCCGAAGATATTCAAGTGGTCGGATCAGTGCCGAGCGGCGAAGAAGCCATCAGTGTTTTTCCATCGCTTAAACCTGATGTCATTCTGATGGATATCATGATGGGCGGGATGACCGGCATCGAAGCAACGCGTTGGATCAAAGAACAGGACGCGCGCGTGCGCGTGGTACTCATCTCATCGGAAATCAAGAAGGAACTCGTGACGGCAGGAATCCAGTGCGGCATCGACGGCTACATTCCCAAAGATGTAGACCTCAATACCCTCAGTGAAGCGATCCGCACAGTGAAGGATGGCGGGCGCTATTTCAATGAAGCCATCACGAACCTCGTGTTCGAAGAGTTCTATCAAAAGAAGAAGCTCACCAATACAAATGGCAAAGTCACGCTCCCAAACGATCTCACCAAACGCGAGCAGGAAGTGTTGGCGCTCGTGGCATCGGGAATGAGCAATCAGGAAGTTGCGGATGAACTCTTTATCAGCGTCAAGACTGTCGATACACACAAAACCCACATTCTTGACAAACTCGGGTTGAAAAATACAGCCGAATTGGTGAAGTATGCGATCAAGAATAAGTTGATTGCGTTGGATTAATGTGTTAATGTGTTAATGTGTTCGTGTGTTAATGTGTTCATGTGTGCCATGGTTCGTGGGGATTGCTGAAGGGTGGGGT
>CAYMWA010000238.1:0-4566 GCA_964393795.1 uncultured Roseivirgaceae bacterium
TCGGCATCTACTGTCCACAAGCAGATGTGTTCATCGACCCGTGGAAGCCCGTGGAAAAGGCCATCATATCACACGGACATGCCGACCATTTGTACCCGGGACATCGGCACTATCTCTGCACAACCGATGCGTTGCCGGTTGTGCGGCACAGGTTGTCGCCGAAGATGCCGATGATTCAGGCGCTCGGTTACGGCGAGACCATCGCGATCAATGGCGTTCATATTTCGTTTCACCCCGCCGGGCACATTCCGGGTTCGGCACAGGTGAAATTGTCCTTCAACGGTGAGGTTTGGGTGTTCTCGGGCGATTACAAATTACAGGATGATGGCATTTCGACGCCGTTCGCGCCTCAGCGTTGTCATGTCTTTATTACCGAGTCGACATTTGGTCTTCCGGTGTACAAATGGAAAAGCCAGCAGGAAGTGTTTGGGGAAATCAACGACTGGTGGCGGCAGAACCGGGACGAGGGCCGGACGTCGGTACTTACCGGCTACACGCTGGGGAAAAGTCAGCGCATTCTCCGCCATGTCGATACGTCTATTGGAAACATCTTTACACATGGTGCCGTCGACGTGGTCAACGCGGTAATGCGCGCTCAGGGCATCGATCTTCCCGTCGCGCCGCGAGTGACAAACGATACGCCGAAGGAAGCCCTCAAGGGCGCGTTGATCGTCAGTCCGCCGTCAGCTGTAGGCTCGCCATGGGTCCGCAGGTTTCTTCCGTACTCCCTTGGTGTGGCGTCCGGATGGATGAAACTTCGTGGCACGCGGCGTCGCCGTGGGGCTGACCGCGGGTTCGTGTTGTCTGACCACGCCGACTGGAATGAACTGAACACTGCCGTCCTTGAGACCGGCGCAGAAAAAGTATTTGTCACACATGGCTACTCCGAGATCTTTGCACACTGGCTCAGGGAGCAGGGTATCGATGCGCACGAGGTAAAGACACGGTTTGAAGGAGAGTTGGGGGAGATGGCGGAAGGGGAGCAGCCAACCACCAATAGCCAACAACCAACAGCCAACCGCCAAATGCAACACTTCACTACCCTTTTCTCCCAACTCGACCAAACGACCAAGACCCTGAACAAAATCAAGGCCTTGATCGCCTATTTCGAGGCGGCGCCGGATCAGGACAAGTTGTGGGCCGTTGCATTGTTGTCGCATCGGAGGCCGAAGCGCACGGTAACCACGTCGTACCTGGCGCAGTGGGCGAGCGAGTTGTCGGGACTGCCTCAATGGCTTTTTGATGAATCCTATCACGTCGTCGGCGATTTAGCTGAGACAATCACACTGATGTTGCCGGTCGAATACGAGCCGTCACATTATTCGCTTTCCTTCTGGATGGACTTCATTAAAGACCTGGAACCAAAGGAAGTACCCGAGAAGAAAGAACAAATCATCTGGGCATGGCGACAACTAAATGAGTCCGAAAGGCTGGTGTTCAACAAGTTGATCACGGGAGGCTTCCGCATCGGCGTGTCACAACAGCTGATGGTAAAGGCGCTCGCAAAATACGCAGGTGTCAAGGAAAGTACGGTAGCCCACCGGTTGATGGGCCACTGGTCTCCCGAGACCAATACCTTCGGGGACCTGTTGTTTGCAGACGACGAAACCGATCTATCAAAGCCCTATCCGTTTTACCTTGCCTATGCATTGGACATGCCCGTTGACACATTGGGGGATCCGGATGAATGGCTTGCCGAGCGCAAATGGGATGGCATCCGCGGACAGGTTATTGTCAGAATGGGACAACTGTTTGTCTGGTCGCGGGGAGAAGAACTTGTCACTGACCGGTATCCGGAATATCAGGCTATGCTTGATGTGTTGCCTGACGGTACCGTACTTGACGGCGAGATCCTGCCTTTCAAAGATGGCCGCCCCATGTCATTCAACCACCTTCAGAAGCGTATCGGTCGCAAGACGCTATCGCGGAAATTGTTGACCGATGTACCGGTTGCCTTTGTGGCCTACGACGTTCTCGAGTGGCACGCTGCAGACATCCGGCAGCAGCCGTTGTCGGAACGAAGGAAGATCGTCGAAGCGTTGTGCCCCACCGACCATCCGGTATTGCGGCTTTCGCCGGAAGTAATCTTCCACACGTGGGAAGACCTGGCGCGCGCCCGTGAAGAGTCGCGGGCCTTTGTCAGCGAAGGCATTATGTTGAAGCGACGATCGTCCATCTATCGAAACGGGCGGCGGCGAGGGGACTGGTGGAAGTGGAAGATCGACCCGTTTAGTGTTGACGCAGTCATGATCTATGCGATGCGCGGCCACGGTCGGAGAGCCAACCTATATACTGACTACACCTTTGCCGTATGGAACGGTCCGGAACTTGTGCCGTTCGCGAAAGCGTACAGCGGACTTACCGATGATGAGATTCGCGAAGTGGATCGTTGGGTGAAACAAAACACGATCGAACGTTTCGGTCCGGTGCGCAGTGTGAAACCGAAACTGGTGTTCGAACTTGCCTTCGAAGGAATCCAGCGATCGACGCGTCATAAATCAGGCATCGCCCTCCGGTTTCCACGAATCGCACGCTGGCGGAAGGACAAAAGTCCCTCAGAGGCTAACACATTAAGTGACCTTAATGCGCTACTGAACGTGGTTGAGTTCTAAGTTCTAAGTTTTAAGTTTTAAGTTTTAAGTAGTAAGCAAAATACGGGATGGCGATTCTTCTCTCGCCTTGCGGTTCCCACTTATAACTTATAACTTATAACTTAAAACTTAAACCTAATGGACTACTGGACCCGACGAAAGCGATTTAACAAGATGGCAATGGTGATCCTTGGCATGCTGGGGTCGTCGGTGTTGTTCATATATCAACGTGTGCGTCTGTTTGGCGTTGCCCTGATTACTGCGGTATTTGCAGCCGTGCAGGTATGGTACGATGGGCAGTACAACGATGCTATTGCCGTACTTTTGGCGTTTAGCCGATTGTGGCTTTTCGGACTTATACTGACCACAATAACAGGACACTCCCTTCATCGGGTGTCACAAGTATCGTTTTGGAAAGACCTTTATGGAAGAATGCGATGGAGGATCAGCAGGCTGGGTTGGCACAGATACTTCATCGAACTGTTATTCATGTTGATTATCATCATCTCTTTTGGAAACTTTCTCGTTATTCAAATGTCGAATCTGGCGGTGATGGTGCTGGCACAATCGGATCCTCGGGCCTTTCCCGCCATACGATCGTTCTTTAACCACATCACCATCATTCCCATCACAATGGTCTATTTGATGAGGATGTTCGGTGCCGATCAACCGGTGTATGTGAGGAAAGTGCCGCGATAGTGCGCTAAAATCTTCGGCGTCCTGTGATTTCAGATCAATAAATGATAACTTTCGTGTATGCGCCGGCTATTGGTCACCATACTGATTGCTGCACCTTTTTCTGCTGTTTCCCAACAAAAGGCGGACGAGATTCGCATGAGTATTTATTTTGGCGGTGGCAGCTACATCATCACTGAAGAACAAGCATCAGCGCTCTATCATTGGCTCGATTCCGTCCCCAACCTGCTTGAGAAGTACGAAATTCACTTAATCAGCCATACCGATCCCATCGGAGGGAAGGCGTATAACGAGTGGCTGTCGCAGCAGCGCAGTGCCGCGGTCCGCGAACTGCTTATCCGCAAGCCCGTTCCTGAAAACAAGATTTCCGTCAAGGACTGGGGACTCGAGAATGCCGTCTATCGAAACGATACCTACAGCGGCATGAGACTGAACCGCCGGGTCGACGTAATTTTGTATCCGATTGTGTTTTGAAGGGTCCACGGTCCACGGTCGACGGTCCACGGTAGTGCCCTTGGTGGCTTTTCTACCCGTGCGTTTCCGGACACCTATTTTCGGAACCGAACGCATGGCCAGGCCAAACATCCGCCGAATGGCGTCTTTTGACACGAAATTCCCATTGGCACCATATTAGCATTCCGGCACCAAACGTCGACAAGTCCGGAATTTGGAACTTCGAACCCAGAACTTTTCAACTTAAAACTTCCAACTTAAAACTTCCAACTTTTCTGATATGATCAAGCTACGCGACGTCGACAAGTATGTCGATTCCCGGTTTCAACGCACTTTCATCCTCAAGGGAATAGGTCTTGACGTGGAGCAGGGCGAGTTCCTGACCATTATGGGTCCGAGCGGGGCCGGGAAATCAACGCTGATGAACATCATCGGGATGTTGGATGAGCCTTCAGCCGGCGAATACTTCTTTTTCGACGAGCCGGTGCACCGGATGAAGGAAAAGCAGAAATCGGAAATGCACAAGAATTACATCGGGTTCATTTTCCAGGCCTACCACCTCATCGACGAGCTTACCGTCTATGAGAACATTGAGACACCGTTGCTATATAAGGGTGTTCGAGGCGGGCAGCGGAAGAGCATGGTCGCCGATATGCTTGACCGCTTCAATATAGTAGCCAAGAAGGACCTGTTTCCTGAGCAGCTCAGCGGAGGTCAGCAACAGCTCGTCGGCATCGCGCGCGCCATCGTCGGCCAGCCGAAACTGCTGTTGGCGGATGAGCCTACCGGAAATCTGCATTCCGACCAGGGAAAGCAGATCATGGAC
>CAYMWA010000239.1:0-4554 GCA_964393795.1 uncultured Roseivirgaceae bacterium
CCTACCGGGATATGATGGGGCTTCAAAACGACAACTACAACCTCAAGGCTGCCGAAAGTCTGCCGCTCTTCCTGTCATACATCGACAGCACGAAGCTCACCCTCCTCGAAAAACAGGCGTACCGCCTTCTGCGTTCGTGGGATCACTTTAACCAGGCACACTCCGCTGGTGCCACCTACTTCGAAGCCTGGTGGGATCACCTGATCCCGCTGTTGTGGGATGAAATGGCCGAAGGCACGCATGCGCTCGTCCGGCCGACGGACTACCAGACGATTAAGCTCATTCGCGAACATCCGGACCTTTCGTTCTTCGATATTGTGGAGACCCCTGAGAAGGAAACGGTTGGCGACGTCATCCATAAAGCATTTGTGCTTGGCGTACAGGCCATAGAAGACTGGAAAGACCGGAACAACAAGTTGCCTGTCTGGGCAGATTACAAAGACTCGTACATCAGCCACTTGCTTCCTCCCCTTACTGCGTTGTCTCTGCATGTGAAGACTGGCGGCAACGAGGATATCGTCAACGCGCACTCGCGTACGAATGGTCCTTCGTGGCGTATGGTCGTCAGTCTCGAGCCCTCGGGTACCAAGGCATGGGCCGCGTACCCCGGAGGTCAGTCGGGCAATCCCGGAAGTTTTCATTACAAAGACTGGTTGCCGCGTTGGGTAGAGGGAAGATATTTCCCGCTGCTGTTTATGCACTCGCCCCAGGACAACGTTCAGAAAATATTTTATACCACCCAATTAAACCCCAAAGCTGAATGAGGTTCGTCATCCAGATGGTCATTATCCTGGCCATCGCGTTTTTCATGGAATTGTTTATGCCGTGGTGGTCGGTGGCGGTAGCCGCATTTATCGGCGGACTCCTCCTGCCAACGCGAATGAACTTTCTCGCGGGCTTTCTCGCCATCGGGCTCCTCTGGCTAATGAAGGCTCTGGTAACCGAACTCAGCGCAAATTCCGATTTCGCCGATCGCGTCGCGCGCATCTTCATGCTCTCCAACAAAACGATTCTCCTGATCGTCACCTTCGCGCTTATCGGCCTCGTTGGCGGATTCGCGGCAATGACCGGCAGCGCCTTACGCCGACGGAATTAGTAACTTACAACTTAACTACTTAGAATAGCGTGCAACCTGTCTGTCGCATTCCTTTCTCAGCTTAAGCAACACCTTCCGGTACTTGCTGTCTCCCGCCAGATTGTGAATCTCCATAGGGTCGTCTTCCAGGTTGTACAACTCTTCGATGGATTTGTCGTTGATATAGCGCAGGTATTTCCATTCGTCCGTTCTTACCGCTTCGCTCGGCGGAATCATCGGCGTCTGCCACAAGTGTTCGAAAAGAATAGCATCGCGTTTTAAGGATGACGACTTCCCCTCCACCAACGGCTCCAGACTCCTACCCTGCCAGTGAGCAGGAATTTCAACACCGGCGAAATCAAGCATCGTTGCCGGTACATCGATATTCAACACCGACTCGGCAGGCCTCAAACCACCTTTGGCACGCGGATCGTAGATAATCAACGGCACGCGCAAGGCGTTTTCGTACATCAACCACTTCCCGGCAAGCTGGCGTTCCCCAAGGAAGTAGCCATTGTCGCCCATCAGAATAATGATCGTGTTGTCGGCAAGGCCCTTGTTCTTCAACACGTCGCGTATCTTTCCGATCTCGCGATCAACACCGGAGATCATCCGGAAGTAACCCTTCACACTTTCCTGATACTTCTCTGGTGTATCAAAGCGCCATGTCCATCGCTTGCGGTTGATGCCCTCCCGCACAATTAAGGGCAAGTCATCGAAGTAGTGATCCTCACCGAGTTGCGGGCCCGGAATCACAACATCGCGATACAAGCGATCAAGCTCAGGTTCCCAGAAATACTGGTCGGGTGCCGGATCATGCGCATGCGGCGCGCTGAAGCTGATCGACAAGCAAAAAGGTTTATCGTCGGGAGCCGACTCAATGAACGCCATCGCCTGTTCACCGGTATAACGTGTCAGGTGCACGGTATCGCCCTGCAGGGTTTTGTAATAATAGCCGCGACGATTCGTGAACCTGCCGTTGCGATCATAAACATCGGAGACGTCAAAGAGCGCATCGCGGTTGACTTTATTCACCCCCAGTTTCCCAAAAAATCCGGTGTAGTACCCGTTGTTTCGCAGCATCTGCGGATAACTTTTCGCCATGTACTCATCCGGTACTTTCTCCACCTCGAATGTATAGCCGTGTGTGCGTTCGTATAATCCGGTAAGGATACTCGCGCGACTTGCCGCGCAGATGGGAGTCGTCACAAAGGCATTGCCAAAGTAAACGCCGTCCTGTGCAAGGCGATCCATCTCGGGAGTCTGAATGATTTTGTTGCCCGCGAAGCCCAAAGCATCCCAGCGCTGATCGTCGGTCAGGATGAATATGATGTTCGGTCTTGTCTCACGACCGGGCGTGGCGTTTTGCGCGTTCCCCGCCGTGATTGACAAGGTCAGCACAATCAATACAACAAGATAGCAGTGCGCCGTTTTCTTCCTCATGATTTTACGATTTCCGGAATGTATTCCCGTGTTATTCACCTGGCTTTAGCCCGTACGCTTCTGGATCAACATTCCATTTAGCAAGTAGTCCCTTCGCTGACCGCCAGTCGTAATTCTTGCGATTGAGCTCGTCAAGGCCCTTCGCCATTTCGATAACGCCGTTCCTGGTTACCTCGCTGTCGTCTTCAACGCAGTCGATAGCGTTGAGCGCGAAGGTCCTGGCAAATACGTTGTCACTTTTCAACGCCGCACCAAACGCCTCCCTGCCCGCTTCTCGTTCGCCGAGCCTGTACAGCGCTTCGCCAGCCACAACGGCTACGGTAGCCGCCGAATCGTTTACCGCGTTCTTCAATGCCTCAACGGCGGGTCGCGCTTCCTCGCCAAGAATAAGCAATCCCGTCGCGCCCCAGTAGCGGATGGCTGCGTCATCGTACTCCAGGTATTCAACAAGGACGGGGATATCCTCCGCGGTGGCTGTGGTCGACAACTCCGCCGCATCAATCAGTGATTCTATGTCGATATTACCATTGCGCATGTAATCATAGGGTGATGAAGACTGCGTTCTGTCGATCATATCTGCCTCGGGAATAAAACCGGTGTCTTTGATGCTGATCATCCACGTACGATTTGCCATCCGCATCCGGTTCAGCACGTCCTGATATTCCGGATCACCGGCAAGGTTATTCACCTCCCAGGGATCGTTTTCGGTATCGTACAGTTCTTCAACCGGTTTCGTATTCCAGAAAATGCTTTGTACATCGTTGCACTCACCCGCCTCGTATGCTGCTTCCCATGACTGCATCGACGGTGCCCTCCACAAGTACTCGATGTACTGCGCATATTTGCGATGCGGCATATAGTTGCGAATGTAGCGGTACTTGTTGTCGCGTACCGCACGGCTCATGTCATAGCGTTCATCCATCCTGCCACGAAACATGAATGCGTACTGCGGATCTTCCGTCTTTTGTTTTCCGAGAAAGGCATGGCCCTGAAGATACCCGGGAGCTGGCGCGTCGATGACGCTGAGCAGTGTCGGCACGAGGTCGACAAAACTGATGAGCCGGTCTACCTCTACTCCCGGCCTTTCGGCCGGATAAAGGTGCTTGTATTTTTCCGGAATGGATACGATGAACGGCACGCGCGTTCCCGACTCATAGACAAAGCGCTTGCTGCGGCCCAGTACGCCGCCATGGTCGCCGTAGTAGAAGATGATGGTGTTATCTGCCGCGCCACGCTCTTCCAGTTCCGCAAGTAGCTCGCCAACCCTTGTATCCATGTCCTCAATTTTATCGTAGTATTGAGCCCAGTCGTGGCGGAATTCTTCCGTGTCGGGATGATACGGCGGCAGCACCATGTCCTCAGGCTTGTGGCGCAGCTGATCCGCAGGGATGGATTTGTGCAATGAACTTTCGTGCGTAATGGTCAGGTTGAAGATCGCGAAGAAGGGCTGCTCCGGGTTCCGGTTCTTGTAGTGCGCCTTGTTGCCAAGTTCATCCCACACCTCACGCGTCTGGTCCGGATCGATGTTGAAATCTTCCTTTCGGTTGTTGGTACAATAGTATCCTGCCGCACGCAATAACTCCGGATAGAGCTTTATGTCGTCTGACTTTCGATAGTAACTGCGCATGTGCTGATGGCCGCCCGAGTTTGCGTACACGCCGGTGATGATCGTATTCCGGGCGGGTGCACATACCGGCGCATTCGCATAGGCGTGCGTGTACAAGAATCCTCTTTGCGCTAATGCATCCAGGTTTGGCGTCGTGGCCAACGTGTCGCCATAACATCCGAAAAAAGGGCTGTTATCTTCACTGGTAATCCAGAGTATGTTAGGAGGTGGCAAAGCGGTGTCCTGGCTGCTGCAGGAAAATAATGACACAAAAACGATCAAAGCCAGCACGGAGGCAAAGGCTCGCATATTCATAGGCCGGGGTTTGGGTCTCGAATAAACCGGCGTAATACTCAGCCGAAATCTGGCGGCATTAAGCGGTTGCTCAGGCACGTAAATTATCAATTTCGGGCGACTTAGTAGAAGAATA
>CAYMWA010000240.1:0-4552 GCA_964393795.1 uncultured Roseivirgaceae bacterium
ATTAAATCGGTTGGAATATCTTGTTGTAGGCGGCGGTGTCTTGCAACACTTTCTTGGCAGCGGCGACATCTTCATCTCGTGGAAGCCGCACTTGCGCCCGACCGGTTTCCAAGTCGTAGTGAAAGGCAATTTCTTCCTCCAGCAGCGCCTTGATCTCTCCTTTGAAGCGCTGATAATCGGATGATTTGTTGACCGCCAGCTTGTTGCGAAGGCCGTCAAGATAAATCTCAAGCTCTGGATACAGCCGCTCGTTTTTGGCTAATTCTTCGAGTTGCTGCATTTCCTTTTCGAGCGGTGTTGCGTAAGTAAAGTGTTGCGTGCTAAGCCAGGTTGTAAAGTCGTTATACGTCTTGTCAGATACTTCGAAACCTCTGAGGCGCGCCGGCATCGGATGCGATGCACAATACATGGACGCGTATTCAAAAAGCAATCCGGAATCTACGAGCTCAGAAGTAACCGTCCCCATGTAGCGGTCTTCGATCTTGATATCAGGATCAAGGCCACCGCCGTCATATACCGTCCGGCCATTCCTGGTTTTAAATTCGTGCTTCAGGGAGTCTGCAATTTTCAGCACCGTTCCATCCGCCTTCCGGTGCGTGTAATCCAGTGCCTGAATGCAACGGCCGCTGGGTATATAATATTTGGCAGTAGTGACTTTGAGCTGCGCGTTATAAGACAGCGGTCTGGTCGTCTGGACCAGGCCTTTGCCAAATGTCTTACTGCCAACCAGCACGGCACGGTCGTAATCCTGCAACGTACCGGCGACGATTTCCGATGCCGAAGCGCTGCCTTCACTGGTCAGCACCACCATCGGTATTTCGGTATCAAGCGGGTTATTCAGCGTCTTGTAGACCTTGTTCCATTCATCTACTTTTCCCCGGGTGGAAACCACTTCTCTTCCCTTGGGGATAAACAGACCGACGATGTTAACGGCTTCGTGCAGAAGGCCGCCGGGATTTTCACGCAGGTCGAGGATCAGCTTCTTTGCGCCTTTCTCTTTTAGTTCAACCAGCGCATCGGCCACCTCATAGGAGGCACCCGGAGTAAAATCGTCGAGCCGGATATACGCGATGTCATCGTCGAGCAGCATGTGGGTCGTAACATTGCTGATGTTAATTCTTTGACGTGTTACCTTGAAGACACGGTCCTCTTTTTCGCCATAGCGGCGTACGCGAATAGTGACCTGGGTATTGGGTTTACCCTTCAGCAAGGCACTGATTGCCGATGTACGTTTTCCACGGACGTTCTGCCCGTCAATCTCAATGAGCTCATCGCCAACGTGAACGCCGCTGTTGTATGCCGGAAAGCCTTTGTACGGCTGCGTAATAACGACCTTATTGTTTACGACGCCGATCATCGCACCAACGCCGCCGTACTGCCCGGTCGTCGATATGCGGAAAGACTCCATCTCTTCCTCGGATATGTAGTCCGTATACGGATCGAGCGATGCGAGCATGGCGTCAATTCCTTTGCGGACCAGTTTTTCCGGCTCCACCTCATCCACATAGTACACGTTAACCTCTTTGAAGAGCGTGGCAAAAATGTCAAGACTCTTGGCCACCTCGAAATATTTTTCAGCCGGCTCGCGAAAGGAAAATGAGATAACAATCAACAGGCCCAGGATAAGCGGCCACTTAAGTCTTCTCCACATGTTCAAAACGGTTAATCGTTTTTGCTAGGCGTTCGTGAATCTGCGCAAAGGTCAGGATTTCTTTTGCAGTATAAATATAGGCAATCAGCAATTTGGGACCAGCCGGAAGTAAGTTTTTATTCAATCTGAAAGATTCCCGGATCCTGCGCTTGATAAGGTTGCGGTCTACAGCGCGCCTGAAATTTCGTCGGGGAACGGCGATCATCACCTGATGCACCGGGTAGTTCGGGTCGGGGTTGCGCATAACCCGCACACTGAAAGGGTAGAAATAAAAAGAGGAACCCGTTTCAAAGAGTTCCTTTATAAGCTTTTCCTTATTGAGTCGTTCGTTCTTGCGAAATGTAAATCTGGCCAATATCAGGAATTTCAGTCTGCACAGCGGCAGTACGCAAAGCCAATTTACGGAAAAAAAGCCGGGCGCAAAACGTCAGTGACGTCCGCAATCACCCAGCTGTTTAGCGATGTTTCAGCGTGGTTTCGTCAGAAACCGTGAGTTTCCTTCTTCCTTTTCTCCTGCGCGCCGCCAACACCCTGCGACCGTTGGGCGTGGCCATTCTTTCGCGAAATCCGTGCTTATTTTTTCTCTTTCTCTTGGAAGGTTGAAAGGTCCGTACCATAATAATTGCGTTTTAGCCCCAAAATAAGGGCTGCAAAGATGGGTAGTATTTTAAGGATTTACAAGGCCAGCCGGATTAAATTGGCAGTACCCGACATTTTTTCGTTCAATTTTCTTGCGAATCAGGCCCGACATGGCGCCAGCGGCCGTAAAGATCATTGCGTATCGGTCACATGGCGATGACGTCACCGAGCACTCTCCTGACCTGCTGCGGATCCAGGCGCGGTCCAAACTGCGTGACTACCCTTGACGAGGCAAGCGAAGCCAGCTTCCCCGCTTCGGCATAGCTGCGGCCATGCGTAATTCCGTACAAAAATGCGCCCGCAAACATGTCGCCGGCTCCATTGGTATCGAGCGCTTTCACGCGGTAGGGCTCAATGCTGATAAAGGTATCCCCATCGTAGATCATGGCACCGTTTGCGCCAAGGGTGATGACGAAATGCTTCGCCACTTCCTTCAGTTGCTCGCGGGCCTCCTCAATGCTGTTCGTCCCGGTATGAATCATGGCTTCCTCCTCGTTGCAGAACAGCAGGTCGACGCTGGCGCCGATGATTTCGCGCATCTGGCCAGGGAAGTACTTTACCATACTCGGGTCTGAAAACGTCAGTGCCGTTTTTACCCCGTTTCGCTCCGCTATTTTCTTCGCGGCCTTCATGGCATCGAGCGCTGTAGGACTCGTCACCAGATATCCCTCCAGATAAAGATAGGTGGCGTTGACCAGCGCATTTTCATCGAGATGGGCCACCGACAGATGGGAGCTGATGCCAAGAAACGTATTCATCGTTCTTTCCGCGTCAGGCGAGGTCATCACGAGCACCTTCCCGGTAATGCCTTCGGCAGCTGTTTCGGGTGTCAGGTTGGTATCCACGCCATTGCGCTTCAGATCCATCAAAAAGAACCGACCGAGGTCATCCTTACCTACCAACCCGGAATAGTAGCTTTTCCCGCCGAACTGGCTGACGCCGATAATGGTGTTGGCCGCCGAACCACCACATGACATTTTACTTTTTTTCATGTCGATGGCCTTGATAAGTTCATGCTGGCGCTTCTCGTCCACCAGCGTCATCATGCCCTTTTCTATTTCGTTCTTGACAAAGAAATCGGCATCCACTTCGGTAACAATGTCGACCAGTGCATTGCCAATCCCGTAAACATCATACTGCTTCGGCATTCGTGTAATTTTTTTGCAAGGATAGTAAAATCAAGGGAGGTTATCTAACCGGCGGGAACGCCTAGTTACGGGGCGGTATCCCCAGACCCAGCCCGGCTGCCCTGTCGGGATAGTCGGTAATAAAACCGTCCACTTTCCACTCGAGCATACGCTTCATATCATCCACTTCATTGACCGTCCAGGGGATCACCCGGATTTCGAGCTTTTTAAGGTAGTCGACTTTCGCCTTGGTCAGCATCTTATAGTGCGGGCTGTAAATCGCAGGATGAAAGCCGAGTTCGCGCAAGTTCGCTTCAACCGTTTTGGTATTGGAAGTCAGCCATGATAACCGAATGTCCGGATATTTCTTGTGGAAGTATTTCAGCACGCGGGCGTCGAACGACTGAATCACCACTCGCTCAAGTGGCAGATATTGGTCGACGAGGTTGTACACCAGATCCGCAAAGACTTCGGGTTCGGGATGCAACTTGTTGTCGCCCGAAGGGGATGACTTGATCTCGATGTTGTAATCCACTTCGTAGAGCATGCGGTCTTTGATCCGATGCTCAATGGCAACTATGGCATCGCGGAGGAGCGGTTTGGATGTTTTAACGCTGGCCTGATCGGGAAAGCTGGCGTTCGTCTTTGATCCGCAATCGAACTTTTGGATCTCCTCATAATCCATTTCGTAAATCCTGAGCGACTTTTCTTCGGCCTTGGAAATTTCCGAACCATCGGGATGAAGGCAGAAGTCGGATGAAATCCATGAGTCGTGCGACACCACCACCTTCTTGTCTTTGGTGATGTACACGTCCATCTCCATTGTGGTGACACCCCAGTCGAGCGCGGTCATGAATCCTGGAATAGAGTTCTCAGGACTGATGCCACGGGCACCGCGGTGACCCTGCAGGTCAAAGGTCGGAATGTAAATCTGCGCCGACACGGAAGCGGACATCAGCAAACCAAAAAGGAAAATAGCGGATCGTATCATGAATATCCCTTCCCGGCAATCGCACCGGATTCAAAGAAGATCAAGAACCAGCCGGCGCCGGCAAACCGGCCATTCGGGAACTAATTTTGGTGGGTAATACAGGATTCGAACCTGTGACCCCTACCCTGTCAAGGTAGTGCTCTA
>CAYMWA010000241.1:0-4490 GCA_964393795.1 uncultured Roseivirgaceae bacterium
ACCGGTCCCTGAGCTTGCCGAAGGGCCGGTTGCCGGTTGCCAATTGCCAGTTGCCGGTTTGTTGGTTGCAGGTTGCAAAGTTGCAGGTTGCAGAGTCGACCCCAACAGGCAACTGGCAACCATTTTATCAGCTTCTCCATATATAAGGAAAGAGCATATACGCAAGCGTGGTGAGGATGGCGTTGATAGCCAAGAGGTTGAGCAGTTCATCATAGCTGGCCGCGAGGTCGATGCCGTCGAGGACATTTTTGGTAATCCGGATCGCCATAAGGAGAATGCCGATGAGGATTGGGAAACTGAGCACGGCCATCAGCACACTGCTGTTATTGGCGCGGGAAGCGATTCCGGAGATCAGGGTCAGCGAACCGGAAAATCCGATTGATGTCAGCACAAGCGTCAACAGGAAGAGCCCGTGATGCTCCACCGGATTGTCGATGAAGAGCTGGAAGAGCACATATGCCGCCAAGGAGAGCAGAAAACATAATATGGTATTGTAGACTATTTTCGAGAGAATAATGATCTGCGGACTGGCAATCGAATAATAATATATTGAAACACCCTTTCTTTCGCCAATAAAGCTCTTCGCTACGGTATTGATGACCGAAAAGAGGATGGTAAGCCAAAAAAGAGCTGACCAGGTGGCCTCGTTGATGGCGTTGCGCCGCAGACTGAATGTGAGATAGCAGATAAAAATAAGGCTCAGCAGGTACAGCGCGATGCCGGAGATGACCGACTTGCGTCTCAACTCCAGGACAAATTCTTTGCGCAGCAGTATTTTGATTCCGGACAGCACTTAGTGTTTGCTCGGGTACTTCGCCAACATCTGATCGAATCGATAAGCGCCAAGGATGAGGTAGCCGATCACAATGGAAAGCAGAAGTGAGATGGCCAGGACATCGGGTAAGCTTGCGCTTTCCGGCTCCTTGAAGGATGTAAACCCGTCGACGATCTCGAAATCGGGTGTCAGGTACAGCTTTTTGTTGACCTCCTGCAATTCGGCATGCAGTTGCAGATCCCTGGTGAAAACATCCAACGGGTTTGCCATGACCTCTTCACTTCCCACAACAACATTGTTTGACCCTCGGCTTTTCTGGGCCAGCGCCTGATAATTTTGGAATAGTACCGCTTTGAGGCTGTCGAGCTTCCTCAACTCACTTTCCAGTTTTTCTTTTCGCGCCAGTAGGCTACGCTGGTTGCTTTCGATGCGCCGCTTGATATAATGGTTGTTCCTGAAATACTCCACCAAGGCGTTCTCCAGCGGCTTCACAATATTTGGATCGTATACCAGGACACTGATTTCGTACGCATTCTTGTTTTCAATTTCCAGCCGCTGCACTATGCGGTCGACAAGCTCCTTCTTCTCGCCTGTAATGTTGTTCAACTGCTCGCGCAGCACTTCCATCTCGACCACATCATCCTCCGAGACGAACGGTCTGAACTCAAAACCTCTGATATTCTTTGCGGTAGCTTCGTCAACTTTCAACAGCTCCTGCATATTTTCGGTATCGTTTTCCGCGGCAATGAGGTTAAACTTGTCGATTGTGTTCTTCAGGATCTGGGTATTGAGATAATCACAGCTCAGCACCATGGAAGACTTGTAGTAGTCCTTTTTCAAGAGGGTAGCATACAGTGCGCCCAAGACGAGTCCTAGCACGATAATGCCTAAAAAGAAGACACGGTTTTTGAAAAACGTGTTTCTTAAACCGGCCATGCCTGCAATAACAGACCTTCCAAAATTCGAAAAGCCTCTCCCGATCCAGCGGAAAAACTGACCGAGATCTATTTCATCGGAACTGGCGGGTCTTGGTTTTTGGTCTTCCATGCATTAATTACGATAAACGAAGCTGCAATATATATGCATTATACTTAATCTTCATATTTTTGCAATCTTCTAAAAAACCCGTCAGCTAGACAATGTTCTCAAAAAACAGCCTTCAAAGTGCCGGGCTTGCCGGGTTGATCGAATACCCCCATGCTGGAAAGGCAGCCGAGCCCGGCGATGCAGCGGACCGGGTATACACCATCGGTAATCATAAATCGGTCAGGCGGAAGTGGTTGAGCGAATTGCACAAAAAAAAGCGAATAAATTCACTTCTCAGCGTGGCTGTAGTGCTCAGAGCTGAGTCGTAACATAAATAAATACACAGGAAGTGATATGGATAAAATAGGAATTATTGGGTTGGGCTATGTAGGCCTGCCGCTTGCCGTGGAATTTGGCAAAGTGTTCGATGTCGTGGGCTTCGACATCAACGCTGAACGGATCGAGGAGTTGAGAAAGAACGTTGACCGCACACGTGAAGTGGAACCGGCTCAATTGAAGGCGGCAACAAAACTGAAGTTTTCTTCTGATAAGGAGGATCTAAGGAAAGTCAACTATTTCATCGTGACGGTCCCTACCCCTGTAGATCAAGCCCGGAAGCCGGACTTGAGGCCTCTGGTCGGTGCCAGCAAGACGGTGGGCAGCGTGCTAAAAAAGGGCGATATCGTGATCTACGAGTCGACAGTCTACCCGGGGTGCACGGAAGAAGTTTGTGTCCCAGTGCTTGAAGAGATGAGCGGGTTGAAGTTCAACGAGGATTTCTATTGCGGCTATTCGCCGGAACGGATCAACCCCGGCGACAAGCTTCACCGGGTCACTACCATTAAGAAAGTCACCAGCGGGAGTACGCCCGAAATTGCGGAGAAGGTAGATAACCTCTACAAAACGATCATCAAGGCCGGGACCCACAAAGCCTCATCGATCAAAGTAGCGGAAGCTGCAAAGGTGATCGAAAACTCGCAACGGGATATCAACATCGCCTTCGTCAACGAGCTGGCGCTCATCTTTGACCGGGTCGGCATCGACACCAACGAAGTGTTGGAGGCCGCCGGAACAAAGTGGAACTTTCTGCCCTTCAAGCCGGGACTTGTAGGGGGCCACTGCATTGGCGTGGACCCGTACTACCTGACACACAAAGCTGAAAGCCTCGGTTATCATTCGCAGGTCATCCTCGCCGGGAGAAAAATCAATGACAACATGGGCATCTACATCGCCAATTGCGTCATTAAACTCATGGCCAAACAAGACATTGCCATTAACAAGGCGAACGTGCTGGTGCTGGGCATCACCTTCAAGGAAGATTGCCCTGACATCCGCAACAGCCGCGTCGTAGACGTGATCCGCGAGTTGCGCACCTACGGCACAAATGTCGATATTTACGATCCACATGCCGACCCCGCAGAAGTCAAGCATGAATACGGCGTAACGACGATCGCGAAACCGGACAAGCAATACGATGCCATCGTGCTGGCAGTTGGCCACAAAGAATTTCGCGACCTCGACTGGGCATCCATCGAGCATGAAAAGACGGTCATCTACGATGTAAAAGGATTCCTCGACCAATCAAAAGTCACAGCTCGCTTATGAAGAAGAAAGTACTCGTCACGGGCGGTGCCGGATACATCGGCGCGCACACTGCGGTAGCCTTAACAGAAGCCGGATATGACCCAGTGATCATCGACAACTTGTCGAGAAGTGACCGAACCCTTCTGGAGGGCATGCAAAAAATCACAGGTGCTAAGCCCAACTTCCACCAGGGCGACTGCCTGGACAAGGGTTTCCTGGACAGTATCTTCAAGAACGAGGGGCCGTTTTCTGCGGTGCTCCATTTTGCGGCTTACAAATCCGTTGGCGAGTCCGTTGAAAAGCCGCTCCTGTATTATGAGAATAACCTTGGGTCCGTGGTTACGCTGCTAAAAGCGATGCAGGACAATGCGGTCAAGAACCTTATCTTCTCTTCTTCCTGTACCGTGTACGGACAACCGGACCGGATACCGGTAGATGAAACAGCGCCGTTCAAGCGTGCTGAATCCCCATATGGGGCCACGAAACAAATGAGTGAGCGGATTCTGGAAGACGCCAGCACTACCGGTCTCCGCGTCGTGTCACTCCGTTACTTTAATCCAATTGGCGCGCATCCCAGTGCGCTCATGGGTGAACTTCCCATTGGCACGCCTAACAACCTAGTGCCCTACATCACGCAAACCGCCGTCGGCAAACGCGAGAAGCTCACCATTTTCGGAAACGACTACGACACTCCGGACGGCACCAACATCCGTGACTTTATTCACGTGGTAGACCTCGCAACAGGCCATGTGAAGGCGATGGAATACCTGGAGGAAGTGGCGGACGACAAAGTATACGAAGCTTTTAACCTGGGCACCGGCGTCGGCATCTCCGTACAGCAACTTGTCGACGAATTTCAGCGTGTAACCGGTGTGAAACTCAATTACACTATTGGTCCGCGAAGGCCCGGTGATGTTGTTAAAGTGTACGCCGATCCTGCAAAGGTCAATCGAACTTTGCATTGGAAGGCGAAGTACACCGTAGCAGATGCCCTGCAGCATGCGTGGGCGTGGGAAAAGAAAATAAGTTGACAGTTGACAGTTTACAATTGACAAAAGGGCTTTGCGCCCTGCTGCCGGTGTTTACTCAGTGCTTTGGCAGGCAG
>CAYMWA010000242.1:0-3281 GCA_964393795.1 uncultured Roseivirgaceae bacterium
TGGGAGGGGGACGGTAATGCTCGGTGTACACTTCCCCGATTGTCAATTGTCAATCAATCGACCATGGACCATCGACCTTTCGCGGTTTATAACGCGCGGCTGTTTCCGCGATGCTGCGTATGTGCTCAGGCGTTGTACCGCAGCATCCACCCAGAATATTCACCAGTCCCTCCTTCAAATATTCTTCCACTTGCGCAGCCATCTCCTCGGGCGTCTGATCATATTGTCCGAACTCATTGGGCAGGCCCGCATTCGGATAGGCGCTCACATAAAATGGCGCCTTTTCATTGAGCACCCGCAGGTAGGGTCGAAGCGCGTTCGCCCCAAGTGCACAGTTAAGGCCCACGCTCAGCAAGGGCGCATGTGAAATGGAAACAAGGAACGCCTCGGTCGTTTGGCCGGAAAGGGTCCGGCCACTGGCATCGGTGATGGTACCGGATACCATAACAGGAACTTCGCGACCAATCTCGTCGAACAGCTCCTGTATCGCAAAGAGCGCTGCCTTTACATTCAGTGTATCAATCGCGGTTTCGAGCAGTAGCAAGTCCGCGCCGCCGTCAAGCAATGCGTGTGCCTGCTCTTTAAAGGCGGCGGCGAGCTGGTCGAATGTGACCGCACGAAACCCCGGGTTGTTTACCTCAGGTGATAGTGAAGCAGTCTTGTTTGTCGGTCCCATGGCGCCTGCTACAAAGCGCGGCTTGTCAGGATTGTTTCGGGTAAATTCATCCGCTACCTCCCTGGCGATTTTTGCTGCCTGAAAGTTCAGGTCATATATATAGTCCTGGAGATGGTAATCCGCCTGAGCGATCGCCGTTGCACTGAACGTATTCGTTTCGATGATGTCGGCGCCCGCTTCGAGGTACTGTTTGTGAATGTCCTTGATGATGTCGGGGCGCGTAAGGCAGAGCACATCGTTGTTTCCCTTAAGAGGGTACGCGTGGTCTTTAAATTTCTCCCCACGGAAATCAGCCTCCTCCAACGTATGTCGCTGGATCATAGTGCCCATAGCCCCATCGATAATGAGGATGCGCGAATTAAGAATGTCCTGGATTGTCATAAGGTCTTCCTGCATAAAGTCCATATCCAGAAAGACCCAAAAAAAAGACGGGTTACTTATCTTCTCACACGACCATCAAAGGTGCGTGATGGGATTTAGCACAACACACTCCACGGGGGAGAATAGGATGCTAAGACGTCAAAGGGCCCATTCCCTCGGTCTTTCTGGATAAGCGATGCAAAGAAAGGCAATAGTATTGAAACAGCAAAATAATAAGCAGGCATAAAAGTGGCCGGGGTTTTGATATATTGACCCAAAAAACAAATGTATTGGAGTAACCTGATTACAAACCATTGAAACTTGCAGCCATTGACATCGGTTCGAATGCCATCCGGTTCCAGGTGTCGACTGCGCTTGACAGCGGAACGTCCGTCTTGTTCAAAAAACTAGAGTACATCCGCTTCCCGCTGCGCCTGGGACACGACGTCTTTGCCGGCGGCCGTATCACCGACCGAAGCAGCAGTAAATTCCTGAAACTCATGAGTGCTTACAAACTCCTCATCGAATTGTATGAGGTAGACGGCTACATGGCGTGCGCAACGTCCGCTATGCGCGAGGCGGACAATGGACAGGAACTGGCCGACCGGGTACTCGCTGAACTCGGCCTTCGGATCGAAATCATTGACGGCAACCGGGAGGCGGAGCTCATTAACCGGGCCATTCATTCGTTCCTTACCAACAGCACCTACCTGCACATCGACGTTGGTGGCGGAAGTACAGAATTAAACCTGTACACAGACGGTAGGAAAATCAAAACGCGCTCTTTCAAGATCGGGTCCGTACGCATGCTTGAACGCAACCACTCGCCGGAGGTATGGACACAAATGGAGCAGTGGATCAAAGAAAGTGTCAAAAAAGAATATGGCAAGGTAACCGCGGTTGGTACTGGCGGAAACATCAGCAAGATTTTCGAACTGGCACGGACGCGACCCGGTAAAACCCTTTCGCTTTCGCGGATCCGGGACCTGCGCGACATGGTAGCGAACTACTCCATTGAAGAACGGATTTACAAACTACAGATGAACCCCGACCGCGCGGATGTGATCATCCCGGCAAGCAACATCTACATACGGGTCATGGAACTCGCACACGCCACGAGCATCCTCGTACCCGACGTGGGATTGAAAGACGGCATGATGCTGGAAATGTTCGAACAACACCGGGCGCAGCGACAAATTGACTTTAAGAATTCGTCTTGACTTCCGTTTATTGCCCTCTCTTCATGGCTTTCTGATAGTGCTCTTTCCTTTCCGCGACTCAATCTTATCAAAGTCGTACGTATAGGCAACGGACAGGCTAATGAGCTTCAGGTTCATGCGCATGGTATCGTTGTAGTTGAGCAGCGATTCTACGGTTCTACCGTCAACAACCAGGCATCGCGAAGGAGGAACTGTTCTGCAAACCGTGCCTGTTGCCGGCGCACGGCGTCCAGGTCTTTCCCTTCTGATATCGTGACATACCACAGGCCTTTGGCATTCACGTATCCCAATCGTGCATCCAGGCCGAGCCTGTCAAGTCCCTCAGCGTAGTAGGCAGCATTGTCGCGTGTTGTGAAAGTGGCGGCTACCACATAGTGCGCTGGCGGAAGCGCTTCGGCGTTGTCGCCTCGGTTGACGATCTCATGGCGTACGTTCGACGCGGAGGGCACCGCAGTGTCTTCAGCTGTTGGTGGCATCTCTCCGGCATCGCTCTCGCGCGCATCGGCATTCGCGTGTTCATCCGTAATAGACAACGGCCGCGCTACTCCAATTTTGTCGATAGCGGGTTCGGTGTGATCAATCGGTGGTGACCGGTCTTCGGGTGACCGGTCTTCGGGCGTCGATTGCGTCGGCTCCGCTTCAGTTTCAGCAATCACATCGCGTTTTTCCTCGTCAGCCGGTACCGGGTCTTCGACCGAAACAGGCGCTTGCTTACGGACCACGGGTTTATCTGCCTGCCCGGACGGCGCCGTCGACGGGGGTGTAACTTCTTTCGCAAGGGCGGTAGTCGTACGTCTGGCGACAGTACTTTGTCGCTTAGCCTTTGGCCGGACAGCATTCACAAAAGAGTAGACAGGGGCACCGCGTTTTTGCTTGCCAAAAAGATAGGTCAGCGATACCTCGAATCCCGGACTGTTCAGTTCATCAATGCCGCGGTTCTTTAGCGAATACGATGCACCAATAGCCAGTGCGTTTTTCACTTTTACCCCGCCAAGGGCCGTCGGCCCGTAGTCCTGCCTGTACGA
>CAYMWA010000242.1:3381-4478 GCA_964393795.1 uncultured Roseivirgaceae bacterium
ACTATTTCAGATCAACCTCACAACAAAGCACACCCACAATGCGCATCCCCCAATTTATTGGGGATCCTTCGCTCCCACATACCCAACGCACAACCTTCGCTCAGGAAGACGCCATGGAAGAGCGTATCGCACCCCGGACCCTTCGGCAAGCCTACCTGCCAGCGCACAGGCCTACGCGCCGGTAGGCAGGCTCAGGGACCGGGGCACACATGAACACATGAACACATTATTCAGTGGCTGAAAAACTGCGGACATTCCAAATCCCGATGAATATTGCGGAGACGTGTCCGGTAATTGATCATGATCTCGTGTGTTCCCCTGGAATACATCCGTATGTCAGACACCGTCCAGTCGTAAGAGTAGCCGACATAAAATTTTTCGCTGAGCTTGAAATTGATATATGAAATAGCACCATCACCTGAACGATAGGAGCTTCCCAGGCTGATCAGTTCTTCAAAGGCAACGCTGAGGTTGAAATCGGTGCTCAACGGCGTACCATCCTGCACGCGTGCAAGGATCGATGGGGTCACGATCACCTTTTTCGTACGAGGATCGAGTGGGAAATGTATGCCGCCGTAGAGGTAATAAAACCTTGGTATTTTAAGTTGCTCCAGCGGACCGCTGAACAGTTCCGCATGGGTAAGGATGGTGGGCACGGAAAAGCCGCCGAAGACTTTCTCATTGTAGTAGAAAATTCCGCCGCCAAAGTTTGGCTTCAGCTCGTTCATGAACCCGCTAAAGGTCATGTCATCCAATTCCCGGAGATTGAGCTCACTGAAGTCTGCGCTAAAGTTATTGAAGCCTGCGGAAATCCCCATCGACAAGACCCCTTTCCGTACCGGGTCCTTGATCTTATAGGCATAGCTGCCAAACAGCCCCGTATTGGTGTAGCTGCCGATCCGGTCGACTGTCGCCAACATACCAACACCAATGCGGCCTTTGAGCAGCGATGTATGCATGCCAAAGGTACCCGTCACGGGCGCGCCGGGAAAGTTCACCCACTGGTTGCGATACGTAAGCGATGCACTCAGCTGCACATGTGCGCCCGCATACGCGGGATTGATAAGGAGTCCGTTGAAGAGGTATTGAGAATAGAC
>CAYMWA010000243.1:0-4449 GCA_964393795.1 uncultured Roseivirgaceae bacterium
GGCGCCGTCCTGCGCTTCAGCGACGACCCCGCCGACTACCTGCCCGCCGTCCTGAGTTCATTGTTCTTGACGCGGCCCTATCATATACGAGACTTATCGCTTCGCCGGGCCGCGGCAACTCTTTTTGTGCAAGCGTACTTCCAGGGTGAGCGGACAGATCACAAGTGTTTCGTGGCGTTTCTGTCGCTCTGCTATGATTTCAGCACACCGAAGCTCAATCCCAGAATTAGCTGGCACCTTTACCTGCGACAATGGCTTTGCAGAACTGCGTTCAGGAATTATATAAGCGACGTGAGCAAATTTATTCATGATGACACTGCGGGATAAGACCGTAACAGGTGCCTTTTGGCAAATGCTGAACGTCAGCTCCAAGGCGGTCGTCCACGTTTTGTACCTGTCGGTTATGGCGCGGCTTCTGGACAAAGAGACCTTTGGTGTCTTTGCCTTAATCGCTGCGGTCATGCTTTTTGTGACGCTTTTTTCTGAATTTGGCATTGGAGCGGCGCTGATTCAGCGGCGTGAAAGCAGTCAGGCGGCGGTCAATACGTCTTTCGCCGCGTCAGTGACTATAGGGCTGGTATTGTACGGAGTCGTATTTTTTTCCGCGCCCCTTATTGTGTCATTCTATGATAATCAGGTTCCGATCGAGGCGATTAGGCTAATAGCGCTCAATTTGATCATTAATAGCTTCGCCGTGGTGCCCCGTTCTTTGGTAATAAGGGACCTGAATTTTCGACAGCTGTTTTTCATTGATGCATTTCCATTGGCCTTCGGGAACGTTGTGGTTGGTATTACACTCGGTGCCCTGGGATTTGGCCTTTGGGCCCTGGTTGTTCCGCCTATTATTGTAATGTCTATGTCTGCCGTGATTGCCCTTGGGTTGCGGCCGCTTCGACTTTCAATGGATTTCCGAAGTAGGCACCTCGGTGAAATGATGAACTTCGGTGGGATGCTAATGGCGATTCGATTAGTTAACTTTGGTGGAAGTTTTGCTGATAAGATACTTCTCGGGAAGTTCGTTGATTTTGGTGTTTTGGGCACCTACGAACGTGCCCAAAGGATTTCACTTTTGCCTGATTCTTTCTTGGGGGAGTCGCTCGATGGTGTTGTCTTCTCGGGCATATCGCGTGCTGAGTCGCCCGATCATGTGCATCAGCTCTATCTTCGTCCTTTGGGCATCTTAAGCCTCATACTCTTTCCTTTGGCATATGTAATGGTGTTGTATTCGGGGCCGATTGTTGATGTTGTATTGGGACATGACTGGACTGATGCAATCCCGCTGTTGCAGGTTTTTGCGCTTGTGCTCCCGTTTCGCACGATGACAAAATTGTCGGACGCTTACAATAGAGCAAAAAAGTTTCTTGTCGAGGCGTTGGCTGTCAAATTGATATTCGCAGGGGTAGTGGCGGTATTGACATGGATGTTTTATTCCAGCATTGAGCGAGTGGCCGCATCTGTTCTTGCCGCGACAGTCCTGCAGTGGGTTTTGATGACGGCGCTGTTCCTGAGCAGAGAGCACCTTTCTTATCGTGTTTACTTTCGAGCGATATGGCCAGGGATACAAATCGCGCTGGTTTTTTTCAGCAAAGCTATACTCCTGTATTGCTTCACGGAGCCTGGTCATTGGCAACTTCCTGTCTCCCTTTTCACCGACGTACTCCTTATATTAGTAATTATTCGCTTTTTTCCTTTTCTTTTGGGAAAGGAGAACATAGGAACAATCCGTATCCTTCTTGAACGCATGAGCCAAAGTTGCGTGGGACGCTCGGGAATTGTGCGTCGTCTCCGGGTCTATTTAGATGGTCTGCAATGAGTCGACTGGTCGCAGTTGTTATTGTTCTATTAGTTGGGTTCTCCTGTCGAGACGACGGTGTCGTGCCTTTTTTTGGCTGTCAGTTGAGCAACCTTAAGTCTTCGTACGTCGTGACCTATGATCCCTATGGGGATGTTGATTGGAGGAAGTGGACTCGCGCTGTTTCGCAGTTTCACGATCATATAGATACGAACCCGGTGAAACTTCTGGCCTACGATAAGGCTGGTTATGATGCTGTCAGTCTGATGCATTATGAGGGTGACGAGTCAAATTCCGACTATCGACGCAACAGGGTGTGGCCTTTGGACGCCTATTTCCCTGCCTTCCCGTCTGAAGAAGAATTCTATACTTCGTCTGAGTCGGTGAAGCGACTCATCCCTTCAATGGAAGAAGTGGGGTTTGATCATGTGCTATCCCCATTCATGACACAATACATAGCTAAATATGATCCGCTAATCCATCCGCGCAAGGAGCCCTTTCATTACAGCAGTACGCAGGAAGCGCTCGACCTTATCAATGAATTCGGCGGCTTGCCGATTGTGGCGCATCCAACGCTTAAATGGGATCACTACAGCGCATTAGAGAATTTTGTCGGTATAGAAGTGTACAATGCGTATTTCGCATATAAGCATAAGGTTGGGGAATTAGAGAGGGACTACAACGAACATTTCCCTTTTGTCTGGGATGTGTTATTGCGCTCGAAGTCTACTAAGATTTGGGGCTTGGCAGTGAACGATCACTACGGCCCATACCAATATAAGCCGGAGATGAATGGAAATGAGGAGGTCTTCGATAGTGGAAAGGTCTTATTATTGACACCTGACTACACCATCACCAGCCTTAAAAACGCAGTTTCCAAAGGCTCTTTTTTTGCTGTGCACGACTACGGGCGTACAAAAAAATTATACCCTAAAATCAACAGCATTGCCGTCAGTAAGGCGGGTATATCGCTGGCAACAGATGCGGCAATCATTCGATGGATTTATTGTTCGCATGAAATCGGCACGGGGCCAACGTTGGATCTCTCCTCCCTTCCGGCCGGGATGAATTACGTCCGTGCAGAAGTTTCCAATGAGAACGGGACGGTCTTTTTGCAGCCGTTCTCTATTCAGCCTTTGTGAAGGGTAGTTGACGGCGCGAATATGGGTGCGCTGTCTCCGGCTTGGCGGCAAAGGGGTGATAATCCCCCTTGAGGCCCTGCGGTATTGCTGTTCGGATCGAATGAACCAACTCTATAGAGTCGCGTGCTTGTGTCAGTCCAAAACCGTTCCCTTTGAGTATTTGACGATAGCTCTCAGTGTGTAGCTCGCCGAACCCAGTACTGAACTCAACTTCCTCCCCATCGACGCTAATTGATCGATAGGTACGCTCTGATTTTTTTCTCACTTCGTCTGGCAGCGTAGATTCGTCAATGCTAAGAAACCACCTGACCGACGCGGTCTCCAGTTCCAGCATACCCGCCGCGCGGTCATGAGTTTGAGTATGGACTGTACTCTTGATAACCGCACCAAAAATCCAGATGAGGACGTCGAAAAAGTGTATCCCGATATTGGTTGCGATACCCCCCGATTTGTTCAGGTCACCCTTCCAACTACTGTAGTACCAGCTGCCGCGGCTTGTGATATAGGTTAGGTCAACTTGATGCTTTTGGCTCGCGCCCTTGACCTTGTGTTTCAATGCGATGATCTCTGGGTGTAGCCTCAGTTGAAGAATCGTGTAAATGTGCTTGCCGTATTCTTGCTCAAACTCCTGTAAGGCGTCAACATTCCAGGGATTTAAGACTAAAGGCTTTTCGCAGATTGAATCTGCCTGTTGCCTGAGGGCAAATCTAATGTGCGCATCATGGAGGTAGTTTGGCGTACATATACTTATATAGTCTATGGGCATTTTCCTGCGGCGCAGTTTGTCGATGTGCCTGTCAAATCTTTCAAATTCTGTAAAGAAAGCTGTGTCAGGAAAATAAGAATCCAGAATACCCACATTGTCATGCTTGTCCAACGCCGCCACCAGGTTATTACCGGTGTCTTTAATGGCTTTCATATGCCTGGGAGCAACGTAGCCCGCTGCGCCTATCAAAGCAAAATTCTTCATTGTATTTTTTTTACGTGCCCGTTTTCAAGGCGGTACACTTGTTTACTTTCCGGACACACTGCCGTCCCGTCAGTCCCGAAAGCTAACTTATGCCCATACTCGCTCATCCACCCAACGTGCTTCGCGGGGTTTCCAAACACCAGGGCGTAGTCGGGTATTTCCTTTGTTACCACCGCCCCAGCGCCAATAAACGCAAACTTACCGATGTTATGGCCACAAACAATTGTGGCGTTCGCCC
Source organism: uncultured Roseivirgaceae bacterium (assembly GCA_964393795.1). Classification (GTDB taxonomy): domain Bacteria; phylum Bacteroidota; class Bacteroidia; order Cytophagales; family Cyclobacteriaceae; genus Chryseosolibacter. The sequence goes on from CAYMWA010000243.1 coordinate 4,143, forward strand.
CAATCGTTGCACCGCGACCGACAATGGTCTTCGCGTACTGGCTTCGCCGGTTTACAGCGCTGCGGGGATTGACTACATTGGTGAACACCATCGACGGCCCCAAAAATACATCGTCCTCACATTCGACACCGGTATAGATGGAAACGTTGTTCTGAACCTTTACATTATTCCCGAGCACGACCTCCGGGGAAACGACCACGTTCTGCCCGAGATTGCAATTTTCGCCGATGCGGCAATTGGACATGATGTGGCAAAAATGCCAGATTTTTGTACCCGCACCAATTTCACATCCGTCGTCTATCACGGC
>CAYMWA010000244.1:0-4439 GCA_964393795.1 uncultured Roseivirgaceae bacterium
ATCCTTGTATCGATAACTTTTACGCCTTTTTCTAACGCATCCTTCAGGTCGGCATTAGAAAGTTTTCCGGGTTTTGGCACTTCAGTCAATAATGGCCGGTCAACCTTGTTTAACTTTTTCATCATGGCAAAGTATTTCGGAGGCTCGGGCTGACCCTCGAGTAAGTACTTTGCGAAGCCTTTTTCGTCATTGTCATATTGAAATGCCCAGTTGCGGATTTTCTCATAGCCAACGGTAGAGCTGGGCACTGCACCCAATTCCTTTCCGCATGCGGAGCCTGCGCCATGTCCGGGCCATACCTGAACGTATGCCGGAAGTTCCAGGAAACGTTTTAACGATTTGAACATTTGTTTTGCACCAACATCTTGGGTGCCGATCATGCCGGCGGCTTTTTCGAGAAGGTCAGGTCTTCCAATGTCGCCAACGAAGACGAAGTCACCCGTAAACACCATCACAGGTTTATCGGAAGCCGGCAGATCGGTCAACAGCAGGCTGATACTTTCAGGCGTGTGACCTGGTGTATGAATCACTTCAACCTTGAGATTGCCAACTTTAAATTCGTCACCATCCCTCAAACCAACATGATCAAACTGGTATTGCCAATCGGGACCTCCTTCGTCGGAGAGGTATAGCGTCGCCCCGGTGAGGGCCGCAAGCTCTCTCGATCCGCACAGAAAGTCAGCATGAATGTGCGTCTCCGCAACGTGCGTAATCTGCATGTTGTTCTGCCTCGCGATTTCCAGATAGGTGTCCACATCGCGTTTGGGATCGATCACCATAGCAACGCCAGATTTCTGACATCCTATAAAATAACTGGCTTGAGCCAGGCTTTTGTCATATACACGTTGAAAGAACATATCGCTACGTTGTTTATTTTTAGCAAAGTTAGGTAGAAGACTTCTTTTATTCAGTGACTGTTGTTACACAGGGAAAGAATTTATTGTGGCCATGCCCCGACGCCTCCTTTTAAATTATAAACCTTAAATCCCTGGCCTGCCATTACACCACATGCGTGTGCGCTCCGGCTACCGCTTCTGCAGAAAAGGAAATAATCCTTCGATTTGTCCAGCGATGCTATTTGTTTCTGGAAACCCGGCGCCATGATATCAAAGTTTTTGGCGCCTGGAATTGTACCGGATGAAAACTCTGAAGCCGTTCGCACATCGATGAGTACGGGCTGCTTAGCTTTGCTGAATTCTTCTTTGAATTTCTTGCCGGGAAGGGACTTATAGGCCTTGGTTTCAGATGAAAAGATGTTAAACATATAGTTTTACGTTAAGTAGTTTCTGCTGCTTTTAATATTTCAAAAGCCGGCGCCTGAGCACTCGGCGCGCCGGCTTACATAATCCGGCCTCCAGCAATACAACACAAATGTGTGAGCAACAATTCTGTGATAAAGATCACAATATGGCTGAATCACCCGATCGAACCAACGGGACCGGCGCCAGTACAACAGTAGGCCCAACGTCTTCAGTGTGAAGGTCACCTTGATGATTTGTTTTCCGGTCTTTCCTTTTTGTTACCTGGAAACGAGTTGACGAGGAGAATTCCCATCAGTGCTCCGTATATCGTGCTGTTGACCGGAGAAGACGTAATGGCGCATGTGCCACTGATACAACCGATGAAGTACCAGTAGCCAAATCCAATTGCGGCACCTACGACGATGCCTGCTATCCATATTAGGTGTTTCGTGGTCATTTGACTTGGAATTAAATTGTAAGAAGTAACTCTTTGCTGATGATATAGAGCCCCATAACCAGCACAAACCACCCAAACGCGGGCTTCAGTTTTTGATTGGAGATGTATTTTGATATCAGCGTTCCGGCTATGATTCCGATCGTAGCAAAGCCGGCAAATATTAACATGAACTGTACGTCGAGTTCAAGGCCTGATCCAAGATCCCCCGTAAATCCAATCAATGACTTCAATGCGATAATCAGAAGGGAAGTTCCTACGGCTTTTTTCATACACAGGCCACCGAAAAGCACAAGCGCTGGGATGATCAGGAACCCGCCTCCCGCACCGACAAGGCCGGTAATTGCTCCGACAAGAATACCCTCGCCAAGAATGATTGGGATATTGTACTTGATTTTCTGTTGGCAGTCGGTCACTTCTCTTTTGTTCTTTCTGATCATTGAAAGCGCGGCGACAACCATCAGCAAAGAGAACAAGATGAGTACGAAAATGCTTTTCGTGATGAGTATTTCTCCTATCGTGAAAACGGGGTCCGGAATGATCGGCACGACGAATTTACGAACCACATACACCGATACAATTGATGGAAGCCCGAAGATCAGCGCGGTTTTAAGATCCAGATTGCCTTTCTTGAAATGTGAGTATGATCCAATCAGGCTTGTAAGCCCTACAACGAAGAGCGAGTAAGAGGTTGAAAGCACAGGATTGACATCGAAAAGATACACGAGGATGGGGACAGCGAGTATCGAACCTCCGCCACCGATCAACCCGAGTGAAAGTCCCATTAAGACAGAAGCAATAAAGCCAGCAATCTCCATGCACAGCATTTTCCGTTTCTGTACAAAATTAGTGTTGCGATCACGGGCGATCAGTAACTATAGTCACATAGCGGCCAGAATCTTGATTTTATTTCTGGCAAGGGAAATTTTTTTGTCGCGTTCAAGTTGCTTGAGCAGGCGCGATACCACTTCACGTGCCGTGCCAAGTTCATCGGCAATCTGCTGGTGGGTCATATTCAGCTCCTTGGTTTTCAACATTTTGACTTTGGTTTTCAATAAGTTCCAAAGGCGAACATCGACCTTGTGAAAGGCGATGGCGTTCACGACCGAAAGCAGTTCCTCAAATCGTCTGTCGTATAGTTCAAAGATGAATTGAGTCCACTGCGGGTTCTCCCGAATCAGTTCTGTGGCCTTATCCACCGGTAACACCAATACTTCCGATTCTTCTTCAACGACCGCTTTTATTTTACTTGTTCCATTACACGTGGCGCCGAGGAAGGACATGACACAGCTCTCACCTGGCTTGATGTAGTACAGCAACATCTCGCGGCCGTCTTCGTCGACTTTAAAAACCTTTATTGATCCATTCAGAACGATCGGCACAAACCTGATATATTCGTTTTCATCGATAAGAACGGTACCGGGACTAAACATCCTGATGGTTCCCACTTTCTTGAGTTTCTCGAGGAGTGAGCTGCTGATTGAAAATTCGGTTGGTTTGGTGCCGGTTGTCATATATGTCGCTTGGTCAGACTGAAGAACACGATTCGTGCAAACTTGATTCCAATATACCATTGACGAAGCAAAAGGGATCGACACAACAATTGAAGTCGTGGAAGGGATGCGGTTCGACTGGGGATACTTGTCACCCTATTTCGTGACAGAGGCGGAAAAATGGAGGTCGTGTTTGAAAGAGCGAACATCCTCATCTACGACAAAATGGTATCAGGTATTAAAGAGTTTCTGCCAACCCTTGAAAAGGCAGCGCCGGTGATGAGGCTTCTGATCAGAGACTGAAAGTACGGCCGGAAACCGGCCGGCAAATTTATTTTGCAGTGGAATACTGGAAAAACACAAATAGATGCCAGACGGTATGGACTTTATGCGCTACATTTATGACCTCAACACCTACACAATGAAAAAAATATCAAACCACCTTTTCGCACTTCTTTGTTTAGTACTACTGACGGCCGTCGCCCGAGCAGGCGATCGTTCAATTGACGAAGAAAAACTGGAGGGACGTTGGGACCTCACCATCATGATGGCGGGCAAAAAGAGCCCTGGGTGGCTGGAAGTAAGGCACTCGGGTAGCCATGCGCTGGTCGGGCAGGTCGTGGTTGTCGTTGGCAGCGCGCGGCCGATCTCCAGAATAAATGTGAACGGAAATGAGTTCAGCTTTGCTATTCCCCCGCAATGGGAGAATGGTACCGGAGACATGATCTTTGAAGGCAGGCTCGAAGGTAGCGGCTTGTCAGGTTCCGTGGTTTTTCCCGACGGAAAACGCTATTCCTGGACCGGGGTTCGTGCACCTTCCCTTCGCAGAGAGAAGGAAGTGGTTTGGGGCAAACCCGTTAAGCTCATTCAGGCCAATAGTCTCAAAGGCTGGCATGTAATCGAAGGAGAGAATCAGTGGGTGGTCGAGCAGGGGGTTCTGCGCAGTCCAAGGTCAGGCGCCAACCTTGTTACAGATGATACGTACACCGACTTCAAGCTTCACGTGGAATTCAGGTATCCGGAAGGCAGCAACAGCGGGGTATACCTGCGTGGACGCTATGAAGTTCAGATCATGGATAGCAGGGGACGTGAGCCGGTGCCCGGAGAGTTTGGTGGCATTTATGGGTTTATTGCACCCAGTGACCAGGTTGCTAAAGCGCCCGGTGAATGGCAAACCTATGATATTACGCTCGTGGGAAGGATGGTCACCCTTGTCGCCAACGGAAAAACCGTTATCTGCAACCAGGAGAT
>CAYMWA010000245.1:0-4299 GCA_964393795.1 uncultured Roseivirgaceae bacterium
CCGAAGAATCGAAGCTTGATGACCTGACAAGAAAGCTCATGCGTATCGGGATGGACAACATCCTTGGATATGTTGATGGTGTGCAAGCTTGGGTAGACGACGGAGGAGCGCTTTCGAAAAGTGAAATTGTCTCCATGGATGAGTTCAAAAAAATCCTCAAGACAAACCATACGCAAATTCTTGACCTTCGGGGGGAATCCGAATACAAAGCTGGACATATCAAAGGAACAGAGAACTTGTTCATCGGCACATTGGAAAAGAACCTCGACAAGGTCAAGAAGGACCAGCAAGTCATCATTCACTGTCAATCTGGTGATCGGGCAACAATCGGATATTCCATTCTTTCCAAGCATGGCTTTAAGAATGTGAAGAACTATTCAGGTGGGATGAATGAGTGGAGTCAATCAGGAAATGAAGTTACCAAGGAGAACTAGTTGCCGCTGGATACTCAGCGACCTGCCAACTTACCTCCAATTTAAGTTTCATGCGAAGGTCGACAAAGAGATGCAGGGCATTTTGAAAGATCGATTGTTCGAGCTGTCCAGGGCCAAAGTAGACCTGGACCGTTATCTGGACATTGTGCATGAAATTGAAAAGAATAGCCACTGTCGCGTGCCGTTGCAGGAATTTTACAAGGAGATCGACGGTTTGATCGACGCCGTTCTCAATCCGACACAGCTAAAACTTGTGAGGTAAGATATTGCGTCTTTTTCGAGACAATTCCGTCATTACATTGTGATTGCATAAATCACTGAAATCAATGTCTCACTTTAATCAAACGATTATGGAATCAAAACCTGATCCCGGATGCTGTGGTGGTGGTGACTGCTGCGGCATCGGCTGCTGCTAAAAGTAATGAGAGCAAGGTACACCTTGCTCTCTATTCATCTCTATTCAGTTACATCCACATGGAAGTCGGCTCAGGCACGCTACCGCATTTCCATAGTGATCGAACTGAATGTGGTAGGTTTCGTCCATCTTTTCCCTTAACATTTTACGGGCTCTCTGGACACGCGATTTGGCGCCTGAATACGATATGTTTAGTTTCTTCGAAAGTTCGAGCTGTGACATGTCTTTCAGTTCAGCCAGTTCAAGCGCCTGCCGGTATTTGTTCGGAAGCGTAGTCATCATCTCTCGAAGGCATGCGGACACACAATCGTTAAGCGTTACGCCATCGCTATCCCAGTCCAGGTCGACCGCGCGAATAGTTTTGGCAGTCCGTCGAAAATGATCGATGACTGTGTTCTTAGCGATACCAAAAATCCATCCCTGCATTTTGTCGTGTGCTCTTAATTGTGGCAGCTTGTCATGAACCTTCAGAAATACGTCGTGAACGATGTCTTCGGCCAGCGACTTGTCCCTGGTATGGCGTAAAACGAAGCGCATAAGCTGATCGCGGGAGTCATTCCAGATCGCTAAAGCTGCCAGCTCGTTTTGTGTCTCAGTAGCGTCTTTCGTTTTGGAGCGTTCCATACTGTATGTATTCGTAATACAAACGATCAAGGTTTCATTTTGCTGTCGGCGTTTGGTCATTATTCTTCCATATTCTTATTGCCGTCACAGCGTTCTGGTTGTTGCGGCATACCTTTACAGGGGCCCATTCAAATCTGAAGCAACTGTTTATGCCGATGCACCAGACGTACCGGATTTGTCCTTTGGTGGCGAAGGTAGCGGTTTTAGTTCAATGATGCGGCAACGTTTTTCGTCCCCTAGATTTCCTGCATCTGCCTGACCATCTGGTTGGTAAAACCCCATTCGTTGTCGTACCACGCCATGATCTTTACAAGGTCGCCATCCACTACACGGGTAAGCTTTGCATCCACTACTGCGGCAAAGGAGGTCTTGATGATATCCGATGAAACCAGCGGATCATCAGATACAGACAATACATTCTTATAACGTGGTGTTTGAGATTCCTCACGCAAGATTTGGTTGATTTCGTCAGGTGTCACATGCTTCGATGCGATCAACGTAATATCAGAGATGGATCCGACAGGAACGGGTGTACGGATCGAAATGCCATCAAACTTGCCTTCCATTTGTGGCAGGGCTTTGGCCGTCGCGATCGCTGCGCCTGTTGAAGAAGGTACGAGGTTAACAGCGCCGGAACGGCCCATTCGAAAATCTTTCTTTGAAGGCGCATCCACCAGCGCCTGCGATGCCGTATAAGCGTGTATCGTCGACAGTATGGCTTTCTTTATTCCAAGCCTCCGGTCCAGTATCTCAACCACCGGTGCGATGTTATTGGTCGTACAACTGGCACATGAAAACACAGCCGTCTTCCCGTCTGCAGTATTCACGCCATGTACAACAGTAGGTGTGTCTTTACTTTTTGAGGGACCGGAGAGGACAACCGTCTTCGCCCCCGCATGGATATGCTTCTCGGCATCTTCCTGATTGGTGAAAAATCCGGTGCTTTCAACCACAATATCAACCCCGAGATCCTTCCATGGAAGCCGCGCAGGATCCTTTTCATTTAAAAACGAAATTGATTGACCACCGACAACAATCGCGTTGCCGTCGACTTTCACTTCTTTCTCATAAACGCCGTAGACCGTGTCGAATTTGAGCAAGTACGCCGCGTTCTCAACGGACATCAAGTCATTCAGTGCTACAATTTGGAAGTTCGGGGTATCTAAAATGATTTTTAAGGCGGCTCTTCCAATTCGTCCGAAGCCGTTAATGGCGACTTTCTTCATATCAATATTGTTTGTGATTAGTGGATATACTGGATTGAAAATTTGCGTTCCACATTCATTCGTGGTTCTGCGCTCCTGATTCCAAAACCACGGTCGGCCCGGACGCTTGTAGTTTGCCGATTAATTTCCCCTTATGTCATACAGCGCCCGAGGCGTATGGCAGCGCGCGCTCAGCAACCTGACCCATTAACTCCAAGGTACGTCCCAGATTTACAGTGGGCAATTCTCCATTCGAAGAGCGTGCATGGTTCGTGCCTTAAGCGCGCTGACCTTTCCCCTCCATCTGTGCCTGTATCTCTTCAAGCGGTACCCCTTTGGTTTCCGGGACGAAAAGTGCAACCCAGATGAGTTGCAGGACCATCATCCCGAGGAAAATTCCGAAGATGACGGACGGGTCAAGTTTTTCGGCCATCAGCGGAAAGACGAGTGTCAGCAATGCCGCGAAAAACCAGTGCGTAAAGCTGCCAAGCGATTGTCCGAATGCGCGTTGTCGATTCGGAAAAATTTCACTGATGAAGACCCAGATGACGGCGCCCTGTCCGACAGCATGGGCAGCAATAAATCCAAAGATGTAAATGGGCACCCAGGCGACATTTCCGGAAGCGAACGCCCACGTCGTCAATCCCAGGGAAAGGATGTATCCGAAGGAACCGATGTACAACAGTTTCCGACGACCCAGGCGATCAATCATCCACAATCCCACAAAAGTGAAAATCAGGTTGACCACGCCAATGCCCACCGATTGCAGGAGGGCTGCCTGAGACTCAAGTCCGGTCATCTCAAAGATGCGGGGCGCGAAGTACAGGATCGCGTTAATGCCTGAAAGTTGGTTAAAGAACGCGATGAAGAAGGCGAGGAGAATGGGCTTGAGCAGTTGTCGGGTAAATAGTACTTCCGGCTTTTTCGGATCGTCGCCGGAAGCAATGATTTCGCGGTACAGTTGATCGATCTCTTCCGACGTGGACCCGGCGCTGGTTTGCTTCAGAACCGCCAGGCCGCCTTCGAGGTCCTTCTTGCGAACGATCAACCAGCGTGGACTTTCAGGCAATCCAAAACACATGACCGAGAAGATCAGTGCCGGGAAAGCCTCGACACCCAACATCCAGCGCCACGCGTGCTCACCCACTCCCGCCAACAGCGCATTCGAAATAAACGCGATCAGGATACCCAACACAATGTTAAACTGGAACATGCCCGCCAGGCGTCCGCGGTATTTCGGCGGCGCGATTTCCGAGATGAACATCGGTGCTGCCACCGTCGAGATGCCGACACCGAGGCCACCGATAAACCGGAAGAAGATGAAGGAGTATACTTCCGGTGCCAGTGCGGATCCGACAGCCGATGACAAGTAGAGTACGCCTATCCAAAGGAGTGTCTTTTTGCGACCGAGTCGTTCAGAGGGCCAGCCGCCAATCAACGCTCCCAACACGGTACCCCACAACGCTCCGCTGATCGCCAGCCCGTGCAGAGAACTGTCCAGTTCCCACAGAGCCTGAATGGTTTGTTCTGCGCCGGAAATAACTACTGTATCAAATCCAAACAGAAAGCCAGCCAGCGACGCAACGACGGCGCTTTTGTATAGGAAGAACTTCTTATTCAT
>CAYMWA010000246.1:0-4296 GCA_964393795.1 uncultured Roseivirgaceae bacterium
CAATTGTCAACTGAGCAACGGCATTGCGCGCGGATTAAGGGCACTAGGCACTAGGCATTAGGGATTAGTCATTGGTCATTAGTCATTGGAGATTGGGAATTAGGAGATTAGGAATTAGAGACAGAATGGAAAGTGTCGGTATTAAAGGTGTAGGCTTCCCCGATTGCCAATTGCCAATTGTCAACTGTCCAATAACTGTCCAATTGTCAACTGTCAATTGTCAATTTTCAACTGATTTAACTATGGATATCATTCAACCAGACTTACAAGCTTACGCCGAGAGGCACACTTCGGAGGAAAGCGCGTTGTTGAAGAAAATCAACCGGGATACGCACGCGCAGGTCATGATGGCGCGGATGCTGTCCGGGCAACTGCAGGGCAGGGTGCTGGCGATGATTAGTGTGATGGTCAGGCCGCGCGTGATCTTGGAAATAGGCACCTTTACCGGATATTCGGCGATATGTTTGGCAGAAGGTTTGCAGAACGGTGGGAAGTTGATCACCATCGATATCAACGATGAGTTGCGCGATCGTGTGACCGGCTATTTCCGCGAGGCGGGTCTTGAAGACCGTATTGACTACAGGACGGGCAATGCAGTAGACATCATTCCGCAACTCACGGAGAAATTCGATCTCGTATTTATCGACGCGGACAAAGAAAATTACGCACGCTACTTCGATTTGGTGATAGACCGTGTAAATTTGAATGGCTTTATCCTGGCCGACAATGTGTTGTGGAGCGGTAAGGTGTTGCAACCAGATCCTGACAGGGATACAAAGGCCATTATCGCATTCAATGAAAAAATACAACGCGATCCCCGCGTGGAGAATGTTTTGCTTCCCATACGCGACGGGATCATGATGATAAGAAAGGTGAGATAGTCTATAGTCGACGGTCCACAGTCCACGGTCCACAGGCGATAGTGCGCGGCCATAGACTTTTCAAGTTAAAACACTAACAGATGAAGATATTTCTTGCGCTATTTTTTGTTGCCGCCGTTCCGGCAGTCGCGCAAAAGATTGAGGTGCCGCACAAACTTGACTTTGCCGGCATCACCCTTGTCATCCGCGATGATGCCCGCCGTGAGATTCAGAAAGATGTCGACGCGCTGACGGCCTCGCCGAGGCACTATCAGATCAAGGCAGAGCGTGCCAAGACTTATTTCCCTATTATCGAAAAAATATTCCGTGAGGAAGGGCTTCCGGATGATTTCAAGTATCTGGTCCTCCAGGAGAGTGCGCTGATCTCCGATGCGGTCTCGGTATCCAACGCCGTCGGCTTCTGGCAATTTAAAGACTTTACCGCAGCAGAGATGGGTTTGCGTGTTGATCGCGAGATCGACGAACGCCTCAACATCGCGGCTTCCACGCGTGCCGCGGCTCGCTATATCATCAAGAACAACCAGTTCTTCGACAACTGGGTCTATGCGTTGCAATCCTATCAAATGGGCGCGGGCGGCGTCATGAAATCCGTTAAAGACACCCAGGCAGGTGCATCAAGGATGGAAATCACCGGAAAGACGTATTGGTACGTGAAGAAATTCCTGGCCCACATGATCGCCTATGAGGGTGGGGTGAAGGGAACGCCGGCGCAGCAGGTGGTGGCGTTCGAAAACAAAGGCGCGAACACGTTGCGCCATCTGGCGAGGGAGACGCAGGTTGATCTCGACGAGCTGAAAGCACTCAATAAGTGGACGAAGTCGGGAGACATTCCCGGAGACAAGGCTTATGTCGTTCTCCTGCCCGTTGAAGGTCCGGTGCGTGATGTGGCGGTTTCCAATGTGGCGACCGCAGCTGTCAATACGCGCGTCTCACCGGCGCCGGAGACGGCGAGGGCGAGAGCGCGAGGAAAGATCAACGGCGTCCGCACCATTCGAGCTGTTGCGGGAGACAACCTGAGGATATTGACTGCAGAGGCGCTGGTCGATCTTCCAAAGTTTCTGAAGTGGAACGATATGGAGAAAGGCGACGACATCGTGCCGGGTCAGGTGTATTTTCTTTCCAGAAAACGCCTGAAGGGTTCGGCCGATTTCCACAAGGTGACTTCAGGAGAAACGCTCTGGGAGATCAGTCAGCAATATGGCATAAAACTGAAGCGATTGCGCCGATACAATCGCCTGGAGGAGGGTGTTGAGCCTGCTCCCGGCACGATGCTGTACCTGGCATCGCGCAGACCGAAAGAAGACGCGGTTGTTGCCGATGTTCGTGATCCTGTGCTGGTGAGCCATTCCGAAACCTTCAATTGGGGCGTGACTACGGAATCGGTAGCAGAAGAAGTCGTCGGTACAGCACCGGTCGTCGTCAATCCGGTAAACGAGACAGCAACGAGCGATACCGGAACAGTTGTAAAACAGGTAGATTCCCTGAAAATATTACAGGCAAATAAAACAACGTCAACTTTTGAAGATACAGTAGAGGAGGCGATACAACCCATTCCGGCCAACAACAGGCATACAGTCCAGGCTGGTGAAACGCTGTACGGCATTGCACGTCTCTACAACTTGACCGTAATGGACCTGGTATCACTCAACAACCTGGCGTTGAACGATGGGATCAGGCCCGGGCAGGTGCTGATACTGCGCGGAGAGGAAGTAAGTGCAGCCCAGCCGATTGAAGTCGTGCCTGCGAATGCGTTTTATCATGAGGTAAAAACCTCGGATACCCTCTACAGCATTTCGCGGCGTTACAACGTCACCATTCAGCAGATTATGGAGTGGAACGAGAAGAAGGATTTTTCCCTCACCGTGGGAGAAAAACTGAGGATTATGCGTACCCCGTAATCAATTTTGACAAATAGCGCTCATTTATTACCCCGCAAAACGCGTTTTTTGGCAGCGTATTACTATATCTGTAAAAAAACGATATTTTTGTGGTTCGTCAACATCTTGTGACCTGTTGTTTACCCAATCTTAATGCAAACAGATACCAAAGCCATAGATCTGGTAATGCTTGTCGATGATAACGACACTGATAACTTTATCAGCAAGCGTATCATTGAAATTACCAGGTTCGCCACGCGTGTGGAAGTGAAGGGATCGGGAAAAGCTGCGCTTGACTATCTCCGCGAAAACCAGCATAATCCTGAAGACCTTCCGAGCCTCATTTTTCTTGACATCAACATGCCGATCGTCGACGGTTTCGTTTTTCTCTATGAGTTTGAAAAATTTAACGAACTTGTGCGCAACAAATGTAAGGTGATCATCCTTTCAAGCTCTGACAATAAGCGTGATATCGACAAGATCGTTAACAACAACCACGTCATCAAATTTATCACGAAGCCTCTGACGGAGATTGCCCTCGACGAAATTAAAGTGAACAATATCTAGGCGAACGATTGGGGATTGCTGGTATTGTTTTTTTATTTCTTCAGAAGAAACACACCGATCATGAAGAATATTTTTGCCCTCCCGGGCGTAATGGGCTTGTTGATGCTGGGCACCGTTGCGGGCTTCAGCCAGGTTCCCTCCACGCAGCCCGACACCCTTATCTGGAAGAAGAAGCTCAACTTTTCCATTAACCTCAACCAGGCTTCGTTCTCGTCGAACTGGAAGGCCGGGGGTGTCAACGCCTTTGGCTTTAACTCGCTGTTCAACTACCGGGCGAATTACAAAGAGGGCAGGAATACGTGGGATAACAACATCGACCTGGCCTTTGGGTTCGTCAACAACTCCGGACAAGGCTATCGCAAAACGATCGACCGCATCTATTTGGATACCAAGTACGGATACGACATCAGCGAAGACTGGAGTCTTTTCACTTCGCTCAATTTTCTCAGCCAGTTTTCCGACGGCTATAATTACACTGAAGACAATGAGGCACAACTCATATCAGGAATTTTCGCGCCCGCCTTCATTACCGGAGCGCTGGGCTTCGAATACCAGCCGGTCGAACACTTCAAGGTGCGCCTCGCCCCCTTGGCGCCGCGCCTGACCATCGTCCAGGACCCGGAACGCTTCGTCACCACCGTCGGGCCGGAACCCTACGGCGTCATACCGCCGAAGACGACCCGGCTGGAATGGTTTGGGTTTCAACTCCTGGCCGAATACAACAAGCAGATTTACGACAACGTCAACCTCAAGTGGCGATATGTCATGTTCGCGAACTACGAAACACTTGAGCCCAAGAAACTCGACCACAGGCTTGATCTCGACCTCATCGCCAAGGCGGGCAAGTATATCAACATCGGCCTGGGGGGCATCTTGCTGTACGATTACGACCAGGACACCGGGGCGCAACTCAGCCAGGTATTCTCGATCGGGTTTTTGTACACATTCCAGAATTATGTAGAACCGGCGAA
>CAYMWA010000247.1:0-4273 GCA_964393795.1 uncultured Roseivirgaceae bacterium
CAAACATTTTTATGTACGAGTTCATGATTTTCGCCATTTTTGCTCAGGCCGGGGCACATACGCCTCTGTCGCCGGGCTTCTCTGCCGCTGCAGCGCATGACGCCCCACCGACGCAATCTTGAATGGGCAGTCACTTGAAGGCTTGCATTCCTTTCTATGGCACCTGCACCGATGTGCGGAGATAGGTAACCAGGTCAATGACCTCCCGATCGGTGAGGTTTTCAAATAATCCCGGAGGCATCATCGAAACTGCGGTCACCTCCTTCGATAGTATAGAAGATTTGTTAATCGTTACCGGATCCTGTCCTACTATCCGGAGTGTAAGTTGCCTTGGATCTTCGGCGATCACATTTCCGGTATAGGTTCGCCCGTCACGTGTATTGATAACAACCATTTTGTAGTCATCCTGAATTTCAGCGCTGGGCTCCAATACATTCATCAGAATATAGTCAACATCGGTCCTGTTCGACCCGGTCAGATCGGGGCCCATCACGCCGCCTTCACCAAACATCTTGTGACAAGGGCCACACGTTTTCTGAAATAACATTTTTCCTTTTCCCAAATCCCCCGCAGCGAGGGCCGTGGGCGTCAACATATTCCTGTATTTTTCATAGGCCGCTTCATCGTAAGGTACCGTTTCTACGGGACCCCAAGTCTCGATAAAACCACTGCCCACCACCCTGAGCAGCTGCCTTGCGATGTCAGGCGGAATATCACTTTTTGGAATTCGCTTTTCTTTTATCTCCGCAGCTAACAATGCGCCATAAATGGCACGAGATGACAGTGTCCGGATAACTTCCATCTTTTCATCCGGATGATAACCGGGATACTGCTCCACCAACAGTCTGCCGAGTGCCTCATTGTCAAAAGCGGCAACGGATCGGATCGCCTCTTTGCGAAGCGCCGGCTCTTTCAGTATGTCTGGCAGCTCAGCAAGCAGGTCCTTTTGTTGTTGAGCCGCCAACGTTCGAAGCGCTCGCTTGCGCGCTTCAACTGGTTCGCGCTTGTTGCGGAGAACAACAAAAGCGCGTTGCGTTGCTTCACTGTCACCAAACACGGCTGAAATCTGGCCAGTCAGCTCCTGCGCTTTACCCCCTGATCGCTGTATCGCTGAAGAGACTGCCTGCCAGTTGGGAGGCGTCGCCAAGTCGGTCCTCCCTTCCATGCCGCTCAACATTCCCGACAACAGTTGTTCGCGCGGCGGTCCTGCGCTTCCGATGAGGGCAACAAGCTTTTCAAGTTCATCCGCATCCACCGCTCTTCGTGCAATGAATTCGGTGACCAAAGGAATTTCCGAGCGTTTCGAGAGTTCAAGAAACCTTTTCGGATCTTCTTTGATCAGCGGTTCTATTCCATACCATATCATCTTAGGAATGTTATGGTCAGGACTATCTTCCGCGTGCGTCAGGAGATTTGATGCAATCGTCCATTTATCTTTCGTATCCATCCGCTGTAGTGCGGCGGCGAGATACAAGCGTACAACCGGTGAGTCATCTGCTGCAGCCATGGCTTGAAATTTCTCAACGGCTTCTTGGGGCGGATGCATATCTTCACATAACATTTGAATTGCCCATGCTCTTACGTATGGATCTTTATCGGACAACGATCGTATGAGATCCGTTTGTTTGAATCCCCCGGTAATATGCAGTGTCCACATCGCTCTTAACCTCCAGTCAGGATGCGCATTGTCATCGAAGAGTTTCTTCAGCGCGGGTATGGTGTTGTTTTGAAGGTCTCCCCTACTGGCCCGCTTTTGCAAAATACCGCGCGCTCTCCGTGAGTGCCAGTCGCTGGCACTCGTTTGGAGCGATACAAGCGCTTCATCTGACAAGTTGTTAAGATCTGTGTACCGGCCTTTGAAATTACGTGCCTCGCTTTCCTTCGGCATAATTCTGAATATTCTTCCGGTTTCCGTGTTCAACACCGATTGCCCGCAGATGTCTGCATCATGCCAATCGAGCGCATAGAGTGCACCATCAGGTCCGATCTCCATACTAAATCCAACCCACTGCGCGTTGTTGGCCATCAAAAGATCATCGGCGTGTCGGCCGACAAACCCGGAGCCTTTTGGTTCGAGAATATCTGAAAGGACAGCATGCTCATGAATGTTGGCCATAAAAATTCTGCCCTGCTCTTCTGGCGGAAACGCATCGGATTGATAGATGCGCGCACCGCCGTGCGCCGACCGGTGGCGGTGATCGGCGATGGTCTTTATGTCTTCATAGACATACGGGTTAAAATGCTGCCCACCCTGTCGATGGTAAATACCGCCTGGTACGACATGCCATAAGTGAGGAATAACACAAGCGGTGATGAACAGCTGTCCTTTGGAATCATAATCAATACCCCATGGGTTGCTGAAGCCGTGCGCCACGACTTCAAAGCGATCCTTGACAGGGTGATACCGCCATACGCCACCATTGATGTCTACACCATCCGCTTCGAGCAGATCTTCGGGGAAAGGATCATTGTGATAATATAGCTTTGCATCCTTGTCAGGCTTTCTGATTTTCGAAGGAGTAGCAAAACCTTGCAGGCCGTAGAGCCACCCATCTGGTCCCCAATGGAGGCTGTTGAGCGTTTCATGCCTGTCGCGTATGCCCCAGCCTGTTAGCAATATCTCGATATCATCCACGTCGGCTTTATCGTCACCATCCTTATCCGGTATAAACAAAAGGTTGGGCGGTGCACCAACAAAAAGTCCGTCAAAGCCTACTGCGATCGCCGCCGGAAAGGCGAGCCCCTCCATAAACACCTTTTTCTTATCCGCAACGCCATCCCTATCCGTGTCTTCCAGGATAAGAATCCGGCTACTGCCAACATTGGAAAAGCCATGACCGCGCGACTCATAGTCCTTATTTTCCGCCACCCAAAGCCTGCCTTTATCATCCCAACAAAACGCCATCGGTTGTGTCATCATCGGTTCCGACGCCCACACGTTTACTGCGTATCCATCTTTGATCGTCATAGCCTTCACCGCTTCCTCAGGTTTGAGGAACACCGCATTACGACCCTCCTCCCGTGCGATGTCCCAAAGTTCGGTGGTGCTGTACATCCCTTGTTTCCCTGAGAATGTTTCCCATGCATGAGCCACTTCAACGTCATTGAAGTCACCGGTGTACAGTACGAGCTCAAGTTTGATGGTTTCGGTTTGACCCGCTTCAACGATCCAGTCTTCATCTCTTGTAAAAGCCGGACCGACGCCGAGCTGACTGTCCACGCGCCACTTCTGTGGGTATCCCCTGTTGTCCGGGTGATCGAAGATGGCAACGTTGGCCATATCTCCACGTCCTTCAATCTCCATGGCAACGTTAATCCACATGGCTGGCTGACCTTCCGCATGGTCGTCTTTTTGTCGTGCTGCATTAACCACTTCTCCCTTGATGCCTTCCTTCCACGGCATTCGCAGGAACAAGCCACCATAATCGTATTTACCGATCGTTACTTCTTCTTCTGCACGTCCTTTCCATTCGAGATCAAGGAAATATTTTCCGCCCGCCGCACGCATCGACCAGTTTTGTGTTTCCGCCATCACCGTCTTACCGTCCTCATCCAACAGGTGATAAATCGTCTGCCATGCCACCCTTTCCCCTTCTTTTTCGATGATGTTTGCGGCGATCTTTTTCCAAAAACGATCACCCGGATTGTGAAAGTAGTCTCTGCCATTCACGCGAGTGAATCCCCAGTACAGGCCTGTCTGATGCTTATGGTGATCAGGACTGTATTGCGTGAATATGCCTTTACCGTCAGGCGCAACGATGGGATGCATATACGGGCGAAAGCCTTCCTTTACATTTTGTGTAAGGATCGGCGCAGTACTATCTCCGACAAAAACGAAAATCGCGTTTTCCGATTTTGTCAGGTGCAATACAACTGGAAGGCTGGTGGAATACGCGTCAGCGGTGGTACCATTCATCGATTTTTTGCAGCCAACGAAGAAAAAAAATGGCAGTAGAAAATAAATCCTTGAATATTGAACGAGTTTCATGATCCGCATCGGAATGGCTCCTGTAATTTTCGTGCTTCAAAAGATCGGAAATTGAAGCGAGAATAAAAATAGCACGTAGCCCGCTACGTGTTTTCTATAGAATTAATTCGTACTTTAAGCCTCTGGAATCTAACAATCGTATCATGGAAAAGAAACCGAAACTAACGCGCACGACGGGGGCACCTGTTCCCGACAATCAAAACGTACAGACAGCCGGCCCTCGCGGTCCCTTGTTAATGCAGGACTTCTGGTTCCTGGAAAAGATGGCGCATTTCGACAGAGAGG
>CAYMWA010000248.1:0-4262 GCA_964393795.1 uncultured Roseivirgaceae bacterium
ATAGGTGAGGTCGCTGATAATTTCATTGGTGGTCTGTCCTTCTCTAATTGCCATATGACCCTCAAAACTGACGTAGCGCGAGACAGCGCCTCCCAGGAACATAAAAGTAAAAGCAAGGTGAAATACCAACTGTGGCCACTTTTCTCTTTTCGTAAGTCTGTAGGTCCTGATATTTGCAACAAACAAGAGGATCAGCCATAGCATCAGTACTTCAAACCAGGTCGCATTATAAATCAGTGTTTTTGCGGTAGGTGTATCATACTCATTTTCCACAAAGGTTCCGACCGCCATCGACATACCAAACAATAACAGCAGAAGCGCCATGGTGCGGGAGGAGAACAGGATGTTTATTAAACGTGAAGAAATCATGCGTGGTCTCAGAAAAGGGAAAAAAACATCTCTTTAGGGAGCTCGCCCTAAAGAGATGCTGACATTTGATCTGTCTGAGTATTATACCGCTATGGCAGCAAGTCTTACAGCGATTTCAGATATTCAGTAAGATCGTCCTTTTCGGCAGTGGTTAAGTCAAGACCTCTCTCTTCATCGTATCTAGCCACTACATCAGCCAAGGTTGGCGCAGAGCCATCATGGAAATAAGGAGGATGTTGCCAAATACCCTTGAGTGGCGTAACCCTCCATTGCTTCGTGGCTGACCGTTTTACGTAATCCTTATCCAGTGCTACCGATGCACTTTGAGGATGTAATTTCCCGCCTTCCGTAACATCAGTAAATAAAGGTCCGGAGTGACAAGTTGCACACTGCGCCTTTCCTGAAAAAAGCGCCTTCCCTCTTGCTGCCGCAGCGGCGTCAAAAGAACCAGTCGGCGGCGGGGGCGCTGCAATAGAAAATTGATATGCCTGAAGTGCCGGGAGTTTATCTGTAACCAAATCATCATCTTCTCTATGATCAACTTCCCAATTGATGCGTTCGTCAGCAAAATATCCGTGTCCATGCATTTGCGTGACCGCCACATACCTGTTCCAGTAGGCCACCGGCCCGACAGGTTCATGTTCTACATCTCCATCACCAGTGAAGATCGCCTTAGGAAGTCCGTATAAACCAAATGCAGGAGGAATTACAACCGGGTTATTCAAACCATCATGGTTAAATCTGGGATCGTATAGGCCAGGTCCCCAGGAAGCATAAACATCTTTCGTCGCTTGATCGAGGGCAGGAGATAAGGAAATGATCAAACCGGGATTCAAATCTCTATTCGGCCATCCATCTAAACGGCTCCCTATGCCGGGAGCAAAGGAGTCATCAACAGTTGAATGGCAGAGCGCACAGGTGATCCCCATTCTATCCAACTTCAAGGTACCATCAGGATTCTCACTTACCTGACCTTGTACCCCAACGACAGCATTGAGTTGCAATAACACAAGCGTAGTTTGCGGGTCATCCATATCAACTTCTCCATTTTGAATAGCATTCACCACACCGGCGGGTAAAGCTTCAGCATCTACCTTCAATCCCACGGCCAGTGCGGTACCGGGACTTACAGCGGTCTCAATGACCTGATTCATCCGCAGCACATCCGTCCAAAAGGTTTCATCACCAAACGTCTCATAACGAAATACTTCTTTGCCCTGTTCAACCAACTGAGGGTCCAAAGGTGGCAAATCCAACTGCCCCTCCCCGGGTGCGGTGTGCCCAATATCTTCGTCATTGTCACAACCATACAGGCTAAGCACAAGAATGAGAGCGATTAGCGATGCGAAAAATGTAAAATGCTTTTTCATAGCGTTTCTGGTTTTTGGATTAATAATAGAATCTTTGTGACGTCCGGCTGAAACTCGTACCGAGCGGCTTTCGCGTATCAAATGCAAGCCTGTCCCACAACACCCATCGCACATTCCTCAGCGTTGACACGAATAGTGACAGTACACCAATCAATCTAAAGTCCTTCATATCTTTACAATTTATACTCTGGGATTATACCACTGCGGTTAGAGCCAATTCGGGTGAAAATGTTACAAACTTTCATACATATTCATAGTGTCCGCACTGCGCCATTGCCCTTCCTGGCAACCGCACATAACTGAAGGTCGGCTATGTTGCACTTGAAAATCACGAGTCATACTGCACGAACCCTACTCTTTCCGATCAGATGACGACAGGCGAACTGTGGGGTAAACAGATTTTAACACCGACAAAATGGATTCGCTTGTCCGGGCGGAGTACGGAATTAAAGTCGGATCGTTTTTCATTGACTGATGCCACTGATCAAACAAGCCAGCAAGTTCTTTACGTGATAAAAAATGGCCCGCCACTGTGGCTTGAGACGCCAGCGAGAAGTAATGATGGCGTACCGCCCATTCCGCAAACTTCTTCTCATAGGTATTAACGATGCTTTTTACTTTCGGCACTTCTGCCAGGCGTGTCCGAATGGTAGCATCGGTGAGGGCAGAGATCGAATCCACATTGTAATACCTGACCTGTTTCATTGAGTTAACATCTTCAGCTACATTTTGCGGAACCGACAAATCGAAAACAAATCTCACATTCGACCCGCTTATATGTTGCCTGTTCACCAGCGGCTCGTTGGCCTGGGTTGTCACAATCAATGCGTGCGCCTCTCTCACTTCATCGTGCAGCTTCGACAATGACTCCCCCCGTATATTAAACATCGACGCGACTATTCTCAATTTCTCTACATCTCGGTTTATCAGCACAACCTCCACGTAGGGCATCAGCTTCTTCAAATATCCGATTACTTGTTGTCCGGTACTCCCTGCACCGAGAACAACTACCTTCCCGATGGCCTTCTGCGCTGATAGTTTTTTAACGGTGGCATAGATCGCCGATACGGTACCATTCGAAAAGGAGGTGTTTGTTTTTATTTCTTTTGAGGCCCGCATAGCAAAATTAAAGAGTCTCTCCAGGTAGCCATTGGTGCGTAAATGGGCTTTGGCCAATTGAAAGGCAGATTTAATTTGTGAGATAACTTCATAGTCACCTGGAATTTGCGAATCTATGCCACTCGCTACCGACAGCAAATGTCTGACAGCGTCGCTGCCTTCCTTAACGTACACATACCGACTTACTTCGTCAGGGGATGCGTTTGCGTGTTCCTGAAAAATCGAGTAGAGCACATACCTGCACGGTGCGAAACCGTAAATCTCAGTTCGGTTGCAAGTGGAAAGGATGAAGTAGTGTTGAAAATAGTCTGCTGGCGCGGCTGCATATATAGTGGAACATTGTTCGGGAGCAAATGCAAATTTGCTCCGAAGCCGTATATCTGTTTTCTTAAAACTTATCCCTGCTACAAAAAAGCGTTGCGCATGTACCATCTAAAGTAACCGTTTCGTCCGTTCCGTCATTTCGCCGTTCCGTCAACCGTCATACCGTTAATATCCGAACTAAAAGAGGTTGTATGTCACGGTCGATGCGCATTGGATAAAATGTCCGCTGATGGGTTACAATCATCCACCATTTTTTCAAAAGAAGCTCAGGACCATTCGTAAGCAGCCCCTTTCGATCGAAACGCCTCTTGCTTTGACAACGCATCAAGAAAAAATGCATTTTTCTGTAACCAATCTCCCCCACATTGATCTAACGGCAAACTGTAGTTATGAAAGCATTAGAGATTTGCGATTATAGAACGTGTGCTGCTGACGATGCCCACATTGTAAGGAGAATCCTTGGGGGTGAAAAAGAACTATTTGAAATTTTACTCCGGCGATATAACCAGACCCTGTTTCGCGTCATTCGGGGTTATCTTAAGGATCGGGATGAGGTTCAGGATGCCATGCAGAATGCGTACCTGAAGGCCTTTGACAAGCTATTCCAGTTTCAGGGTCATTCTTCATTTTCCACCTGGCTCATCCGCATCGGAATCAACGAGGCCCTGCATCGATTAAAGGACCTCAAAAAAGGAAAAACGGTTTACCTGGATACTGTTCTAAGCTTTAAAACGGACTATCTCAATCAAATACCCGACAAGCAAATGAACCCAGAAAAAGCAATTATTGGGCAAGAGGCAAAACAATTGCTCGAACGGGCCATTGACAATCTGCCGGAAAAATACCGTCTGATATACATCTTGAAAGAGATCGAAGGGCTTGACAATGAGCAAATAGAAAAAAGCCTCGGGCTGAGTGAAAGCAATGTAAAGGTTCGCCTACACCGGGCGAAAAAATTATTAAAGGAAAGCCTCTACCAGCTGACGTCCCACGGCGAAGTATTTGAGTTTGGCAACGCGCATTGTGATGCACTTGTCCGTTCCGTAATGAACCGCATCTCCTGAAGCAAATCTACCAGTT
>CAYMWA010000249.1:0-2280 GCA_964393795.1 uncultured Roseivirgaceae bacterium
CGGCCTAATCTGCGCACGGGGCAGTCTCGTCAACAGCACGCCGCCCGCTCACGCGAGCACTAACCCTAAACCACCATCCCATCCCTCAACTCCACCCTCCTGTCGGCCATCAGGGCAAGTTCGGTGTTGTGAGTGACGATGATGAACGTCTGATTGAGGTCCTTGCGCAACTGGAAGAACAGGTTGTGAAGTTCTACCGCATTTTTCGAATCGAGGTTGCCGCTGGGTTCGTCGGCGAGAATGAGGTCGGGCGAATTGATCAATGCCCGCGCTACTGCCGTTCGCTGCTGTTCGCCGCCCGACAACTCCGAAGGCTTGTGGTCTTTGCGATGGCTGATACCCAGGAGGTCGAGCAGGTATTCGGCACGTTTGTGCAACTCCTTCGAATCCTTGCCTCCGATGAGTCCGGGAATCAGAATGTTTTCGAGTGCACTGAATTCTGGCAGCAGGTTGTGAAACTGGAAGACAAAGCCGATCGACTTATTTCTGAACGCCGCGAGATTGCGTGAACTTTGCGAAAAAACATCACGGTCATGAATGAAGACCTTTCCGGCGTCGGGATTGTCGAGCGTGCCCAGAATGTGCAGCAGCGTACTCTTTCCCGCCCCCGAAGCGCCGACAATGGCGACAATCTCCCCACGTGACACATGAAGATCAATGCTCTTCAATACCCTGAGTGAACCATACGATTTCTGTATTCCCGTGGCTTGCAACATGAGAAATAAGTCAGTTTTGCAGTCGACGCCTTGACAATGACATGTGGACCTTCGGCAAGCTCAGGGACCACCCGTCGGCAAGCTCAGGGACACCGGTCGCTGAGCCTGCCTGCCGGCGTATAGGCCCGCGCGCGGCAGGCAGGCAGGCCTGCCGGTGTGTAGGCCCGCGCGCGGCAGGCAGGCCTGCCTGCCGGTGTGTAGGCCCGCGCGATGCAGGCAGGCCTGTCGAAGCGCCGGTGCCAAAGTCTGTCATTGACAGCGCTGCTATTTAATTACCGGCTATTTAAGGAATTGCAAGTGTTTATGCAACCAATACACTTACCTGCTATCGCCTATTCCAGTATATCTTCAGATTATGTGAAGCCCGCCCTGCCGCGATGATATCCAGCTTTCCATCGCCATTGAGATCAGCAACCTGCAGGTCTTCGCATGCCATACCATCGTCGTCAATCCAATAGGCGCGCCACTGCTGTGATTGGCCTTCGCGCACATACATTTTGATTCCAACTTTTCCATCCTTGTCGGGGTTACGCCACCCTGCAACAATCTGCATATTTCCGGTCCCCAGAAGATCATCGACAGCAAGTGCATGTCCCTGGTTCATCTCATCCGTCAGCACCGTCCGGACCCATTCCTGAGGGGCCCTGAAATTGATCTGCCCTTTCTGCGCCGGCGTGTATACGACAAGCTCGTTGCCATGCATCGGCTGAATGCCTGCCACAAAATTCGTCGCGCCGCCCCTGACTTCGCCAAAGGCCTGGTTCCTGATCAGCCATGCGTCAGGTAGCACAGGCGTCCACTTATTTCTGCTGAAAGTAAATGCTTTGACACCTTCTTTTCCTCCAATATACACGAGCTCACGGTCCCCATCGGCGACAACGTCAAGGTTATGCGTCAAGTGCATGGCATCGTCTATCATCCGAAGGCGCCATGGCTTATGCGGGTCAGCCGGCATCTCATAGGCGTAAACTTTTACTCCGGCGCCTTCACCGCCTTTGTTACCCCGGCCGTGCAGTGGCAACACTACCAGTTGATATGTATCGCGCGATGTCTTCACCCATCGCATGCGGTGAATGACCGGCTCGTGATGAAGCTTAATGGCTGACCATTTTTGGGTGGGATCCGCGGGCCGGACTAAATAATGCACCGAACCCGAACGCAGCGTATCCGAGGTCTCCCCCGGATTCCACTGTGCACCAACCGCGACCTCTACGCTCCCATCGCCGTCAATATCGCGCGCAGCGATACATACATTGTCTCGGTCGGTAAGGTTGTCAATCATGACAAACCGCTTCCAGTCACCATTGCGATACCAGACAAACTGCTTCTTGTCCGCCAGCAGAATATCCGGTTTCCCGTCGCCGTCAACGTCGCCGATGGCCAGGCCATACCCGATTGAAACATTGTCGTCAATAACCTCCGACTCAAACCGCGGTGGATTCTGAATCTCCGCCAGCATCGCGATAGCGGTGATGATTAGTGAAGTGTAGATCATGAGGGTGAAGTTAGTTGAAATGCATGTTTAATACGGTTTAAATGCAAGTTTAAATGCAGGTAAAATGCA
>CAYMWA010000249.1:2380-4255 GCA_964393795.1 uncultured Roseivirgaceae bacterium
AACTTGCATTCAACTTGCATTCCCTAACCGGGTATACGTACCATAAACGTCGTGCCGGTACCGAGGCTGGATTCAACCTGTATGGAGCCTTCGATTTTGTTGAGGGTTTCTTTCACAATATAGAGGCCGAGGCCGGAGCCTTTTGAACTTTCCGAGGCGCGGAAGAACATGTGAAAGATCTTGTCGAGATACACCTGATCGATGCCCAGGCCATTGTCTTTGACGACGATTACTTTCACCCCGTCACGTTCGGCTGCCTCGATGCGGATGTAGGGTGTTTTCTTTCGTTCGTCCCTGTACTTGAGCGCATTGTCGATAAGGTTCGAGAGCACAATTTTCAATCGCACCCCATCCGTATGCAACACCAGGTTTTCGTCGACGAGATTTTCTATTTCGATGGCGGGATTTCCGACGGCAAACGTCAGCGTTCCGGTGACTTCTTCTACGGTCTGCCGAAGATTAACCGGTTGCTTCTTCACATCCATCCGCGCGTTACGAGAATACGAGATGATCTCTTTGATAAAGTCCTCGAGGTCGTGGATCTTATACTTCATCATATCCAGGTAATGGTCGACCGATGCGTGGTCCAGTTTCGCGACTTCGATCAGTCCGAGGAGCGAACTCAGTGGTGCCCGCAGGTCGTGCGATGCGCTGTACACAAACCGGTCGAGTTCGGCATTCGCCTTCTGAAGCAGATCGTTTTTATGGAGGATGGATTTTTGTGAGTGATCATGGAGGTCCATCATGAAATACATGATCGCGATGGCACAGGTCAACGTCACCAGAAAATTGATGGTGTAACTAAATCGCAGGTATTCCTTTGAGTAGACCCGCTCCACGAGGTCGAAGTCCACCCAATAGGAGATGAGAAACAGCGTCACCGACAGTCCGATAAAGAACATGGCAAGCGGAAGGTGGCGAAAGCCGAGCAGCGCGAATGCCATCAGGCTACAGACGGCGAAGAGCATGAAGACGCCGCTGCCAAAAGGATCGACAACTGAAAAATAGAAGATAAAAAAGTTGATGGAAAGCAAAAACAATACAGTCGCCAGGAGGTATTTCTGAGCGCGATTCAATATCACGGTAATCACCGCCATCATGGCCACCGCGAGATAGTAGGGCTCATTACCTCCAATGCCATGATACCAGTCGATCAGAAGGTAGCCCAGCGCTACAACAAAGGTGATAATGGCCAGTTGACTGCGCAGGATGGCATTGCGGTAGTCCACCCGCGACGGAATGAATACGTGGCTGCCCAGTACGAAGTTTCTAAAATTCATCAAAGGCAAGATAGCCGGTTGCGGCCGCCTTGACCTAGCGTGCTATTCAGATTTCCTGCGCATGTGTAAGATATGGCGTAAAAATGATCATTATGGTGAGTGGGGGCGTGCGGCCTGGAGCGATGGGACTCTTCGCTGAGGTTGTGCGAGGCGCTCGTGAGGCGTGAGGCGTGAATCGTGAGTGGGGCGTATGGCTTGGAGGGAGGGGCGCTTCGCTAAAGTTGTGCGGGGCGCTCGTGAGGTGTCCCCACTCCCACGTTCATGACCCCGTCTCGGGCAACTCATTACCCAAAAAGTATTCGCCTCTTTCCATAAATATGTTGCGGATAATCTTGATGTCCTGGTAAGTTGTAATGAAAAGTTTTTCGTTATCGCCGTAATCTTTTCGAAGCATGCTGGTCAATTCGTCTGCCTCCTCTGCAGACATAATGAAATATAGCGGATCGCTACCGTGCAACGCCCTGTACTGTTCAATCGCCCGGTCAATGTTTGTATGAATGGTGGTTTCCATAGGCGTGTTTTTTTTAACGGACCGAAAATATTCGTACCAACTGTAGCGGTGAACGTGTCACCAGGGTTCAACTTCCGGGAAGTT
>CAYMWA010000250.1:0-4228 GCA_964393795.1 uncultured Roseivirgaceae bacterium
GCCGCGCCAGCGAAGCTCCTCTACAAAGTTCTTCATCGTTTCATTTTTCGTGCGGGCCAAAGATAGAAAAAAAGCCTAACGCCTAGTTTATGCCGATGGTTTCCACCTTGATGTTTTTCCGCGGCGCCGCGTATGCTCTGAAGTGTTGGATGAGTTCCAGCACATCATAGTCGATATTGTGCGAGTGCGACGCATCGATGACCACCCGTGCATTGATCGGCAGTTCTTCAAGTCTTTCGCGAATGCAGGCTTTGTTCAGAAAGCTCACTTCTTCTGAGAGCCTGATGGTGATACTTTCCTCTTGAGGCCGTTTCTCCCTCCGATACTGATGGGAATGCTTATAGTTTTTCCTCAGGACGAAGAAGATGGCGACCGCTACACCAATCGCTATCCCGCGCAAAAGGTCGGTCAGCAGGATGCCCGTCACAGTGGCGATAAAGGGCAGGAATTGTTCGTAGCCCAACCGGAACATGTTCCGATAAAGAAGTGGTGTCGACAATTTATATCCCACCATCAGCAAGATAGCCGCCAGGCTTGCAAGGGGTATCTGATTCAACAGGGAGGGCAGGGCATAGGCCGCCATCAGCAAAATGAACCCGTGGCAAATGGCGGACACCTTGCTTCTTGCTCCGGCATGAATGTTGGCCGAGCTTCTGACAATCACCTGCGTAACGGGAAGGCCCCCCAGGAATCCAGAGACCATGTTGCCGATGCCCTGAGCCTTCAGTTCGCGGTTGGTAGGCGTTGTTCGTTGCAGCGGATCCAGTTTGTCGGTTGCTTCCACGCACAGAAGGGTCTCCAGGCTGGCTACCAACGCGATGGTGATCGCGAGCACGTAAACGTCGGGATTGGCGAGTGCCGAAAAATCGGGCATGCGAAAGAACCCGATAAACTCTGCAGCATTTTCGGCCACCGGCAATTGCACGAGGTGCTCGCGACCGAGAACCCATTCCGGCCGGATCCAGGTGAACAGCAGGTTCATGACAATGCCTGTGAGGACGACAAATAGTGCTCCGGGCAGGAACTTCAGCGCCGGGATGCTCCTGACGGTCGGCCTTTCAAACAAGACTAACATCGCCAGCGAAGTGACGGTGATGAGGAGTGCGGCCGGACTGATCGCTTCGAATAGTGCGACGCCCGGAAAAAAGCGCTGTCCCTCGGTCAACGCCGCATCGCCTGGATCGTATCCCACTGCGTGGGGAATCTGCTTCAACATCAGCGTCAGCCCGATTGCGGCGAGCATTCCCTTGATCACTGAGGAGGGAAAATAGTGGCCGATAATTCCGCCGCGAAGAAAGCCGGCGATCAACTGTAACAATCCGGCGAGAAAGACCGCCAGTAGCAAAGCTTCAAAACTGCCCAGTTTTTCAATCGCCATAAAGACGATGGTCACAAGACCAGCTGCGGGGCCGGAAACACCGAGAGGTGATCCGCTGAAGAAACCCACGACCAGTCCACCTACGCATCCGGCAATTACGCCAGAGAACACAAGCTCGGGGTTGCCTGTAGAGGCAAGTCCTATCCCGAGACAGAGCGGCAGGGCCACCAGAAAGACGACCATGCTCGCCGAGAAATCATTCCTGATTTCCCGGCCACCCGAGAATGTCAGCTTCATTGTCTATACTTCTACTTGGGCTGACTTTCTGGTGACATTATAGATAGACGGTATAACCGACTTGCTGTGAAAGCTTACACCGAGATTTTGGAGGATCCCGGTTTTCAGACTGTATACCCAACCGTGCACCATCGGCAACTGGCGGTTGCGCCATGCGTTTTGAATGATGGATGTTTTGGAAAGATCAAATACCTGTTCGATCACGTTCAATTCGACATACCGGTTGAGCCTGACCTCTTCGTCCGTAATTGCGTCGAGTTCTTTCGCGTGAAGGCGGTAAACATCCTTGACGTGACGCAACCAATTGTCGACCAAGCCGTACTGTTCGTTGCTCATTGCGGCCTTCACACCACCGCAGCCATAGTGGCCGCAAACAATGATGTGTTTTACCTCAAGAATGTTGACGGCGTAGTCCAGCACGCTCAGTAAATTCATATCAGAATGAATCACCATGTTCGCGATGTTGCGATGGACAAAGATCTCGCCCGGATTGGTTCCCGTGATCTCGTTGGCGGGTACCCTGCTGTCGGAGCATCCGATCCACAATACCTCGGGGCTCTGCCCCTGTGAAAGACGTTCAAAAAATTGAGGGTCTTCAGCCAGTTTTTCCTCGACCCACCGTTTATTGCCAGATAGTAAGTTTTTATAGGTTTCCATAAGAGAAATCAGGTTATTGGGCGGATGTGCGCAAAGCACCATGTGCTCGCAACAGATCCGACGTTAATGTTATCGATAAATGAATGAAAATCGCTAAGTGAAGTGACGAGTACGATTTTCATTCGTGAAATTAAACTGCGGCCTTGCTATAACTCCGGTGGTTGCAAAAATTTTTGCGCATGATTGCTGGAGAGGTAATGATCGCGTGCGTCACCTCCCAATTTCGCGGCAAGCAGAAACAGGGAAGCGTGGCGGATCAACAGGTCGTTGGTCGGTGGGGAAAAAACCTTTGGCGGTGCATCGGGTGCGCCTCCATGACCTTCACGTTCCTCTTCCACACCTCCGTTAAGGATCAGGTTGCAGACGTTTTCGATCATTTGTGGATCAGTGATCTCAAGCGAACAAATCTCGGCGAGAATGAAACTCATATTCAGGAAGATAATTCCTGTAAACAGGGTGAATGCCCGTAGCGCCGATTGATTCCTGATCAACGTCATCAGGCCCAAATGTACATTTATTTTTCATTATTGGTTTTAATACGCTTTATTCGAGCACAGATTTTTTTTAATTATTTTGACTCCACTACCCACTTGTCCCTATGAAACAGCCTGATGCCTTGAGAATGGTTGCCGATTTTCATCGAACGTTCAAACATCCGATTCTGGAATCGCCCGCGATCCCGGCTGAAGACCGCTGTCGGCTACGGGTAGCGTTGATCGCAGAAGAACTCAGGGAACTTGAGGCCGCGATTGCTGAGAAGGATATTGTGGAGGTGGCCGATGCCTTGTGTGACATCCAGTACGTGCTGTCGGGTGCCATCCTCGAATTCGGACTTGCCGGAAAGTTTGCCGAGCTGTTCGGTGAAGTGCAACGCTCCAACATGAGCAAGGCCTGCAAGAGCGAAGCGGAAGCGCAGGAGACCGTTGCGCACTATTTCAAGAAAGACGGCACGGAGTGTTACTATCGCCAGGAAGGCGACAAATGGCTTGTGTACCGCAAATCGGATCACAAAACGATCAAGTCCATCGCCTACAGCCCGGCAAACCTGAAAGAAATTCTCGACCGTTGAGGCGCATTGTCGTTGCGCGATAGCGGCTTGCACGTGCAGGTTCTAGTCGAGCGCATTCACCGTTACCCAATAGCGGAACGCGATAATCGCCTGGTCGAATTTCGACAATCGGTTGAGGTCGCGCTTGCTGTACCGCGGAAGAATCACCTTGTTTACCTTTGACAGTAACTTAAAGAGCGATTTTTTCATATCAAACAGCTTAAATACGCCTGCTTAATCGTTTTATTTTTATATTTAAAATTATTAAACCAAAAGTATGGAAAATTTCGGGTCCAGCCCATTTCTCGACACCTGGCATCGGGCGATGCTCATTGGCGCGCTTTCACTTTTCGCTGCCGCTATTGCTGTATTCATTTTTCACCACCTTAAAGTCGCTGCAATCAGAAGTGCGAAAGCCAAATACGACTACATCAGTCGGCGCGAAATCAAGAATCTCGAAATCGTTTTTGTGCTGGTAGCGATCGGCTGCGCCCTGATGATCAACCGGTACGGGATGGATAAACTGGACCAGATGGGCATCTGGTTCTATGTGCGGTTGTTTATGAGTTTCGCCGGTGGTACGCTGGTGGGCTATGTCGCCTTTCTGATTCTTGAATACTACTATCCGACACGGCTTGACAAGCGACTTCGGAAGTGGCGCTACATGCCAAGGGTGAATCCGAAAACCGGCCGAAAAATGCGGCTGCTGGCCGAACATGAGGAAGATGTGCACCTCGACGAAGGGATGCGCGCGGAAGAGGACGTATTTTCGGTCGATTACGATGTTTGGGTAGACGAACAGTCCGGTGATGTGATCGTAGAAAAGTACCCTGGCCACATTCAGGCGCTCCAATGCGGAAGTTGCGGATTTTTTACCCTGAAGGTAGTGCGGGAAGAAATTACCCAAA
>CAYMWA010000251.1:0-4161 GCA_964393795.1 uncultured Roseivirgaceae bacterium
AAGATTGGTAAAGTCACGGCCCGCGCCCCCGACAACTCTACCTACCTTTTGACAACCAACGTTGGAAATTCGGTGGCGAAAGGCGTGGAAGCATACATCAATTTGTCCCTGTTGGACTTCTCTCGTAGAAAAGGCGCTGCCAGACTGACGCTTTACAGCTCGCTCGCTTACACGCATGCCCGGTACACGTCGGGAACAATTTACAATGGATCGGAAGACGTTTCGCTGGCTGGTAACCGAGTCGAAGGTGTTCCTGACTGGATCGAGCGTGCAGGATTGGAATTCGGTTACAAAACATTTTCGACAACACTTCAGGTCAGCTATGTGAGTGATAAGTTCAATGACGCCAACAATACGCCATTCTCCGAAACAGGAGTGGTAGGCTATGTACCCGCATATACCGTATGGGACTGGTCGTTTAATTGGGCCTTTGCATCGCAGTACCATTTCGCCGGAGGGATCAATAACCTGTCGGACGCACGGTATTTCAGCCGAAGAATCAGTATGTATCCCGGGCCCGGAATATTGCCCGCGGATGGGCGGACTTTCTATCTGTCGATCGGATTTAAGATGTAGACTGGAGCGAGGAGTCGCACATCATTTACCTGCACTGAACTGTTCCGCGAAGAAGGGCCTTGTCGGCAGCAAAGCCCGGCCCAGCAGTAACTCAATAGGTTCAGCATCAGCCGTATTGTCTTCAAACAACAAGTCATATTGTTGTGAATTGATCACGTTAGGTAATACCCGGCTTACAAAGTGCCTGACCGCTACATCGGTCACAGGTTTCGGTATCTCAATGAACCGGAATTTCTGGTTTCTGATTTCAGCCAGCAGGGCAATCAGTTCGCGGAATGAGATCGGATCCGGACCCACTGCGTTAACGACCCGTTGTCCGCGGTCATTCAGTAATAACGCGACCGCGTCTACAAGGTCCTGTATCATGATCGGCTGTATGCGGGTGTCAAGGAAACCTTTGGGTACGGGAAGCAGTCCGAAGGAGACACGTGCCATGTTCGATAGCATCAGCATTTTCCTTGCTATCATCGTTTTGGGTGTACAGACAATCGACGGCCGAATCACTACGGTATCAGGATGCTGCAGAAACAGATCGTCGGCGATGCCCTTTGTCCGCAGGAATTCAACCGTATGCTTCGCCGATGCGCCCAAACCGGAGATCTGAATGATGCGCGGGTTGCCCAGCAGCTTTCGATGTGCGATAATGCGTTCGGGTAGTTCCACATGAATTTTGTAGAAACCGGACGAACGCGCAGCGCCGATTTGCCCTATGGCATTGATGATGACATCGGCTTGTCCAAGAGATGCCCAATCATCTTGAAAAGGATCAAATTGGACAAGTTCCGCAGTGTCCTTTCGCGAGGTGCCAACCACCTCATGATCTTTGTTCAAGGCCGCCCGGATCGCCGATCCGATTTGCCCGCTTGCACCAAGTACTATGACTTTCATATACTAAATCTCTTTGGTGGAACTGTTCACCGTCGTACCCTACCGATGTTGTAATGCGTCGTCATTCGTTTCACATGTATGATCAGGTAAGGTGAAAAAAAGCAATCCAAAATATAGCGGCAGACTGCAACAGGATAAACCAGCTGAGCGTCCAGCCTTGTGAGATGCCAAGATAGCGCACACGGTGAAAGTGCAGGTACAGCATGTAGGTACTACTGACGAAAACGCTTGCAATAGGGAGATAGGGCGTAGGCGATGCGGTAATGGCGTAAAAGAGCATCCACGGCACCAGGATTAAGGTACCGACAACCATGATACTCCCCAGATGACCGATGTAGTCGATTGCTTTGTCTTTCAGCAGCGCGGCCGCCAGGAGCATTTGGAGTGCCCAGCCGCTGCCGGCCATCAGTAACATTTGCATGGCTGCTTCTGAGGCTGATATCCCGGTAAAGAAGTGTCGTAAAGAGATTCCGAACAGTGCTGTCAACAGGGTGGCGATTACAAGGGTAATCACAATGTAGCTGATCCGGTATTTTACTACGCGGTCGGGTTCGCAATCACACTTGAACCGGTTTCGTGGCGTCGCCATAATGTACCGGTTATAGGCTTGCGTTTGGTAAATGAAATCAAACAGGAGGGAGAAGGGTTTCAATCGAAGGAGGGTGTCGAGGAACCCGTATTGACTTGCGAGAATGTGCGCTACTGCTGCACTGCCGTAGATCGTATGGGCACCGGTGGTGTCGATCAGCGCCATGCCGTTCTTAAACTTATCAGGGTCTACAAGACGTGTCAGCTCGTCGGGAAGTGTTTGAAAGGCTGCGGTTTTTTCCTTTGGGATATGGGTGAACTTCAGCATCGCATTCCTGTAGGAAGTGCAGACCCTGCAGTTACTGTCATAGATGATGACTTTGTTATCGAGTGATTTCATGTGGATAGCCTTTCGCTACGACTGACATTTGTGACATTATTTGGACGAAGCGATCACTTGAATAAGTTCATAACCTTCCAATAAACCAAAAAGTTGTTGAAGTTTCAGTGAATTATGTACCTTTCTATCGCTGTTAGCCGCTGTCGAAATTGGCACCTTCCGGAAGGTTGACACAAGGAAACATCCGTTTCGCATTTAACCCAAGTTCACAACCAAAGCCCCTTCTTGAAATCTTGCTCTACCCTACAGTGGACTGTGGAGCGTGGACTTTAGACATTACCGAAAAAAATGTTTCACTCTCCGTGCAACATTGGGCTGTCTGGTGTCGTCTTTAGTCCTAACAACGCCTCACTATGATTCGAAATTACATCAAAGTCGCTGTCCGGAACCTGCTTCGGCAAAAGGGTTTTTCTTTCATCAACATTTTTGGTCTGGCATTGGGAATCAGCTGTACCGCCCTCATCGGCATGTGGGTGACGGACGAGCTGAGTTATGACCGGTTTCATCACGACTATGATAAAATTTACCGTATCACGGCAACACTACCTGAAATGAACGTCCATGCGGCGGTAACATCCGCTCCGTTGGCGCAGGCATTTTCGAGTGAACTTCCAGAGATTGACGATGCGGTGCGCATCTCCAGCCCTAACCGCGATCTGATCCAGGTCGACGATATCAAGTTCGAGGAAGACGGGATCATTTACGCAGACTCGAATTTTTTCCGTTTTTTCACTTTCCCCTTTGTAACAGGCGACCGAGATCACGCGCTTGAAAACCCTGAAGGCATCGTTATCACGGAGGAAATGGCAATGAAGTACTTCGGCTCCATTGACGTGCTCGGCAGAACAATCCGAAAGAACGACAAAGAAGACTTCGCTGTGACCGGCGTAGTTACTGACGTTCCGCACAACTCACACCTGCAGTTTAATTTCATCCAGCCGATGCGTTTCCTCGCGCGAACAAATAACGATATCAAAAATAATATTTGGGATAACTTCAATTATTTCACCTACGTCAAGATAAATGACAAGGCACTTGAATCGCCCGAAGTCATCAGCGTCATCGAGGAAAAAATGCAGTCGATCTACAAAGCGCATGAACCTGTGCTGAAGGTAGGGTTTGTGTTGCAACCCCTGGCGGATGTTCACCTCCACTCCCGATTTCTGGCAGACCTTCCAGGTCATGGGAGCGCTCAGAACGTGTATATTTTTAGCGTTGTTGCGGTGTTTATCCTCGTAGTGGCCTGTCTTAATTTCATGAATCTCGCCACCGCGCGGGCCACACGTCGTGCGAAGGAGGTAGGGTTGAGGAAGGTGGTGGGTGCTGTCCGACCGTATCTGATGGCGCAATTCCTCGCGGAGTCGCTCGTGGTCGCCCTGCTCTCACTTGTCCTTGCGTTGTTGATCATCTTTCTGGCGCTTCCTTACTTCAACGAACTAGGAGGAAAGGACCTTGCGCTTGACTTGACCAATATCCGTCTCGTTGGAGGCCTGCTTGGCATCACGGTACTCACTGGCCTGATTGCGGGAAGCTATCCGGCATTTTATCTCTCGGCGTTTCGGCCGGCGGCGGTGCTAAAAGGAAGTTTTAGTTCGGGCGCTGGAGGAAGTCTGTTCCGGAATTCAATGGTGGTGATTCAGTTTGCGGTATCCATTGCGTTGATTGTCGGCACGGCGATCGTTTATCGTCAACTACACTATATTCAACAACTTAACCTTGGATACGATAAGGAGAACCTGCTTTATGTACGGATGAGCGGCGAACTGTGG
>CAYMWA010000252.1:0-4156 GCA_964393795.1 uncultured Roseivirgaceae bacterium
CAGCGTGTCGGCCTGGTACATCCGGCACTTGTTGGCGTTGTCGACAACAATAAACATCAGCTGCAGCGGATCTTCCCGCTGGAGGTCCACTTTGTCGCACATCAACTCCCAGTTAAACGGGGACGTCACATGGCCGTTGGCCGTGGCCGCCGGAAACACCATATCATAAGCGCCTGGATCGAAGCCCACTCCCTGCATCGTCAACTGCAGCGCATCGTTGTCATCGTCGTTTCCGAAGACATTGAACGACAACGATTCAAATACTTTCCGTGTTACGCCCTCCGCTACTTCGTCGGCGCTGAGATCAGTGCCGATCACAGGAGGATCGTTATCCGGCAAATCCACGTTCAGTTGGAATACCATCACATCGGGATCGCTGAAGTTGCATTCATCGGCATCATCTACCAGTAATTTGATTTCGAATGACGTGCGGTTAGTAAAATCGTATACGTCACAACGCGTATCCCAGACGAGTTTAGCTTTATACGATCCATCCGCTAGTTCGACCTGTTGAATCTCCATGCCGACGGAAGCCAGATCAAATCCGTCAGGAACAACACCCACCACCAGTTGATCCAGGTCATCGTCAGCAGCGATAATGTCCCATTCTTGTGTGGTTCCCTCTACCAGCGTCGCCAGCACATCACCGGTAACGAAGTAGGCATTCTTGTTCTCCGGTGGCTCGACGTTTACAGTTACTTTTAACGTATCCGACAGCGGCAGGCTACACGCATCGTCGTACGCCACAATACCCACCTGGAAGGGACCGTCTTTGATGTACGGGCAGCGATCGAAACAGATCCGGAAGGTATTCGTGCTGCCGTTGACCAGCGTCGCGGAAGTAACGTCCGGAAGGATACCGGAGACATCTTGCTTGAAGTTCAGCGGTATCGCGCGGATGGTCACGTTTTCAGTGAAGTTATCGGCCTCGCGCAAGGCGTCCGCATCGGAGACTTCCACCTCAATGCAACGATCGCCGTCAGCCACATCGTTGGTGAAGGTGACGTTCATCTCGTCGCTGTAGCTGAACATGGCGTCTGTCAGCTTCTTGCCGAGCACTTGAGGCGGATCCGCGGGGTTGCAGCCATCGACGACGAGCATCTGGAAGTCGCGCCGCACTTCACCGATCTTTTCACGGTCGCGGAATTCTTCAACGCGCACGGCAAAGACGAACAACCCCTGCATGGTCGGCGTCACCGTCAGAAATCCGTCCTGCGAAATCTTCAAATCCGGCATACCGCCGATGATGTTTTCGGGACCGAACGGAGGCCGGTAATTCACCAAAGGATAAGGTCGTGGTCGCGGCCGGTAGTCCGGGAGTGGCAACGCGTCGGAAGTCTTCGTATTCAGCGGCGTCACAATGGAGTACACAAGCGAGTCGCCATCATCGTCCACCCCGGCGAAGTCTGCATAGTAGGGACGCTCAGGGCATGCGTAATCGTTGAGCGGCGGGAAAAGGCGCGGCGAGGAGTTGATAAACGTCTCCCCGTTTTTGACAACGGGCGGAAACTCCAGATAGAAAGTCTGCCCCGCGTAGTTGCCGCCGCGCAGCGGGTCGTCGCTGTAGATGTTGGTGATGCTGTAATTGCGACAGCAGCGCTCCCATGACAAGTAGTATCCCTGTGCATCCGAATACTGCTGCGGCGTCAATGTGACAACCGTGCTGTATAGTATACGACTCGTCACAATTTCGCCGTTGGAACAGGCGGGTTGCGTGTAGCTGACCGGCGTCTGGCTGACAAACGGCAGCGAAACATTCATCATCAGGGCGTTGTCGCGCTTCCGAAAAATTCGCGCATCCACACTCGCATCCCGTGCGCCGGGACTTCCGTTCAGTTCGTCAAAATAAAGGATCATGTTGATGCGGTAACGGATGCCCGAGATATGGATGATTTCAAACTCGCCCCCTACAATATGCGACGCCGCCGCTGGCAATGTCCACATGCACAAAAGAATCAGAATAATCTTTTTCATACACCGCACCAGAGTTTAAATATAAGAAATCGGGGGCTTTGTACATACCCTTCCTGCCCTTGGCCTCGCAACCGCCGCTTCACATGACAGCATTGGGAGGAATGGCGCCGTCCCGAAAATGGCCGCGGCCCCTTCGGCAAGCTCAGGGACCGCCCCTCACCGGTCGCTGAGCTTGTCGAAGCGCACCGGTTCATGTTCCGGGAAGCAACGCAGTGCCAGTACAGCGATGCCAGCATATGCCTTACACTTTTTTGACAGACTTATATACTTACTCATCAGTCAGCGTAGGGCGGGCCCTTCGGCAAGCTCAGGGACCGCCCGTTACACAACGCCTAAATCCTTCTACCATCAACCATCGACCATGGACCATCGACCATCGACTATGGCCCATCGACTTAAAGCGCTATTTTTGCATTTCAAATTCATCCAACAATCCATATAGTGCGAAAAAAGGGCGACATCATCGAAAACATTCGCGTCGGCACCATGGCCGCCGAAGGAAAATGCGTGGCGAAGATAAACGGGCAGGTGATCTTCCTTGAAGGCTGTGCGCCTGGCGACCTCGTCAACGCCCGGCTGACAAAAATAAAAAGCAGCTTCCTGGAGGGAAAGGTCACGGACATCCTCGAATACGCGCCCGATCGCGCGGAGCCGTTCTGCATTCACTTCGGCCTGTGCGGTGGATGCTCCTGGCAACACATCCAATACGAAGCGCAGCTGCGCTACAAGCGGCAGCAAGTGATCGACCATCTTGAACGCATCGGCGGGCTGACATTGCCCGCGGTATCGCCCATCTATCCCTCCGAACACACGCGTTTCTACCGCAACAAACTGGACTACACCTTCTCCGCGCAACGGTGGCTGACGTGGGAGGAACTGGAGGACGTCAAGGCAGGAAAAATGGACGATGAACCGGCGCTGGGATACCACATTCCGCGCAAGTACGACAAGGTTTTTGATGTGATGGAATGTCACCTGCAGCCGGATCCGTCGAATGCGATTCGCCTCGCCGTGAAAGACGAGGCCATCCGCAACAACATCCCGTTTTTCGACCTGCGGAAACAGATCGGCTTTCTGCGCACACTCACCATCCGCACCGCCATCACCGGCTTGTCCGCCGTAGCTTCAGCGAAGGAGGACTTGTCCGCCGTAGCTCCAGCGAAGGAGGAAGAAGTGATGGTGATCCTCCAGGTCACGTACGACAAGATGGAATGGACCGAAAAGATCCTCAGCCGGCTTGAACGCGACTTCCCACAGATCACGTCATTCCAGTACGTCATCAACGGCAAGAAGAACGACACCTTTCACGATCTCGATATCATTTGCTGGAAGGGCAATCCCTACATCACCGAAACTATGGCCCGGCCCGGCGGCAAGGGGACACTGCAGTTCAGGGTGGGTCCGAAGTCATTCTACCAGACCAATTCCGCGCAGGCGTATCACCTCTATCGGTTCGCAGCGGAGATGGCGGCGATCCAACCGCACGAACGCGTTTACGACCTCTATACCGGCACGGGCACCATCGCGAATTTTGTCGCGGGACAAGCAAAGCAGGTAATCGGATTGGAGTATGTTGAAGACGCTGTCGCGGATGCGCGCGTCAACTCGCAGATCAACAACATTGAGAACACCGCGTTCTACGCGGGCGACATCAAGAATCTGCTCAACGAGGATTTTTTGCAGCAACACGGAAAGCCGGACGTTGTCATCACGGACCCTCCCCGTGCGGGGATGCATGAAGACGTTTGCCGGATGTTGTTGCAGGCAGCGCCCCAACGGATCGTCTATGTGAGCTGCAACGCCGCCACCCAGGCCCGCGATCTCAAGATCTTATCCGAAGGCTATCAGATCACCGCCGTCCAACCCGTCGATATGTTCCCGCATACCGTGCATGTGGAGAATGTGGTTTCGTTGTCGGCGGTTGGCAATTAGCGGTTGGCTGTTGGCTATAACCGCGGAAGGCTTAAAGTTTTAAGTTGGAAGTTTTAAGTTCATCATAGAACTAGCAATCTGTATCTGGCTACAGACCGGCAACTTCCGGGAAGTTTTAAACTTCCCGGAAGTTGCAACCCGGCCTACACGTCAACCAAAGCCCACTCCACATCACCGAACCGTAACCTGCAACCCGCAACCTGCAACTCTGCAACCTACAACGCCAGTCATTGACTTAAGCCTTTTTTAA
>CAYMWA010000253.1:0-4103 GCA_964393795.1 uncultured Roseivirgaceae bacterium
GAAATAATAAAGGCGATGATAATCAGTTTGCCGAAATCCCGCGACAGTAACAAAACAATGCTATTTACGGAAGCGCCCAATACCTTGCGAATTCCGATTTCCCTGGTGCGCTGCTCAACGGTGAAGGTCGTCAACGCAAACAATCCCAAACACGAAATAACGATAGCAAGTGTAGCAAAGACTGCGAAAATTTTACCCAGCCTTTCCTCCGCCTTATACATCCGGTCAAAATCTTCGTCAAGGAACGAGTACTGGAACGGTTGACCTGGCGCCAGCGCCGTCCAGACTTTCTCCACAGCCTGAATCACCTCTTGGGGATTGTCCGTGTGAAACCGGAAACTCACAAACCCATCGGTGTTGCCTCGGAAAATGCCGAGGGGTGCGATTTCCTCGTGCATGGTGGCGAAATGAAAATCTTCAACGACCCCGACGATTGTCCATGTTCGTGTTTCTGAACCGAAGTCGGCTGAGATGGTTTGTCCGACAGGGTCTCGACCAAGACCAAACTGCTCAACCGCAGTCTCATTCAACACGACAGCCGAAGCATCGGAAAATCCGTCCGCAAAACCACGCCCGGCCTTCATATTCATCTTAAAGGTTTTGAAGTAATCCTCGTCGACGGACCAAACCTGGATATTGACCAGATTTTCGGTCGTGGGCGTACGTCCGGTTTTCCAAAACGTCCTGTCGCCGCGACCCGCATTCTGGATTTGTACCGGCACATAACTGGATATCGTGGCGCTTTCGATCAGGTTGATCCGCAAGGCCTCATCCTTAAACGTCTGGACCTTATTAGGTCGAAGGGCGTAAGCGTCATGAACGATCAGCACCTGTTCCTTCTCATAACCCAACCTCTTGTTCTGGATGTAATCGAGTTGCCGGTTAACCGCGATCGCTCCCACAATCAGAAATATCGAGATGACGAACTGAAACACTACGAGCGTACTTCGAATAAAGCCGCTATTTGTGCCGGGTGAAACCCTGCTTTTTAACACATTGACCGGTCGGAAAGCTGATAGGTTGAACGCAGGGTAGACACCCGCCAGCGCGCCAACGGCGAGACCCCCTACCAGAAGCGACAAATAAAATACAGGATCATTAAATGGCAATTGAAGCTGCTTCTCCGCGAGCAGATTAAAAACCGGCAAAAACAAATAGGCAATGCAGATCGCCAGAATAAATGCTACCATTGTTACCAACGTCGACTCGGTCAGGAATTGACGCATCAGATGGGACCTCAGCGAACCCATTGCCTTTCGCACACCGACCTCTCTGGCACGGTTGGCCGATCGGGCTGTCGATAGGTTCATAAAATTAATGCAAGCAATAATCAGAATGAATGCAGCGATCGTTGAAAAAAGATACACATACGCCATGCTTCCGTTGGATTCAAATTCTCCATCCAGGTGAGAGTGGAGGTGAATGTCGCGAAGAGGCATTAGTGTCATTTCATGCTTGTTGCCGGACGTGCGAAATTGGTCCATGGAAAAAGAACCATCGGCATTGTGCATGCCGCGGTACTTCTCAATAAAACCAGGAAGCTTGGCTTCCAACAGCTTTGCGTCGGCACCGGGTTGTAGCAAGAGATAGGTTCTGAAGTTGTATCGTTCAAACAGCTCGGTCCGTTGAGCCGCCTTCGCCGGAGGCAGGTCTCCGACGAGCGACATGAGGAAGTCAAAATGAAAATGCGAAGCCTCCGGAATGTCTTCATAGACAGCCGTAACCGTAAAGTGGTAGCGATTATCCAGGATCAGCGACTTACCGAGGGCGCTGCCCGAAGGGAAATACTTCTTTGCCGCACGTTTGCTGATGGCCATACTCGCTGGTCTTACCAATGCGGTTTCCGGATTCCCTTCAATAACATTCAGCGAGAAAATCTTAAACACGGTGCTGTCCGTCCAGGCAAGGTTCGCTTCCTTTATGTTTTCCTTTGCGTCGGCAGTCCTGACGAGATAGGTACCGAACTGGATAAACCGTACAGTCGATTCTATTTCGGGAAAGTTCTCGGCCAGCAGTTGAGCAGTCGGCGCCGAGCACGCGTTCATGTAAGAATGATTGCTGCCATATTTTACTTCGTTGTGTACCCTGAAAATCCTGTCCGCCCTGGTATTGAAGGCATCATAGTTCAGTTCGTCAAAAACAAACAAGACGATTACAATGCAGGCAGCCAGGCCGACGGCGAGGCCGGCTATGTTAGTGAACGAATAAAAGGCATGTCTTTTCAACTGGCGCCAGGCGATGGTGAGGTAGTTTCGAATCATGAGTTGAAAGTTTGCTATTTGAAGTCAGTGCTTGGTGCGTATGTTTTCCAGTCTTGATGTTCAAACCATCTCAGCATGCCTCGATATTTCCCTTTCCTCCGTCATGGCAACTTCGACTTCGTCCAGATATTGTCGGTGATATTACTCTTGAAAAATTTAACGCGTAAGTCGATATAATAATAATTAATCATATGGTAGACATCAAGGATAGCGGGAAGAAAGCGCTAATTGTCCAGTGGTTTTACTAATTTCAGCTCGCAAACTGAATGATAATGGACGTAACAAGCACCCCGGTCCCCTCAAACCCGGTGATTTTCTTCATTTTTGGCGCAACCGGCGACCTTACCTCGCGCAAACTTATTCCAGCACTGTATAATCTATTCCTTCAAAAATGGATGCCCGATAATTTCGCGATCATTGGAATGGGACGCACTGCGTATACAGACGAAAATTTCCGCCAGTTGCTGGCTGAGAAACTTGAGAACGCTTCGGGAAAGGAGGATGCGAATAATGACCAATTGAACGAATTCAAACGGCATATCTATTATCAAAGTTCGGAGATCTCAGATGACAACACGTATCTCGCGCAGGCGGATTGGATCCGGAAACTTAAGAAGGAATGGGAGAGCGATCCATGCCTCATTTACTACATGGCTGTCGCTCCCAGATTTTTCGGCACCATTGCTGAAAAACTTGCGAAGCACAAGCTGACTGCACATACCGACAGGTCACGAGTGGTTATTGAAAAGCCTTTTGGGCATGATCTTGAATCCGCCAGGGCACTGAACAGACTTTTGAATTCCGTTTTTTCAGAGGAGCAGATTTATCGGATCGACCACTACCTGGGCAAGGAAGCTGTTCAGAATATTCTCGACTTCTGCCGTTGGCGGGAGTGCTGGAAGATCATGATAAGTATGCAAACCCTTCGCGCATCTCAATCTGGCGAACGTTGCATTATGGCTGGCATCGCATCGCGTAGTAAGCAA
Organism: uncultured Roseivirgaceae bacterium; assembly: GCA_964393795.1. Lineage (GTDB taxonomy): Bacteria > Bacteroidota > Bacteroidia > Cytophagales > Cyclobacteriaceae > Chryseosolibacter. Next base: position 3,248 of record CAYMWA010000253.1, read on the forward strand.
ATTCGGCATAGAAAAATTCCGACAGGTACAGTTTGGAGTAATCATAATGCCTGACAACTTTTTCAATCAGCGGACAATGTGTTTTATCGCCTGCCAGCGCAATTATTGAAGAGGCCGCAAGGGGGTTAGTCATCAATGAACGCTCGTAACGCTTCCGCGTTCCAATCTTTTCCTTATCACCTGTTCCAGCAATGGTAATGGCGTCTTGCAGTGTTTGTTGTGGATACCAGACCGGATAGCACGCCCGCCAGTCGGCGTTACCGAATACTTTCTCGTCGTCGTTGTCAAACTGAGAGAAGTCCTTTGCAAACTCAAGGGCTAATTCCTTGTTTGCTGTAATGCCCTCCGTAAACTTCGCTTTCATGGCCGGATCTTTCTCCAAGCTTGCCAATTCAACGAGGGCTGCCTGCTTCATGACATAAATCCAAAGATAGCCCCGGCTGTTACCCCACATCTTCGCGTCATACGCAATGCCTTCAGCGCAAATTTCGGCACGTGTCAACGACGCCCCTTCCGGACGCTCCTTCAACGCCATGTAGTACCGTTGTAACCAATCATCGTCTTGCGTGATTTCGTGCATCGCTCTTAGCAAGAGGAGATAACACGGCGCTTCCAGAAAGCGGTTGTCAAGCAAATCATCCCTAAAGTCGCCTGTAAAGATTCCGGCACTCGGAAACCTCCACTCATTGAGCCGGATAGCGTTGACAACTTCTATTAGCTTGTCTTTAATGATCTCCTTCTCCTTAACGGAGGGGATATCGGTATTGAGATACGTGTACAGCCCATAAAACCATGGAATAGTCTGGTCGTTAGAACCGATGGGAAAATAGGTCTTCCCATCCGTACTGACACCGCG
>CAYMWA010000254.1:0-4103 GCA_964393795.1 uncultured Roseivirgaceae bacterium
CCCCAACGCCAATCCGTCAAGACTACTCTATAACATAGTCCATCTCCCCATCTTTCCCGTCCATCAGTTGAACACCAAGTTTCTTTAAATCGTCTCTGATTTTGTCAGAAAGTGCGTAGTTCCGGTCTTCGCGCGCCTTCTTGCGAAGGTCTATGAGTACTTTCAGGACGTTGTCCAGCAGTTTTTCGTCTTGCGACACTTCTTCTTTCAGTCCAAGCACATCTTCCATAAAACCGCTGAACGTTTCCCTGAAGCGGGCGAAGGTCTCTGGTTTGATCGCCTTCAGCATGGCAGGGTGCGCTTTAAAGTCGTTGATGCGCGAGGCCATCTCAAAAAGTACGGCCAGCACTTTCGCCGTGTTGAAGTCGTCGCTCATGTTTTCGAAGCACGCTTCGCATAACCTGACCAGCTCGGAATTGCTTGCTGCATCTGCAGCTGCATTTTCTGTTGGCGGCGGTAGATCTTTCAGTGTCTTGAGCGCCTGACTGAGTTTACGGTATCCCTTTTCCGCCGCCTGAAGTGCTTCGTTAGAAAAATCCAGTGTGCTTGAGTAGTGCGATTGCAGCATGAAGAACCGCACTGTGTAGGGAGAATAGCCTTTTTCGAGAAGCGGATGGTCGCCTGAAAACAGTTCGCCGGGAAGAAAGGAGTTGCCGAGCGATTTGCTCATCTTCTGTCCGTTCACGGTGAGCATGTTCGAGTGAACCCAGTAATGGGCCGGAGCTTTTCCATGCACGCCGGTACCTTGCGCAATCTCACACTCGTGGTGCGGAAACTTGAGGTCCATGCCGCCACCGTGAATATCGAATGTCTCGCCGAGGTACTTTGTGCTCATCACGGTACATTCGATGTGCCATCCGGGAAATCCATCGCCCCAAGGCGAAGGCCAGCGCATAATGTGCGATGGCGACGCTTTTTTCCAGAGGGCGAAGTCGATCTTCTCCCGCTTTTCATCCTGGGCGTCGAGGGCACGCCCGCTCTCCATCAACTCTTCTATCTTTCTGCCCGACAATATCCCGTAGGGGTGAGATTGGTTGTATTTCTTCACGTCGAAGTATACCGAGCCGTTCACTTCGTAGGCCAACCCTTTCCTGATCAATTCCTCCGTTGCCTGGATCTGCTCGACGATATGACCGGTTGCGGAAGGCTCTATACTCGGCGGCAGGATGTTGAACTGCCGCATCACTTCATGGAAGTCTTCAGTGTACTGCTTGACCACTTCCATCGGTTCGAGCTGTTCGAGCCGCGCTTTCTTCGCGATCTTGTCTTCACCTTCGTCGGCATCGCTCTCCAGGTGGCCGACGTCAGTGATGTTGCGCACGTAGCGAACCTTGTAGCCGAGAAACTGGAAATACCGGAAGATGATATCGAACGTCAGAAACGTACGCACGTTGCCCAAATGCACCTTGTTGTATACCGTGGGGCCGCAAACATACATGCCGACCTGGCCGGCGTGGATGCTGTTGAATTTTTCTTTCTTCCCCGTAAGGGAATTATGGAGGTGTACCGGATATTGGTCGTAAAGTGCCATAGTTTGGGACGGCGAAAATAAGGAAATTTCCGGGCGATTACAGCCGTGACCGCAAAAAATCCCATTGACTATCCGCCGGTTCACCACTATCTTCGGCTACAATGCGATACGCGACAAATTCAATGACAAGGGTCACCGGTTTCCTGATGATACCGACCCTCGTGGTCTTCTTCGCCAGTGTGGCAAGCGGCCAACCCGTCGCCGGTAAAAAGGCGACCTTTCAAATCCTCAAATACAACAATCCCGGCGCCGTTGCTGACCTCGGCGTTGGACTGTGGGCCTGGCCAATCCCGACGGACTACGATAGCGATGGCGATATGGATCTTGTCGTTTCCTGTAATGACGAGCCTTTCAACGGCATCTGGTTTTTTGAAAACAGCAGTGGGGACAAATTTCCGGTTTTCGAGCCGCCGGTACGTGTAGGCGATGCGTTACGCGACGTGCAGGTTTCGTACACTGATGGACAGACACGGGTCCTCATCCCCGGAAGGGAGTTAAAGAACTTCCGCAAAGGGTCGACGCCGGAAGTGTATGACATGCTGCCCGCGGATTACGTCGCCAAAGATATTCCCGACAAACCGCGCTTCAATCAATGGAAGATCGTCGACTTTGACAACGACGGCGATGAAGATCTCATCATCGGCGTAGACGACTGGTCGCTGTACGGATGGGATAACGCGTACGATGACAACGGCAACTGGACGAACGGTCCCCTTCACGGCTACGTGTACCTGGTGGAAAACGTCAACGGCACCTATGCACCGTATCGCCGGCTTGAAGCGGGCGGTGCGCCGATCGATATGTACGGTGCGCCCTCTCCGAACTTCGCCGACTTTGACAATGACGGCGATCTCGACATCATCTGCGGTGAATTCCTCGACCGGTTTACGTGGTTCGAAAATACGGGCACGCGGGCGAAGCCGGTGTATCGAAAAGGGGAAGTACTGAGAAATGCATCGGGTGTGATCAAGATGGATCTTGAAATGATTATCCCGGTGGCTGTCGACTGGAATAAGGACGGGTTCGTCGACCTTGTTGTCGGCGATGAAGACGGACGGGTGGCGCTGATAGAGAACACCGGCAAAGTGCAAGGCAGCATGCCGATTTTCAAATCGCCTGTATACTTTAAGCAAAAGGCAGACAACGTAAAGTTCGGTGCGTTGGCGACACCTGTTGCCGTCGATTGGGATGATGATGGAGACGACGACCTCATCAGCGGCAACACGGCCGGCTACATCGGCTTCATCGAAAACCTCGGGACCGCGAATGGCATGCCCCGCTGGGCACCTCCGGTTTTGCTTGAGGCAGATGGCGAAGTCATCCGTTTTCAGGCCGGAAAGAACGGCTCCATTCAGGGACCCGCGGAAGCAAAGTGGGGATATACGACGCTTTCGGTAGCGGATTGGGATGGTGATGGACGAAAAGACCTGATCGTGAATTCCATTTGGGGAAAGGTCGTCTGGTTTCGGAACGTGGGGTCTGCTAAGGTGCCCCGACTGGCGGCCGCGCGGCCTGTGAAAGTCGACTGGGGTGGCGCGGCGATCCCCAAGCCCGCGGGCACGTGGTGGACGCCTGCCCCCGAAACTCTTGCACCGCAGTGGCGTACGACGCCGCTCGCGTACGATTGGAACAGCGATGGGCTGATGGACCTGGTGATGCTCGACCACGAGGGGTACCTGAGCTATTTTGAGCGTTTCAGGAAGGGCGACGACCTGTACCTGAAGCCAGGTGCGCGCATTTTTTATGGCAGTGACTACTCCGGTTACGACCAGAAGCACCGGGTCCAGGATAGTACAGCCGGGCCGTTGCGGCTCAACACACGACAGTTTGGGGCCAGCGGACGGCGGAAATTCTGTATCGCCGACTGGAACGGCGATGGGAGGGTAGACCTGATTGTTAACAGCCTGAATGTTTCAGTGATGGAGAACGCGGGTGAAAAAGACGGGCGCACACATTTCCGGTACAGCGAGCCCCTCGGCGATCTGGTGCTTGCAGGCCACACCACCAGCCCGACCGTTACAGACTTGAATAACGATGGAATCCCTGATCTCCTCGTCGGCGCGGAAGACGGGCACTTCTATGTGGTGAGTGGTGAGTGGTGAGTGGTGAGTTGTGAGTGGTGAGTTGTGAGTGGTGAGTTGTAAGTAACTCTGCAACCTGAAACTGTCTTCGCCTGAAATACGGCGCCTGTCAACCAAGGTTCAACTTCCGGGAAGTTCAAAACTTCCCGGAAGTTGCCCTTCGGGCTCAAGCCTGCGCCCTGCAACCTGCAACTTGCAACCCGGCCTACTCCACAAGACATAGCACGTTCCACAAGGGCCCGCCCAACTGTCTTCGTCTGAAATAGGGCGCCCGTCAACCAAGGTTCAACTTCCGGGAAGTTCAAAACTTCCCGGAAGTTGCCCTTCGGGCTCAAGCCTGCGCCCTGCAACCTGCAACTTGCAACCCGGCCTACTCCACAAGACATAGCACGTTCCACAAGGGCCCGCCCAACTGTCTTCGTCTGAAATAGGGCGCCCGTCAACCAAGGTTCAACTTCCGGGAAGTTCAAAACTTCCCGGAAGTTGCCCTT
>CAYMWA010000255.1:0-4010 GCA_964393795.1 uncultured Roseivirgaceae bacterium
AAAATCCGGATTGTAGTTTCCAATCTTGGAATATTCCTCCTCCTTTATCCATTCCGTGTCGGCGCCTTCGTTCGGAAGAATCGGATAACCGTAATAGGGAGACGTTTCATCGGTAACCCTGAGCACTTTTCGCGAATACAGGTTGCCAACGCGTCCATCCTGGCCGAGCGCGTCATTCTTCACATAGCCAATATTCTTCACCCTCGCCTGATCCCAGAACTCGATGAAATCAACCTCGTCTGTAAGCTCAAGTATCCAGCTATCGTTTTTCGTGAAAGTCGCGTTTAAATCCAGTCTCCAATCCGGCGTTTGAAGCGGCGTTCCTCCCAACATTACTTCCACACCGCGACTGCGCAGCAATCCAGCGTTGATAGTCACCCCTGTGAATTCGGTAGAGACGGCAAGCGGCACGCCCAGAATCTGATTGCGATTGTCTAACGTATAATAGGTCGCATCAAAACGAAGACGATTGGCAAAGAGCCTGAGCTCCGTACCGATTTCGAAAGAGGTTGCCTGTTCGGGCTTAAGGTTCGGACTGCGCAACCGTGCGTCCTTCGCCAGGCGGATGGCATCGCCCCACTGCCCTGCATTCTGATATGTGGCAAGCAACTGGTAAGGGCTGGTGTCGTTACCCACCTGCGCCCAGCCGCCTCTTATTTTGAACATATCAACCTGATTTCCCAGGTTCACAAATTCATCAACGATAACGCTCAGCGATGCGGAGGGATAGAAGTAGGAGCGGTTCTCCGGCGGCAAGGTGCTCGACCAGTCGTTGCGCGCTGTAAGATCGAGGTAGACGGCATCTTTCCATCCGAGGTTTGCCATTGCGTAAACGCTGTTAATCCCCCGCTGGCTCCTGTAGTTACTGTAGTTCAACGCATCGGACTTGATATTTTGAATTGTGAACAGGTTGGGCGTAACCAATCCCGATCCGGACTTCGACGAGTTGCTCACATTCGCACCTTTTGCATAGAGGACGTTACCACCGCCGGATACCGTGAGTGAAAAATCATCCCATTGGTCTTTGTAGGTAGCGAGAACGTCCATGTTGCGCTCCAGATGATTGCTGGTTACAATTCCGTACGCGCCGTTGTTCGGCTCATCCGCGTAGCCCGGGCTGATCTTGGATTCGCGTACTTCATCCAACCGGTTGAGTGCCATCCGCCCCATCACGCTGAACTTCGAAGAAATGTCCCAGTTGGCGGTAATGTTTCCATAGAGTTGGTAACGGTTAAAACTATTGTTGACTCCATAGGCCAGGAAATAGGGGTTTTCATAAGCTGAAAAAACCCTTTTCACGCCGTCGGGTGTCTGGTAATCCTTCAGTTTGCGGATATCGATATTAAGCGGATGGTTGTACGCCCATTGCAAAGGATTGGTGCCCCGATTGGAGGCCGGCCGGTTGTCTGCCCAGTTATTGGCAAAGTTGATGTCTGTACTAATGGTCAGATTATCGCGCACTTTTGAGGAAGCGGAAAGCGACAGGTTATTCTTGTGAAGATCAGAATTCGGCACCAGGCCACTATGCTTCATGTTCGTTACGCCCAGGCGATAATCGAGTAGCGGCGAACTGTTCGATATCGCAACGCCGTTGGTGGTGGTGAAGGCGTAGTCATTGATAAAATTCCTGACGTTGTCGGGATAGGATACCACTTCGGTCGGGATCGGAACACCATTGGCATCCAGTGGCGCTTCCCATTGCACCGCCCAGTAACCGCGGTCCGTTTCAATGCCTCCGCTGGCTTCGGAAGCGGTAATGGGCGGCAATATGCTCCCTCCGATATTTTCGGGCCTGATGGCGAAGTATCCCGGCGAAAACTTCGTTTGTGTGTTCAGGAAGCGCGCCGGGATATCAAACACGGTATTGGATGTCACAGAGACCTTCATGCCTTTGCCCTCTGCCTTCTTCGTGGTGATGAGCACGACTCCGTTCCCCGCCCGGGTACCGTAAAGCGCGGCCGCACTCGGCCCTTTCAGAATGCTGACACTTTCAATGTTCTCAGGGTCCAGGTCAGCAACAGCGTTACCATAGTCTACCCTGTTATCCGAGCCAAATCCGCCGACATTGTTAAACGTGTTCGAGATCGGTACGCCATCGACGACAAACAACGGTTGGTTGTCGTTGCTCAGTGAGGTCGCACCACGGATAATCATGCTGACAGTGGAGCCGGTACCACCGGTCGAGCTAATGGTCACACCCGACACCTTCCCCGCCATGGAGTTCAGGAAATTCTCTTGTGCGACACGTGTAAATTCATCGCCGTCAACATTTTCAACCGAATAGCCAAGTGACCTTTCCTCACGCTTGATGCCTAGTGCGGTCACAACCACTTCCTGAAGAGCCTCGACGGTCTCCTGCATCACAACGTCGATGGTTGTACGCTCACCGACTGCAATCTCCTGGCTTTCAAATCCGACAAAAGAAAACACAAGCGTGGCTTCGGCCGGAACGTCGATGCGGTACCTCCCATTCACATCCGTTACCGTACCGATGGTGGTTCCCTTCAGCACGATGCTTACACCCGGAAGACCGGCCTGGTCCGACGCCGACGTTACCAATCCGGTAACCGTGATGTTTTGCTGGAGCGGTGCTGCGTACAGCGTTGCACCATTGATCGCTGTGGCAACGCAGAGCACAAGTGTGAACAGGCACCATTGCATTCTGCCTATTAAGTAATTGTATTTCATATCCGGTTTTTTTAAAGAGATTAATTAACGGCTTCGAAAGTCAGGATCAGCGCGTGTGTATTCACGCCGATAATCTCCGCATCTTGGCCGGCGGCCATGAACAGCACAAGTTGCATTTTCGTTGGCGATATCGACCTGACGACGACCTTGCGCTGAAAGTCGCGGAAACCGATAAATTCGGTTCCTGAGAAATCGAGCGTCATTGCATCCTCGAACGTTATGCCGCCATAAACGGACTCAACATGGAAATCCTCGTTTTCGGTAAAAGTGAAAGTCGCGTTCTCATCCGGCGTATACTTCGCAATACACAACCCATAGTCCTCATTGTAATTGAGGACGTCGACGCCGCCGTTTAACACAAACTGATAAACGACACCGCCGAAGCTCGCTTTGTCCTCTTTGACATCATGCGTATAAGTTCCATCGTAGTGGAAGGTGAACTCGTCTGCATAGGCATCGCCAAATCCCAGTTGACCGAAGATTGACGTAGACAGCGGTTTGGGTGTGTCCTCTACCACGGTCAGGTTAGGGTCCGCCGTAGCAAAGTAGTCCCCCAAAGGAGCATGGTCTGGAGAGAGTCTCCACGTCTTACCCTGGTAGTCGTCAGCCGTATGGTCTCCGGTAAGGAGCGCGTAGGGCGTCAGTTCAAGCGCAAGGGTCACTTCTTTCGTGACCGTCTTCCCGGCAGCATCCTTTGCCGTTAATGTGGCGACATAATATCCGCCTTCTTCATAAACATGCACCGGATTTTTTTCAGTGCTCGTCTGCCCGTCACCAAAGTCCCAGAGCCAACTGTTCGCACTGTGCGTGAGGGCGGCGAATGCGACTTGTTTTCCGTCGACACTATGGAAAATTTCCGCCGACAACGGAAACGTCGGCCGCGTATCCTCGTTGTCGCACGACGACAAGTAACAGGCCGTCGCGCTTAGCAGGACCGAAATGAAAAGTGAAAGTTTTCGCTTCATATTGGGAGGTAATTGTTTACGATTTCAACCAGCATTGGGGATGATGCTTCTATCTTGTACTTAATGTAGCTGTTTTCAAAATATTCTATTGGGGTTTTTCGCGTTTATTTATACTTCCTTTGCGCAATGCCCTGAAAAACGGGGTTTCCTATTGCGCAACTCATCGCAAAAGTGAAACGGGAACGGTGGCGGGGCCCCGGAAAAAGGTTGAGGCGGCATATAAAAAAGACAGGAAAGTCTTTTTAATTTACGGGTGTCAGCCGAAATTAACCGCGAAAAAGCGGGAGTTGCTCAGTTGGTAGTCCGCCGGCTGGCGGATCCCAAGCTGACCTAAGACATATAAGCGGGAGTAGCTCA
>CAYMWA010000256.1:0-3991 GCA_964393795.1 uncultured Roseivirgaceae bacterium
CGAAATTCACATTCTCCCTTGAGGCGAAAAATGCTGCGAACTCTCAATGAAAAACGATATATTGAGAATCTAAACGGGCTGCCCGGCTAATCACGACAACAATGGACAACAAAAAACCCCCTATCGGATACTATCTTAAAAAAGTAGACAATTTACTAACCGAAGGAATCAATCGCGTTCACTCTGATTTGGGGATAACACGGCTTGAGTGGCAAGTGTTAAGCGTTATCCATGAGTCGTCTGTTAGCGGGAAGCGGCTTTTGCCAGAGATGTTGATGGAGTTTGCCACTCCCGATGAAGTGAGACGCGCTGTTGATGCATTGAGCGCGCGGAATATCGTTTCTGGGAGCGAGCCCCTCGCCTTCACGGACAGCGGCTTACAATTATATTCGGCGGCGCGGGAAGCACAGCTGGAATTCAGGAAAAGGGCGATGGCAGGCATTTCAGAACAAGCGTACACGAATCTTATAGCGACATTGGAAAAGATGATTGCCAATCTATCCTAAAAGCAGAAAACGCAAATGCGTTTAAAGAAAAGGCAACCTTCACTTTACTCTTGTCCCAACGCGATCACCGGATTTTTTCTTGTCGCACGAAAAGTGGGTATGTTTTAACAAATACTTAAACGTTCCAATATGGAAAAGTACGTACTGTTTATACAAGGAGGAGGCGACGGAGGTTATGAAGCAGATGCCAGGTTGGTTACTTCGTTGCAAGCTGCATTGGGACCTGCCTACCAGGTACACTATCCCCGAATGCACACAGACGAAGCGTTGCCGGATTTCGGATGGGTGCAGCAGATCAACGATGAAATCGTGGCGGTTAATGACGGCGTTATTTTGGTGGGCCATTCGCTGGGCGCTTCTCTGCTGTTGAAAGCCCTGTCTGAAAATCAAGTCCATAAAATGATTACCGGGATTTTCCTTGTCTCGACACCCTTTTGGAGTGGTGATGAAGAGTGGAAGGAAGGCCTCAAACTGCGAGAAGGTTTCGCTGATCAACTTCCCGATGCTGTTCCGATTTTTTTCTATCAAAGTCGCGATGATGAAGAAGTGCCATTTGCGCACCTCGGCCTTTACCGGCAAAAGCTTCCGCGGGCAACTTTTCGCGAAATATCCAACGGTGGCCATCAACTTAACAATGACATGACCATTGTAGCGAAGGATATCCAACTATTGGTGCGCACCTCCTCCCCCGCGGACTGAGATACTTCAGACACTGACTGCTCTGGTTCTGGAAATATCCTTATCTTCGACTTTCGAGTCTGAAGTCCGTCCGGATTCATGTCGAACAAAACCGACTTTATATGCCGACCTACATTTCAATACTTAGAGGAATCAACGTCAGTGGAAAGAACCTTATTAAAATGACAGCATTGAAGGCGATGTATGAACAATTGGGGTTTGGCAATGTCACCACCTATGTACAGAGCGGCAACGTCATCTTTACTGGAAAAACCGCCGAACCAGACAAACACGAGAAAAAAATAGCGCAACAAATCGCGAAAGCTTTTGCGTGTGATGTACCCGTCATTGTATTGCCTCTCAATACGCTAAAGAAAGTCATCACCAAAAACCCGCTCGCAAAGGACACTGCACTGGACCCTAAATTCCTGCATGTGACATTTCTTTCCGCAAAGCCGAAGCCGTACGAACTGGATGCAATTGAAGGAAAACTTCAGCGCGGAGAAAGGATATCGGTCTCCGATCAGGCCGTTTATTTGTATTGTCCGAATGGATACGGCACTTCCAAACTGACGAACAATTTCCTCGAGTCAAGGCTTGGTGTTATCGCCACAACGCGCAATTGGAAAACCACGAACGAGTTGCTAAGGTTGGCACAGGAATTACCCTGAATAACTTTGGGCGAAAGCGACCACTCATGCTATGGAACGATCAGAAAAAGAGAAAATGCTAGCGGGTGAACTGTACGATCCGCTGGACAAGCAACTTTCAGATGAACGAATGAAAGCGCGACTGTTGATCGCGGCGCTGAATAATACGCGCGAAGATGAGACCATCGAACGTAGCCGCATCCTCAAAGAACTAATCCCCAACGCCGGTAAGGACCTCTGGCTACAGCCTCCCTTCTACTGCGATTACGGCTCCAACATGAAAGTAGGCGACAGGGTTTTCTTCAACTTCAATTGCATTGTGCTGGACGTCGCTCAGGTCACCATTGGCAACCGCACACTGTTCGGCCCCAATGTTCAGATCTACACTGCAACGCACCCGATAGACTACAAAGTGCGCGCATCAGGACTCGAGAACGCAAAGCCCATCGCCGTCGGCGAGGATGTATGGGTGGGCGGAAGCGCCGTAATTTGTCCTGGGGTAAGCATAGGCGACCGAAGTATCATCGGCGCAGGCAGCGTAGTCACGAGGGATATCCCACCTGATGTCTTTGCCGCCGGAAACCCGTGCAGGGTTATACGGGGTTTGAATGCAGGTTAAATGCAGGTAAAAAGATGGGCTTTAAGGATGTTCCTAACATGGAACTGCTTATTTTGGAGCCAAATTCGACTTGCATTTTAACTGGTATTTAACCTGTATTTCAACTTGTATTTAACCTGCATTCAACCTGCATTCCATGAGCGCTTCACGCGGTGAATTTTCTTCTTCTTTTGGATTTGTCATGGCCGCGGCGGGGTCGGCAATCGGGCTCGGAAACGTCTGGGGCTTCCCAACACAAACCGCTCAGAATGGCGGTGCTGCCTTTGTTTTCTTGTACATCCTCATTGCCTTCCTTGTCGGATATCCGATCCTTCTTGCAGAATTCATCATAGGCAGGCATGGCAAGTCGAATCCGGTGGGCACGTATCAGAAGATCAGCGGCGGAAGATCGTTTGTTCCGTTCGGATTTTTGGGCCTTATTACCGTCGGCCTTATCCTGAGCTTCTACTCCATCATCGCAGGGGCTACTGTGGCCTACTTTATTGCGCCACTAATGACGGTCATGGGCGCCGATGGCGCAGCACAGTGGATGATATCACAGGGCGTCGTCAGCAACATGGTTTTCAGTACGGTTTTTTTCATTCTTACCATTGCGATTGTTGCGGGTGGGGTGAAAGACGGAATTGAAAAGTGGTCGTCACGTCTTATGCCCACACTGCTTTTTCTTCTTATCATACTCGTGGGCTATGTGCTCACGCTCGATGGCGCCATGGAGGGATTAAAAGTCTATTTGTTGCCCGACTTCAGCAAGCTGTTACATGCAGGACTGTGGACCAGTGCCATGGGCCAGGCATTCTTTTCGCTTTCCCTCGGTGTGGGCAGTATGCTGGTACTCGCGTCTTATACAAGCAAGGATGAGGATCTCGTCCGCCTCGGTCGACTCGTCACCCTTAGCGATGTGAGTATCGCCTTTCTCGCAGGGTTGCTCGTATTGCCCGCCATGTACGCCGCCTCGGCGTCGGGCACCCAAATATTTGATGAAAGCGGGGCTCTTATCTCCGGACCAAACCTCATCTTCAACGTATTGCCTGCGTTGTTTAAGTCCATGGGACCTATTGGCATAATCGTTTCCGTAGCGTTCTTCTTCCTCATGATCATCGCCGCCCTCACCTCGACGATATCGATGCTCGAAGTACCTGTCGCCTACGCAGTAGACAATCGCCGAATAAACCGCACAACTGCGAGCATCGGGATAGGCATATTCTTCTGGGTGATCAGTATGATCATTGCGCTCAACTTTGATCTGCTCTTCGGGTTCGTAGTCTCCTTAACCACCGAATACATTCAGCCTTTCCTGGGATTGGTCATTTGTATTTTTGTCGGATGGGTAATGAACCGGAATACCCTCATTCAGGAAATAAAAACGGGTAATCCCGCACTAGAGCGCTCGCTGTTTATGAAGATCTGGCCACTCTTCGTCAGATTTATCGCACCTGTACTTATTATCATCATATTACTTCAAGGTATCCTGTAATTTTGGTAATTGGTCATTAGTCATTGGTCATTGGGCATTGGGGATTGGTCATTGGGGATTGGGC
>CAYMWA010000257.1:0-2241 GCA_964393795.1 uncultured Roseivirgaceae bacterium
TGCCATGAGCAGGCTCAGGGACCGGGCGTACCCCAACCCAACTTCGCCGCCACCCTCAGCCCCACGCAGGCTACGTCGGGCGAAGCACATCAACACCCCAACACATCAACACCCCAACACATCACACATCCAAAGCCGCCACATCCTCCCGTCTCTCCCCCCACACGAACACACGAACACATTAACACATTAACACATTAACACATCACCCTCGTTGAAGCACTAACCCCAGCCCTAAAAATGTTCTTCTCACAAGAAAAAAAATAACTTTAAATCGCGTTCTTTGTTTTGCCCGCCGGCTAATGTTTTACGAAGAAAAATATTTTTTCACGAGTAAGCCATCGAAAATGCGACCGTTAACATTTGTTCTTCTTCCTCTGTTTTTTACGGCTTCGTATGCCAGCGAAATTGCGTCGCCTGAAATTGACGAATCTTCAATTCACGTATCCGTGATTGACTTTGCAACAAAAAAGCCCGTTGCCGTCCGCGTAAGGCTGACAGATGCCAACGGACATGTACCCGGCCTTCCGGAGGAGGCCATCTCCATTATGTACGGACGAAATGACCAAGCCGAGGGATATGGGTATCAACCCGACAGCTCATTTTATGTCGATAGCCATTTTACACTCAACCTTAAACCTGGAACCTATAGCATCCTGCTGTCAAAGGGAACCGAATATGTTGATCAAACCCGGCAAATCGAAGTCAAGGAAGGAATGGTCAATGAATTTACATTTGAGATGAAACGATGGGTCAACATGTCCGACTATGGCTGGTATTCGGCGGATGAACATATTCATCTCCGCAGGTCGCCAAGAGAAAATCCACTTATCGCAAAGTGGGTGGAAGCGGAAGGTCTCGACGTCGCAGTATTGCTTCAGATGGGTGACTTCTGGGCGACCTATTTTTCGCAATACGCATTTGGCGACGAGGGCGTTTATGAAACCGAGGAAAGTCGGCTCGCTTCAGGACAAGAAGAACCGAGAACACCTCAACTCGGGCATACGATTGCCCTCGGGGCTGACGATTTTGTGCGGCGCAGCCGAGAATACTATTATTATGATAAGGTCTTTGACAGAATTCACGAGTTAAACGGGCTCATGGGATATGCCCATCAAGGCGTTTCCTTCAACGGTGCTACAGGAATGACATTAGACGTGTTGGCCGGGAAAGTTGACTTTCTGGAGTTGCTCCAATTTTGCGTGGAAGGTGGCCCGTTGCTGACGCAAAACTATTATCATTATCTGGATCTCGGTTATAAGCTGACCGCAACGGCCGGCTCCGACTTTCCCTGGTGCGGAAACGGACCCCTCTTCGGCACCGATGCACCAAAATGGAACGCCAGGATCGGCAACGTCAGATTTTATACACACGTTGACGGAAAGTTTGATTACGGTACCTGGAAGGAAAACCTGAAACGCGGCCACACTTTTGTCTCCTCGGGACCCATGATCCTGTTTAGTATCGATGGCAAACTTCCAGGCGACGAAATTAACCTGTCGAAGCCGCGAAAAGTGACCATTAGCGCCAAAGCGCTTGGAAACGCCGAACAAGTTCCCCTATCGAAAATGCAGATTATCGCCCATGGCAACGTGCTTAAAGAAGCAGCATTCGATGACGCTGGTCAATCAACGGAAACGCTGGAGTTGAACTTCGACTTGAAAATAAAAAGCGGAACCTGGATTGCGGTCAGATGCTATGCAGGCCCCAACCAGGTGGCCCATACCACACCGGTCTATCTTACAGTGAAGAATGATGGCTTTCACAACCCTGAATCGTTCCAAAGCTATCTGGCGCTGAATGAAAAGTACCTGGTTGAATTGGAGAAGGAATTGGAAGAGCGCAATAACGATGTAGAAAAACGTGCGTGGTGGTACAGCGCCGGATTGAAAAAGAGAATAGACAGCACCCGGAAGATCATCGCGTTGCTGAGGGAAAAGTAAACCGAAGAACGCCGCTAAGTTCACGTAAGGTCATAAAAAAGGCTTCCTCCCGGAAGCCCTTTTTTTTATCCTTCTTGAAAAATCAATGGAAAGAGAGATTATAGTGGGCATTTCCTCTTACCGGAGTCTGCAACACCTGAAGGTAGGTCTGGTCTGAGAGGAAGAACTCAATGCCGCCCCATTCCACCTTCTCCTCACCTACATGAACACATGAACACATGAACACATTACCTCCCTTCGAAGCACCAACCCGGACCCTTCGGCGAACTCAGGGACCGGGCGTCCATCAACCCGACTT
>CAYMWA010000257.1:2341-3991 GCA_964393795.1 uncultured Roseivirgaceae bacterium
ATCAACCCGACTTCGCCACCACCCTCAGCCCCACGCAGGCTACGTCGGGCGAAGCTCCGACTTCGCCCGCAACCCGCGGGCCATCCGCAGGCTACGTCGGGCGAAGCACCTCACACCTCCCAATCCAATGCCGCCCCATTCCACCTTCTCCTCACCTACATGAACACACGAACACATGAACACATTAACACATTATCTCCCTTCGAAACACCAACCCGGACCCTTCGGCGAACTCAGGGACCGGGCGTCCATCAACCCGACTTCGCCACCACCCTCAGCCCCACGCAGGCTACGTCGGGCGAAGCACCCCAACACCTCAACACCTCAACACCCCAACACATTTTTTCAATCAACTTCTCTCGCCCACTCTTCATACATCTCCTTCAATCTTTTCACGACATCGGCATGCTGCGCGGCCAGGTTGTTTTTTTCGCCTACATCTTCGCGCAGATTGAACAGATACAATTGATCGCCGTCGTCGTCGCCAAACAACTTATCGCCAAGTGGATTGTGGATCAGCTTCCAGTCGCCTTGACGCACGGCCCATTGCGGTCCTTGTTTGTTGCCGCCACTTTGCCAGACAAACGTGTCGTGCGGAGACGATGCTTTTTCGGAACGGATCACTTTCACGAGACTTTTTCCGTCAATTTTTCGCTTCGGCAGAGGCACGTCACACAAGTCAGCAACTGTGGGAAACCAATCCACGTTGAAGGCCATCTCCGTCCGCACCTCGTTCTGTGCGATGTGTCCGGGCCAGCTGATGATCGCCGGTACCCGGATGCCGCCTTCGAGGAGGCTGAACTTGGATCCCCGATAAGGACCGGAATATCCGCCACCACCAAAGGTGCGCTCTTCCTCGGAGTGTCCGTGGTCGGACTGATAAACAACAATGGTGTTCTCTTCAAGGCCGAGCGCTTTGAGCGCTGCAAGCACGTCGCCGACTTTCTCGTCCATCGTCGACACCAGCGCCGCATACTGCCTACGTGGGGATGGCAGGTCTTTATAATAGTCGCGCCACTTCGCCTGGCCCTGTAACGGATAGTGTGGAATATTCAACGCCCAGTACAGGAAGAACGGTTCATCCTTGTTCTCATCGAGAAAGCGCCGGACTTCATCGACCATCAGGTCGGGAAAATATTTTCCATCTTCCCAGACCTCTTCGCCGTTGCGCCACAGGTCGTGGCGGTTCGGTCCCTGCCAATAGAAATAGTGTGAGTAGTTATCGATGCATCCGCCCATGTGACCGAAGGAATAATCGAATCCCTGCTGGTTGGGCATTGTTTCGGGTGAATAGCCAACGTGCCATTTGCCAATGTGTCCCGTCACGTATCCGGCGTCCTTGAACATTTCCGCCATCGTCACCTGTTCTGTCGGCATGGCATTCTTCCCGCCTTTGTCCGACGACGCGTTTGTTGCCAATCCCGCGCGCTGCGGGTACCGGCCCGTCAGCAGCGCGGCTCGCGACGGTGAACAAACCGGCGCCGCCGCATAAAACTGCGTAAACCGTACCCCACGGCGTGCGAGTGCGTCGATGTTCGGTGTCTGTAAATCTTTGGCACCGTAGATGTTGAGGTCCAGCGACCCCTGATCGTCGGTGTAGATGACAATGACGTTCGGCTTCGTTGCCTTGCGCTGCGCGAACGTCTCATT
>CAYMWA010000258.1:0-3941 GCA_964393795.1 uncultured Roseivirgaceae bacterium
TTTCACGTGTGGGATGGAGCGGGCTTTGTTGATGTCTTTCAAATGGTCGCTTGAACTGATAATGAAAATGTCGATCGACTTCGAAAACTCGAGCCGGGTCTCGTCGAAAACTTTCAAGAATGTCCATCCGTCCATTTCGGGCATGTAAATGTCTAACAGGATCACGTCCGGTAACTGGTCTTCGCAGTGTTTGTGCTGCTGGAGGTAGTCGATCGCGCCACGGGCTTTGTCGTAAATCGTGATGATGTTTGCCAGTTCACCCAACTCTGCCAGCCGCTTGATATAAAAAGAGGCCATGGGGTCATCATCAATGATCCATAGATTTTCGATTTTCTTAAACATCCCGTTCCTCGTTAGTTCCCTCGTTCTTCAATAAACTAAAGGTACCTCATAATAGCGGTTGGCCGGGAAAGGTGTAAGAAAATAGAATGAATTAACAAAAAATACGTCCAGTGGTTTGGCTTTGTTCTAAATGCTATTCTACTGCTATTCTACGCGACCATCATCGGGTACCTCGAACAAGTAGTACGGGCACTTGTATCCCGCCCGGACAAGCAATGGTTTCGCTACGTTGAAGACGGGTACACCTCCGGCGGTCTTGCCTTCAAGACTGCCCACATGCGCGTGCCCGTGGAAGGCGGCGACCACATTCCGGCGTGTCAGTGGCTCCGCGAGACGAGACGAGCCCAGGAAGGGGTAGATCTGCTCCGGTTCCCCTTCAATGGTCTCGCGTATCGGCGAGTAGTGCAGGATGGCAATCTTGCGCTCCACCTTGTACTCCGCATCGAGGCGGGCCAGTGCACGGTCGAGTCGCAGGGCTTCTTCAACGGCTTCCTGGACAAATGCCTTCATGGCCGCTTCGCCAAACATCGAAAGCATGTGCGTGTCAAATCCACCACCGAAGCCTTTCACGCCCGCAAAACCGACGTCTTCAATAACGATCGCTTCGCCGTCGAGGATGTGAACGTTCTCCTTCTGGACGATCTGGCGGATGATTTTTTGCCTTCCCTTTTCAAAGTCGTGGTTACCCAGCACACCGACCACCGGCACGCTGCAAACACGCAACTCCTCCGCCAGCACTTCCGCCTCCGACTCGTCGCCGGTATCGGTCAGATCGCCGCAGATTACCAGGATGTCGGCTTTCCTTGACACCTCCTTGAACATCTCTGTCCATTTTCCCTTATCGGACTCGCGTACGTGAATGTCGCCGACGGCGGCGATCCGAACTTTCTTGTCATCAGCCATCTCAGACCGTTTTGATTGTGTATGATTTGTATCCCCACTCTTTGATATCGACGCTGTATTGCGTGTTGTCAATGACCGGACCGCGGCATACGCGCTCGACGGAGGGAGGCAGGTCGTATTGCTCGCGCGCACGTTTCATCAGCTCATCAAAAAGCCACCGCGGAATGATCTCGTGAAAGTCGGCAGGATACACAAACTGAAACATGATCAGGTGGGAGAAGAGCAAATGCCAGTGCGCATCAAGTCGTTTGAGTAGCCGTTGCCAGTCGAGGTCTTTGCCGTACTTCAGCAGCACGTGGTTGATATCGGCGCCATCATAGCGTTCGCGGTTTTGTACGTACGCCTTGCACCAGATGAGGTCTTCAGGTGAAATAAACTTTACCGGTACGCCGGAGAAGGTGCCGTGGCGGGCATGGTTGAACCACGTCTCGTCTACTGTACAAATATTGTTCACGGAATTGAAAATCACGTCGATAAAGTACTCTCCCTTGAAAACCTTGGCCAACCAGCGCACATCGGTCAGCTGCGTTTCATAACCCCGCTGTGAAAAGTGCTTGAGTATCTTCGGATACTCGGAAGGCGAACAGAAAATGTCGAGGTCTTTGGTGTCCCTGAACATACCTGTATAGTGAAAGGTCGCGAAACCTCCTCCCAACATAAAATCCGCCCCGCTTTCTTCCAGCAGCTTTAAGGCCTCCTGATAAAAGGCCATGGCTTCCGACTTCTGCTCTTCCGTAACGATCATAAACAAGCAAGTAAAACAGCGTGCCATGAGCGAGCGTGAACAATTCGCGGGTAGGGTG
Source organism: uncultured Roseivirgaceae bacterium (assembly GCA_964393795.1). Lineage (GTDB taxonomy): Bacteria > Bacteroidota > Bacteroidia > Cytophagales > Cyclobacteriaceae > Chryseosolibacter. Next base: position 2,049 of record CAYMWA010000258.1, read on the forward strand.
CACAGTCCACAGCCCGCACCGAACCCGTGAACGTGAGGAGGATGGTCACGCCAGGGTGAAAATTGTTCCACATGAACAGATCAGGATCCCTTCACCTTCTGTTCCAGGTAAATTTCGCAGAAGAACTCCTCAATGGAGAGGTTGTGTATGACGAGTAGCTTGCAAAGGCTTTTCAGCGTGATGTTCGCTTTGCCTTTCTCAATCCGCCAATACTGCACGCGCGGAAGGTCGAAGTCATAGGCGAAGTCTTCATGACTGGTATATCCCTTTTTCTTGCGGAGGTCGGTAAGCCTGGACCCGATCCGAACCAATGTGTTTTTCAATGCATCCTCTTTCACTATTACTTACTTCTGGACTGTGGACGGTGGCTTGCTTCTTCTATTTCGTTAAAGTAGCGATATGCTGAACATCGAACGAAGTGTTTCCAAGATCGTCGACGTTGTCGGAAACGGTAAAGATGATGTCGTTATAATCCTTGTCGGCACTTGCCGAAGCCTTGTCTTCAAAGCCGACGACGATAGCACTGCATTCACTTTCCTGGTACAACACATGCTGTTTTCCGCCGTCGCGGTTCCAGGCGGCGTCGGTGTAAAATGTAGGTCGCTGGAAGTAAACGCCGTCATTGCGATAGCCGCCTACGATCAGGAAAAATCCGATGACCGTGCCGGCTTTCAGCTGCGTCTTACCCAATTGCCGGGAGTCGCCCGGCGACAGATATGCGTTGTCGATATTCGGAAAAATAAGTTGCTTGTCGATTTGGTCCGGGGACGAAGGAGGTGCCGATGCGTTGTAAGTATAATATCCCAGCACGTTGCCGAGTGTGGCAGCTTCCGAAACAAAGCTCACGTACACCTCGGTATCTTTCGTCAGTACGATCCGCTGCTGCGTGTCGCCTGAAAACAATTGTGCGTATTTGTCCTCGTTATTTTTCGATTCCGGAAACAGGGCACTGACATTGGTCACCAGGGCAGGACACAATTCGACATTGAATATATCGTCTGGAACCGCCGGGGTTTTCTTGAATTTATCCTCATCCTCGCACGCAAGACTGGACAGCAATAGTATCACACAAAACATTTTCGCCTTCATAACTTTTGGAATTAATGTTAGTTTCTGGTTCCCATACACGCTTAAAATCGAATGCCATGGCCGCCATATCAGTTGCCATACGATGAAATAATTTTAACCGGCCGTAGCTTCCGGCCGATTAGTTGCTTTGCCAGCAGCCGGTTGCTGGTTTGCCAGTGGTTTGTTTGTTGGTTCTGTGGTTATGTGTCAGTCCTGAGACTTTTCTTCTTCGTTCTTCGCTTTGATGCGTTCTTTTTTGATGTCTACTCTGATGAAGGCATAGAGGCTCATGTAGATATTGGCGACCCACACCAGCGCAAAGCCCGCTATGATGTATCCACGCCAGTCGTCAATCAGCAGGGTGAAGCGGGTGAGGATCAGCATCAAGATGGTGACGTAGTGGCTGAAGCAATATTCGCATGTGAAGAGGTAAAAGAACTTCCGGATCAGGATGTGCCTGCCCTCCTTGCTCATCCGTACAAAATAGGCCCGCGGCTCGCGAAATACTTCCTCATGGGTGATGGTCCAGGATATTGACGCAGTCGGTATTGCCAAAATAAACAGCCATGCGATTTCAGTCCGGAGATCCATGCGCGCTTTTCCAGAGCGTGCGTACAATTGTTGTTCCGCGGGGAGTCGATAGTCGATGGTCAATGGTCGATAGTCAGGGGACGGTATATGATGGGATGCTGACCATGGACCATCGACTCTCCCGCGGCACGAATTTTTAATTGCTACGTGTCCATCCAATCAAAACCTAATCATACTGCCATGGAAACAAACACCGACATGCCTGCAGGTTACAAGGAATCCCGCCAGGAGACT